>JAFKLT010000041.1 GCA_017309275.1 Sphingomonadales bacterium | reverse complement strand
GTCGAGGCCGCGAACGAGGTCGCGGACATCATGGCGCGCTTCGACCATGTCATCGAATCGAGCAAGGCCGGCGTCCGCAAGCCCGACCCGCGCATCTATCTGATGATGTGCGAGGCGCTGTCGGTCGAGCCCGCGAGCTGCGTCTACCTCGACGACCTCGGCATCAACTGCAAGCCGGCGAGCGCGCTGGGCATGCATGCGATCAAGGTGACGAGCGGCGAACAGGCGCTTGCCGACCTGTCCGCCGCGCTGGAGCTGCCGCTGCCCTGACAGGCCAGTGCGGCGCCGGCGCCCGCCGCGCTAGTGCGCGAGCAGCAGCGGGATGCGTCCGGCGGTCACCAGATATTGCGTCACGCCGCCGAACAGCGTCTCGCGCAGCCGGCTCTTGCCGAACGCGCCCATGACGATCAGCCCCGCGCCCATCGCATCCGCCGCCTTTTCGAGCGCCTCCTCGACCGTCACCCCGCCGCGATCGACGATGCGCGCCTCGGCATGAATGTCGTGCCGCGACAAATAGGTCAGCGCATCGCCGGCGGGTAGCGTGCCGTCGTCCTTGCCCACCGACACCAGCACGACCTCGCGTCCGCGCAGCAGCGGCACCGCCGCGCGCAGCGCGTTCGCCGCCTCCGGGCTGCCGTTCCACGCGACCATTGCGGGTGCGTCGAGGTCCAGCCGCTCGCAATCGCGCGGCAGCGCCAGGACCGGCACAGACGTCGCGAGCGCAAGGTCGCCCGCCAGTAGTTCGGGGCCGATCGCCCGGCTGCCCGGCTTGCCCGGCAGGCTGACGACGGCCAGGTCGGCAAAGGTCGCGGCGGCGGCGAGCGAGCCGACGATATCGCCGTCGGCGACGACGACGTCCCACGGCACGTCCTCGGTCTCCAGGCGCACCGACAGCGCGGCCTCCAGCGCTGCATCCTCGGCCTGCGACTTCGCCATCGCCTCGCGCAGCAGATAGCTGCCGCCGAACGGGTCGACCGCGACGAATTGCTGAAAGGGCGTCGCGATCAGCAGGGTGACGTGCGCGCGCTGGCACCGCGCGATATCGAGCGCGGTCTGCAGCCGCGCCTCATTGGCCTTGTCGTGATCGGCATGGACGAGGATCATACGCATGGGAGACCTCCTTTGTCTGGCGGGCCTTGCCCGGTGGGGAGATCATGCGCGGCGCCCGGGCGCGCTTCATTGATCGATGTCAACGCCCGCGGCCGCGGTCAGGCTCAGCTGCGCCGCGCGGTCGAAGATGCGCGACAGCAGCGGTTCGGTGTCCGAAACGCGCATCGCGACGTGAAATTCGACCGGCGCCAGCGCGGGCATGTCCGCCAGTTCGACCAGCGCGCCGCTCGCCACCTCCGCCCGCGCCATCGGTTCGGGAAAGATGCCGACGCCGCCGTCGGCCCTGGCGATGTCGATCATCGTGCGCGCATTGTTGCACAGGTTGAGCGATTCCTTCGCGATCCGCGACGCCGCGATCGCATCGCGCATCCGGCCGTGGATCGGCGAGGGGCTGGCGAGCGACCAGACGGGAATCGGCCGGTCGCCCCCGTCGCCGCCAAACCGCGCCGCGACCGCCGGGCTCGCCAGCCAGACCAGGTCCACCGCCCCGATCGGCGCGGTCTTCAGCGCGGGATGCGCGATCGGCCCTGCGGCGAAGACCATGTCGGTCCGCCCGGTGAGCAATTGCTGGATCAGGTTCGCGGTCAGGTCGATCTCGATCTCCAGGCCGACGTTGGGCATGTCGACCTTCAGCCCCGCGACGAAGCCGGGAAGGCAGCTTGCCGCCGCGATCTCGCCCGCGCCGATCCGCACCACGCCGCTCGCCTCGCCATAACCGCCGCTGCCGAGCAGCGCGATCTGCATGTCGCGGAGCAGCGGATCGCAGTCGCGCACCAGCTTGCGCCCCGCGGCGGTCAGCGACATCCCGCGCCCGTCGCGATGGAACAAGGCGGTGCCCAGCCGCTGTTCCAGTTCGCGCATCCGCGCCGACACCGCGGGCTGCGTCGTGTTGAGCCGCTCCGCCGCCGCCGAAAAGGTGCCGAGCCGGTCGATCCACAACAAGGTTTCGAGATGATAGAGCGAGACGCGATTGATAGACATCATTTATGTATAATCGAAAAATAGAGTAATTAGAATTGATGGATCAAATGCGCCAATGTCGCGCCTTCAAATCGATCAAGGAGGCTGTTTCATGGGGAACAAGCGCTATTCCGACGCCGCTGCCGCACTCGAGGGACTGCTCTTCGACGGCATGCATATCTGCGCGGGCGGTTTCGGCCTCTGCGGGATCCCCGAACGGCTGATCGACGCGATCCGCGACGCGGGCACCCGGGACCTGACGATCGCCAGCAACAATGCGGGCATCGACGGCGAAGGCCTGGGCAAGCTGCTCCGCACCAAGCAGGTCAAAAAGATGATCTCGTCCTACGTCGGTGAGAACAAGGAATTCGAACGTCAATATCTGGCGGGCGAGCTGGAGGTCGAATTCTGTCCGCAGGGCACGCTGGCCGAACGCTGCCGTGCGGGCGGCGCGGGCATTCCGGGCTTCTACACCAAGACCGGCGTCGGCACGCTCGTCGCCGAGGGCAAGGAAGTGAAGAGTTTCGACGGACAGGATTATATCCTGGAACGCGGCATCTTCGCCGACCTGGCGATCATCAAGGGATGGAAGGCCGACGAGAGCGGTAATCTGATCTTTCGCAAGACCGCGCGCAACTTCAACCAGCCGATGGCGACCGCGGCCAGGATCTGCGTCGCCGAGGTCGAAGAGATCGTCCCCACCGGCAGCCTCGATCCCGACGCGATCCACCTGCCCGGCATTTATGTGAAGCGCATGATCGTCGGCGCCCCCTACGACAAGAAGATCGAATTCCGCACCACGCGCCCGCGCGAGACGGCGTGATGCGCGGCCCCGCCATCGGCGCCATCGGCGGCGCGCTGCTGCTTGCCGGCTGCGCGAGCGCGCCGGCCGAGGTCGCGACGGCCCCGGCCCCGCCCGCCGCTCCGCCACCAGCGCCCGCCGCTCCGGCTCCGGCTCCGACCGAAGCCGCCAAGCCGCCGGTCGCGCTGCAATATCTCTATGGCTCGCCCGAGGCGGCGGCCGCCGTGCGCGCGACCAACGCGCGGATCGCCGATTATGGCGTGTGGCGCATCAAGCAGCGGCCGAAGGACAGCGTCGTCCTCGCGCCCGGCGCCGGGATGGAGGCGCCGACCTTTGAACCGTGCGGCAAAAAGCCCTTTGCCGCGGTGTTCGACGCCGACGAAACGCTGATCTGGAACCTCGGCCCGATGCGCTATTTCGCCGAAAAGGGCACGGCGTTCGATCCGAAGGTCTGGGACCAGTGGGAAAAGACCGGCGTGGGCAAGGCGATCGCGATGCCCGGCACGGTCGAGATGGTGAACCGGCTGCGCGCGGCGGGCATCACCGTCATCGCGAACACCAACCGCACCGCCGCGAATGCGAAGGGCAGCGAGGATACGCTTCGCGCCGCCGGGCTGGGTGAATTCAAGCATGGCGAAACGCTGTTCCTGATGGGCGACGATGCCGGCGGATCGAGCAAGGACCCGCGCCGCGCGGCGATCGCCGCGAAATATTGCGTCATCATCCTGGGCGGCGACCAGCTCGGCGATTTCAGCCAGCAGTTCAACGCCAGGGACCTGCCCGCCGCGACCCGCATGGCGCTGGCGACCGGCCCCGCCGCCGCCGCGCTGTGGGACAAGGGCTGGTTCCTGTTCCCCAACCCCGTCTACGGCCCCTGGGAAAAGCTGGGCTGGGACGACGCCTTCCCCTCCGACAAGCAATGGGAGCCGAATTGATGGCCGAAGAAACCAAGGGCTGGACGCGCGACGACATGGCGGCGCGCGCCGCAAAGGAGCTTCAGGACGGCTATTACGTCAATCTGGGCATCGGCATTCCGACGCTGGTCGCGAACCATATTCCCGCGGGGATGACGGTCACGCTGCAGTCGGAAAACGGCATGCTCGGTATCGGCCCCTTCCCCCTTGAGGGCGAGGAGGATGCCGACCTGATCAACGCGGGCAAGCAGACGATCAGCGAACTGCCGCAGTCGGCCTATTTCTCGTCCGCCGACAGTTTCGCGATGATTCGCGGCGGCCACATCGACCTGACCGTCCTCGGCGCGATGGAGATCGCCGAAAATGGCGACATCGCGAACTGGATGATCCCGGGCAAGATGATCAAGGGCATGGGCGGCGCGATGGATCTGGTCGCGGGCGTCAAAAAGATCATCGTCGTGATGGAACATAATGCCAAGGACGGCAGCCCGAAATTCATCCCGGCGTGCACCCTGCCGCTGACCGGCAAGAATGTCGTCGACATGATCATCACCGACCTGGCGGTGTTCCGGCGCGACGATCACGACAGCCCGTTCAAGTTGATCGAGCTCGCGCCGGGGGTGACGGCGGAGGAAGTCGCGGCTAAGACGACGGCCAAATATGAGGTCGCCATCTAATCCCGAGTCCATGCCCCGCATTCTATTAGGTCTCATCGCTGTCGCCGCACTGGTCCTGACCGGCTGGTTCGGCGTTCGCGCCCTCGGCGGCAGCCACATGCTCGCCAGCGTTGATATCCCGTTCAAGTCCGCCGAAAACCTGCCCGACACGCCCGAGGAATGGCGGGGGCGGATCGACTATCGCACGCTCGACCGGCAATTGTCCGACCTGGCGCAGCGGCCCGAAATGGCCGGGCTGGCGGTCGCGGTGGTCGAGGATGGCGAACTGCGCTTCGTGCGCACCTATGGCGTCGCGGACAAATCGACCGGCGCGCCGGTGACGCCGCAAACGCTGTTCCGCTGGGCCTCGGTTTCGAAGACCGCGACGGGGGCCCTCGCCGGCGCCATGGCCAATGACGGCACGGTCGACCTCGATCGTCCGGTCGCCGACTGGCGCACTTCGCTGCATTTGCCGGGCGGCGCCGAGGCGCGGCTGAGCTTCGGCGACCTGCTGGCGCAGCGCACCGGGCTGACCAAGAACGCCTATGACGAAAAGCTGGAGGAGGGACAGGATCCCGCGCTGCTGCGTAGCAGCCTGTCCGGCGCGCCGCTGCAATGCGAACCCGGCACCTGCCACACCTATCAGAACATCGCCTTCGACACCGCGAGCGAGATATTGGCGCAGGCCGCGAACGAACCCTTCACCGATGCGGTCGAGAGCCGCTTTTTCCGCCCGCTCGGCATGATCAGCGCGGGATATGGGATGGAGCGGCTGACGAACGCCAAGGATTGGGCAAGGCCGCACCGCGGCGCACAGGTCCGCCCGCTCAAGGAGGCCTATTGGCGCGTTCCCGCCGCGGCGGGCGTCGAAAGCGATATCGTCGATTTCGCCACATGGATGCAGGCGATGATGGGCAACCGCCCCGACGTGCTGCCAAAGGCGGCGTTGAAGATCGCGCATGAGGGGCGCGTGCGTACCGAGCGGCTCTATGGCGGCACCCTGCGGCAGGCCAACAGCGACGCGACCTATGGCCTCGGCTGGCGCAGCTTTTCCTATGACGGCTACCGACTCGAAGGCCATTCGGGCGCGGTGTCGGGCTATCGCGCGACGATGATTTTCGAACCGGCCACGCGGACCGGCGTCGTCGCGATGTGGAACAGCGATTGGGGGTTCCCCTTCCGCATCCCCTTCGCGGTGATCGACAGCTATCACAAGCATAGCGACGGCCGCTGGCTCGACCTCAGCGAACTGCCGCCGGTGACGGGCGGCGGCGCGGGCAGCGGCCCGGCGGCGGTGAATTTGAAGCGATAGCTTGCCCGTCGCTCGCGCCTGGCCGCGCGGGACATGCTTGCTCCGCCCTCCCCGGCCTGTGTATCAGGCGCGCGCCGGGGGCCGAGAGGAGAATCGTCGATGCGCGTGCTGCTGACCGGATCGTCGGGCTGGCTGGGGCGCTATCTCGCGCCGCTGCTGACCGGCAATGGCCATGCCGTCATCGGACTCGACGTCGTTCCCGGCGCGCATACCCAGGTGATCGGCACCGTCGCCGACCGCGCGCTCGTCGACCGGACGATGGGCGATCATGGGATCGAGGCGGTCATCCACGGCGGCGCACTGCACAAGCCCGACATCGTCCGCTACCCGCGCCAGGCCTTCATCGACGTCAATACAACGGGCACGCTCAACCTGATCGAGGCCGCCGTCGCGGCCGGCAACGACCGGTTCCTCTTCACCTCCACCACCTCGCTGATGGTACGCGCCGACGTGCGCGCGGGCGCGGGCACGGCGGGCGCATGGTGGATGGACGAGGATTTCGGGCCGATCGAACCGCGCAACATCTATGGCATCACCAAGCTCGCGGCCGAGCAGGCCTGCCGCCTGGTGCACCGCGAGCATGGCATCCATGTCGCGATCCTGCGCACCGGCCGTTTCTTTCCCGAAGACGATGATACGCATGCGGTGCCCAGCGGCCCGAATCTGAAGGCCAACGAGCTGCTGAACCGCCGCCTGACGGTCGAGGATGCCGCCGCGGCGCATCTCGCGGCGCTGGAGGCCGCGCCGCGGATCGGCTGCGACACCTTCATCCTCTCGGCCCCGCCGCCCTTCGCGCGCGAAGAGGCCGAGGAACTGGCACGCGACGCGCGCGCGGTGATCGTCCGCCACCACCCTGATGCCGCCGAACTCTATGCGGCCGCGGGCTGGGTCCTGCCCGAAACCATCGACCGCGTGTACGATCCGTCGCGCGCCGAGCGCCGCTTCGGCTGGCGCGCGAAAACCGACTTCGAAAGCGTGCTCGCGGCGCTTCGCGGCGGCGGCGCCCTGCCCTTCGCGCACGACCCCGACTACACCTCCCCCATCCTTGCCCAGGAGCGCGCCGCATGTATGTGCTGATCACCGCCAACCGCAATTACTCCAGCTGGTCGCTTCGTCCGTGGGTGCTGATGAGCGCGCTCGACATCGCGTTCGAGGATCGCATCGAACCCTTTACCAAGCCCGTGAACTACGACGCCTTCCGCAGCTTCTCCCCCACCGGACAGGTTCCGGCGCTGCTGCACGAGGGGCGCACGCTGCACGATTCGCTGGGCATCGCCCTGTACCTCGCCGACCGCCATGCCGGGGTCTGGCCCGCCGACCCCGACGCCCGCGCCTGGGCGCAATGTGCGGTGGCGGAGATGCA
Organism: Sphingomonadales bacterium; assembly: GCA_017309275.1. GTDB lineage: Bacteria > Pseudomonadota > Alphaproteobacteria > Sphingomonadales > Sphingomonadaceae > Sphingopyxis. The sequence goes on along the minus strand of JAFKLT010000041.1, from coordinate 82,968 downwards.
CAGCGGCTTTTCGGCGCTGCGCAACGACTGCACGATGAACGTCGGCGTCCGCGTGACGCCAAAGCCGATGTCCGATGCGCTGCGCTCGAACGTCACGCGCATCCGCGAACTGTTCGAGGAAGGCCTGACCCGCTTCGGCGGCCCCTGGCTCGCGGGCGCGGACTTTTCCGCCGTCGACGCCTTCTTCGCCCCCGTCGCCTTCCGCATCCGCACCTATGGCCTCGACGTCGGTGCCGGGCAGGCCTGGGTCGACCATATGCTGGCGCACCCCGCAATGATCGAATGGGAACGCCAGGCGCTGGTCGAGGAATGGCGCGAGGAAAGCCACGAGGTCGAACTCGCCGCAGCGGGCGTGATCACCGCCGATTATCGGACGGCATGACGCTTATTCGGATGCCGTGACATCCTGTGGCTCGAGCGCGGGCGTGACGCACATCGTCACAGCACCGCCGACGCCGCAGGATTTCGGGACGAACTGAAAACAGCGGGCCCCATCGCGCCTGGCCTTGCCTTCATGGCCGATATAATCGGCGGCGAAGGTCGCTTCGCTGCTGCCTGTAACCTTTACAGCCGTCGCGATCGCGACGGCCGCTGCCGGGTCGTCGCGGGCCTGCCCGATGGGAGAGAAATCGCCTTTCAGGGCGGCGCTGCCGCAAACCGCCTCGCCTTTCTCGCCGCACGCCGCCACCAGCGGGGCACTCGCGATCAGGACCAACGCGGCCGTATGTGGGGTCAATCGACCAGCGCCTCGCGCACCACCGCGATCCCCGCTTCGCGCTGCGCCTTGAGTTCGGCCTTCAGCTTTGCCGGGTCGCGCGCGATGACGAAGCCAAAGCTGACGCCGCCCTCCTTGCCGATCGTCGCATGGTGCAGCTTGTGCGCCTGCACCAGCCGCTTCGCATAGCCGCGCCGCGGCACCCAACGGAAATAGCGCTGGTGGACCAGCCCGTCGTGCACCAGCGTATAGATGATGCCGTAAAACAGGATGCCCAGGCCGATCCACGTCCCCGGCTCCCACGCCGACGCGCCCAGGATCATGGGGCTGCCGGCGGCGAACATCGAAATGCTCATCGCGGCGCCGACGATCGCGAACAGGTCGTTCTTTTCCAGCCTATTGTCGTGCGGCTCGTGATGGTCGCGGTGCCAGGCCCAGCCGAAGCCGTGCATGATATATTTGTGGCTCGCCCAGGCGACGCCCTCCATCGCCGCGACGGTGGCGAGGATCAGGGCGATGATGGCGGGCGTCGACATGCGCCGATTATAGACCGGTTGTGCCGGTCGCGCCACCTTCGCGCCGTCGCCTTCGTCGCCGCGATCGGGCGTGACGGGCTGCCGATCGCGCGACCGAAAATTGCGTTTTTGATCGCCACTCGCTTGCATTGTTATCCAGGCGGCTTAAGTGGACCGCATGACTCGGCCCCGCACCCTTTATGAGAAAATCTGGGACGCGCATGTCGTCGAACAGCGCCCCGACGGTACCTGCCTGATCTTCATCGACCGCCACCTCGTCCATGAAGTCACCAGCCCGCAGGCTTTTGCCGGCCTTCGCGCGAGCGGCCGCACGGTGCGCCGCCCCGATCTGACGCTTGCGGTGCCCGATCATAATGTACCGACTACCGCGCGGCTCGACGCCGCGGGCAACAGATTGCCGATCGCCGATCGCGAAAGCGCGGCGCAGCTTGCCGCGCTGGAAAAGAACGCGCCCGAATACGGCATCCGCTATATCGACGCGGTCGCGCCCGAGCAGGGCATCGTCCATGTCGTCGGGCCCGAACAGGGGTTTTCGCTGCCCGGCACGACGATCGTCTGCGGCGACAGCCACACCGCCTGCCACGGCGGCATCGGCGCGCTCGCCTTCGGCATCGGGACCAGCGAGGTCGAGCATGTGCTGGCGACGCAGACGCTGTTGCTGCAGCCGTCGAAGACGATGGAAGTGCGCGTCGAGGGTCAGGTCGGCCCCGGCGTCAGCGCCAAGGACATCATCCTGCACATCACCGGCACCATCGGCGCCGCGGGCGGCACGGGCCATGTCATCGAATATACCGGCAGCGCGATCCGCGCGCTGTCGATCGAGGGGCGCCTGACGGTCAGCAACATGGCGATCGAGGGCGGCGCCCGCGCGGGCCTGATCGCTCCCGACGAGGTCACCTTCGCCTATCTGAAGGGCCGCCCCTATGCGCCGAAGGGCGCCGACTGGGACGACGCCGTCGCCTATTGGAAGACCCTGGCGAGCGATCCGGCTGCGACCTATGACAAGGTCGTGGTCATCGACGCCGCCGACATCGCGCCCAGCGTCACCTGGGGCACCAGCCCGGAGGATGTCGTGCCGATCACCGGCGTCGTGCCCGACCCCGCGGCCTTCGCCGATCCGTCGAAGCAGGTCGCCGCCGCCAAATCGCTCGCCTATATGGGGCTGGAGCCCGGCACGCGGATGCAGGATGTGCCGATCGAGAATATCTTCATCGGCAGCTGCACCAACAGCCGGATCGAGGATCTGCGCGCCGCCGCCGCGGTGATCAAGGGCCGCAAAAAGGCCGCCAACGTCCGCTGGGCGATCGTCGTCCCCGGCTCCGGCCTGGTCAAGGCGCAGGCGGAGGCCGAAGGGCTCGACCGCATCTTCATCGACGCGGGCATCGAATGGCGCGAGCCTGGCTGCTCGGCCTGCCTCGCGATGAACCCCGACAAGGTGCCCGCGGGCGAGCGCTGCGCCAGCACCAGCAACCGCAATTTCGTCGGCCGCCAGGGACCGGGCAGCCGCACCCATCTGGTCAGCCCGGCGATGGCCGCCGCCGCCGCGGTCACCGGCAAGCTCACCGACGTGCGGGAGTTGATGGCATGACCCCGATCGAAAAGGTCGAAGGCCGCGCGATTCCCTTCGGGCTTAAGAATGTCGACACCGACGTCATCATCCCCGCGCACTGGCTGAAGACCACGACGCGCGAAGGCATGGGCCGCGGCGCGTTCGAAAGCCTGCGCGCCGACCCCGACAATCTGTTCGACAGCCCGGTGTTCAAGGGCGCGCCGATCCTGATCGCGGGCGACAATTTCGGCTGCGGGTCCAGCCGCGAGCATGCCGCCTGGGCGCTCGGCGACCTGGGCATCCGCGTCGTCATCGCCCCCAGCTATTCGGACATTTTCTCGGGCAATGCGGTCAAGAACGGCATCCTGCCCGTCGTCCTGCCGCAACCGGCGATCGACCGGCTGATGGAGGTGGCGCAGACCGACCCGGTGCATGTCGACCTCGACACGCAGACGGTGACGACGCCCTTCCAGGACCGCTTCACCTTCGAGATCGATCCGTTCCGCAAGATGTGCCTGCTCGAAGGGCTCGACGAGATTTCGCTTACCGAAAAGAGCGACGCCGCGATCGGCGCCTATGAGGCGCAGCTCGACGCGGACCGCCCCTGGATGCGCCCCGCGATAGCATAACAGCCAAAGGAGAAGATGATGAAGGCTCTCTTGTCGACCGCAACCGGCGGCCCCGAAACGCTCGTATTGGGCGAACTGCCGCGCCCGACCGCGGGCAAGGGCCAGATCGTGATCGATGTGAAGGCCTGCGCCGTCAACTTCCCCGACGTGCTGATCATCGAGGATAAATATCAGTTCCGCCCCGAGCGCCCCTTCGCCCCCGGCGGCGAAGTCGCGGGCCTGGTGGCCGAGGTTGGCGAGGGCGTGACCGAGTTCAAGGTCGGCGACCGCGTGATCGCGGGCTGCGGCAACGGCGGCATGACCGAAGCCGTCGCGGTCGGCGTCCACAATGTCTATCACCTCCCCGAAACGCACGGCTTTGCCGAGGGCGCCTCGCTGCTGATGACCTATGGCACCAGCATCCACGCGCTCGTCGATCGCGGCCATATCGCCGAAGGCGACACGCTGCTGGTGCTCGGCGCCTCGGGCGGCGTCGGCATCGCGGCGGTCGAGCTTGGCAAGGCGTTCGGCGCGCGCGTCGTCGCGGGCGTGTCGAGCGAGGAAAAGGGCGAAATCGCTCGCCAGGCCGGCGCCGACGAAGTCGTCGTCTATGGCCGCCAGCCGTTCGACAAGGACCAGTCGAAGGAACTCGCGAACAAGTTCAAGGAAGCCGTCGGGCCGAACGGCGCGAACGTCATCTATGACGCGGTCGGCGGCGACTATGCCGAACCCGCGCTGCGCTCGATCGCGTGGGAGGGCCGCTATCTCGTCGTCGGCTTCCCCGCGGGCATCCCGCGCCTGCCGCTGAACCTGACGCTGCTGAAGAGCTGCGACGTCGCGGGCGTCTTTTGGGGCGCGTTCGTCGTGCGCGAGCCCGCGCGCAACCGCGCCAACATCGCGCGGCTGTTCCAGCTGTGGGAACAGGGCAAGATCCAGCCGCGCGTGACCGAGAGCTTCACGCTGGAAGAGGGCGGCAAGGCGATCGCCAAGCTGGGCGACCGCACCGCGGTCGGCAAGCTGGTCGTCACCATCTGAAATATCGTCCCGACCCCGCGCTGACCGACGCCCTGCGCGCGCTCGCCGCGCCGGGGCGGATCGAGGTGCGGGTCACGCCCGGGGCCAGCCGCGACGAGGTCAGGATCGTCGACGGCGCGGTGCATCTGCGCGTCAGCGCCCCGCCCGCCGACGGCGCGGCCAACGCCGCCGTCATCAAGCTGCTGGCGGCCGCGCTGGCCGTGCCCCCGCGCGATCTGACGCTGCTTCGCGGGGCATCGGCGCGGCTGAAACTGATCGGCGTCGCCCTCGACTGACCGCATTCCGACCAGCCGATTAACCCTTTATCAGGGGCTATTCCTTATGGCTCGATGCAGGACTGTTGGGACCACAAGGTATAGCGATGTCGAATCGCCGTTCGAACAATGATGGGCAGGCCGCGAGTCTCGCGAACATTTCGCGCACCCGCCGCGCGCAACTTGTCGCCGAGTTCGAGGGCGAGCTGGGCATCGACCACAAGGCCCGCGCGCTCGCGGCCTATGAGGCCAAGCGCTGGCGCATCATCAAGACGATCATCGTGTGGACGATCGCGGTCATGTTCTTCGTGATCGCCTGTCACAAGCTGTGGGTGATGGGCCAGGACGTCGAAACGCCCTTCTCCGACCTCGACCCGATCAAGAGCATCTTCGGCGAATAATCAGCCCGGCGTTCCGCCGCATGCCGGATCGATTTCCCGCGCCGGCGGCAATCGCGCGATGTCGTCGGGACGCGGCGGCACCGGCACCGCGATGTCGACCAAAGTCAGCCGCGCGCCGCTGTGGGCGAGCAGCGCGCTTATCCGCGCCCAATGCGCCTGATCGGTCAGGAACAGCATCTCGACGCCCGCCAATTGCCCCGGCTTGATCTTGCCGGCCTGCCCCTCGATCTCGCGCAGCATCGCGTCCTGATCGCGCGCGGTGAACCAGCGGCGCGGCATCTCCGACGCCGGCACCACGAGCGCCAAGCGGAAATCCTTGCGAAAATCGCTCGCCATATAGGCGCCGCGGTCCAGAAGTTCGAACGGCATCTCGTCCATCCAGCTGCCCACGCCGCCTTCCGAATCGTCGGCGTCAGGCATTTTCGCCGGCTTCAAACGCAGGATGGCGTTGGCGACGTAGCGATCCCAGCCATCCTTGTCGGCCGCCCCGGGATAGACCAGGTCGGCGCGCTGATAGGCGAGATAGGCGTTCCACGACCGCACGCCCCCGACATGCGCCTTGCACATCGCCGGTCCCAGCCGCGCCATGACATCGGCCGCGATCGGCGCGACACCGCCGTCAGCCAGCGCGACGCGCAACGGAAAGCCGCCGCGCTGGTCCGGGCCGTCGTCGGGTTCGGCAATCGTCAGTTCGATCACGTCCCCGTCCAGCCGCGGCGGCTTCGATTGCCACTGGATGCTGCTGACCGAGGCGGGAAGCCCGTCGATGAAATAGGCCGGCACGATCTGGTCGAGCCGCAACGACCGCACGAGCGCGCCGCCATCGCCATAGATGACGACGACATGATCGCCATGTCCGGTGCTGTGCCAATTGTCGAAGGTGACGACATGGCGGCCGTCGTCGCTGACGATCGCCTGGACCGGCGCGACTTCGTTGACCAGTCCCCGGCTCCAGACCGACACCCACTCGCCGCCGTCCAGCCGCTCGAACCGGCCCAGCGGCCCTTCGGGTTCGGGCAGCGTCTCGCCGCGCGACTTCGCCTGGAAATAGGCGAGCTGGCTTTCGATATCCCGCGGCACGACCGTCAGCCGGTACTGGCCGTTCGCCGAGGCATAGGTGGTGATCGTCGGCGGTGCCCAGCTGTCCGCGCGGGCCGGCCAGGCCGCCGCCACGAGCAGCAGCGCCACGGCCAGCGCGAAGCGGTGCAGCAGTCGGAGAGGGACGGTCCGGGCGACCGCCCCCATCAGTAAACGCGCGCCTTCGGCTTGATATATTCGGCGTCGTCCGACAGCGTATATTCGTGGACCGGACGGTAATCCAGGCGAACGCCGCCGCCCTTGCCGCCCCAGCCTTCGAACCAGCCGATGGTGTGCTTCATCCACGTCTTGTCGTCGCGGTTCGGGAAATCCTCGTGCGCGTGGGCGCCGCGGCTTTCCTTGCGATTGAACGCCGAATGCATCGTCACCGTCGCCTGGCTGATCAGATTGTCGAGCTCGAGCGTTTCGACCAGGTCGGTGTTCCAGATCAGGCTGCGGTCGGTGACCTGGACGTCGTTCATCCGCTGATAGGTCTTGGTCAGCTTTTCCTTGCCCTCGGCCATCAGCTCGTCGGTGCGGAACACCGCCGCATGCTGCGACATCGCGCGCTGCATCTCGGTCCGGATTTCCGCGGTCGGCGAACCGCCGTTGGCGTTGCGGAAATGGTCGAGGCGCGACAGCGCCAGGTCGGCACTGTCCTTGGGCAGCGCCTGCTGCGCCGCGCCCGGGGTCAGGATTTCCTTCAGGCGGTGGCCGGTCGCGCGGCCGAAGACGACCAGATCGATCAGGCTGTTCGAGCCGAGGCGGTTCGCGCCGTGGACCGACACGCACGCCGCTTCGCCGACCGCGAACAGGCCGGGGACGACCGTATCGGGGTTGCCGTCCTTCAGCGTGACGACTTCACCATGATAGTTACAGGGAATGCCGCCCATATTGTAATGGACCGTCGGCACGACCGGCAGCGGCTGGCGCGTCAGGTCGACGCCCGCGAAAATCTTGCCGCTCTCGGTGATCCCGGGCAGGCGCTCGGCCAGCACGGCGGGATCGATATGGTCGAGGTGCAGATAGATATGGTCGTTGTGCGGTCCGACGCCGCGGCCTTCGCGGATTTCCAGCGCCATCGAACGCGACACGACGTCGCGCGATGCCAGATCCTTGGCCGAGGGGGCATAGCGTTCCATGAAACGCTCGCCCTCGGAGTTCGTCAGATAGCCGCCCTCGCCGCGCGCTCCCTCGGTGATGAGAACGCCCGCGCCATAGATGCCGGTCGGGTGGAACTGGACGAATTCCATGTCCTGCAGCGGCAGGCCGGCGCGCAGCACCATGCCGCCGCCGTCGCCGGTGCAGGTGTGCGCCGACGTCGCGGTGAAATAGCAGCGGCCATAGCCGCCCGTCGCGAGCACGACCGCCTGCGAGCGGAAGCGGTGGATGCTGCCATCCTCCATGCACAGCGCGATCACGCCGCGGCACTCGCCATTTTCCATGATCAGGTCGAGCGCGAAATATTCGATGAAGAAGTCCGCGTCATATTTCAGGCTCTGCTGATATAGCGCGTGAAGCATGGCGTGACCGGTCCGGTCGGCCGCGGCGCAGGTGCGCTGCACCGGCGGGCCCTCGCCCATATTCTGCATATGGCCGCCGAACGGACGCTGATAGATGGTTCCGTCGGCGTTGCGGCTGAACGGCACGCCCGCATGTTCCAGCTCGTAAACCGCGGCCGGCGCCTCGCGCACCATATATTCGATCGCGTCCTGGTCGCCCAGCCAGTCCGACCCCTTGACGGTGTCGTACATATGCCATTGCCAATGGTCGGGGCTGTTGTTGCCCAGCGAGGCGGCGATGCCGCCCTGCGCCGCGACGGTGTGGCTGCGCGTCGGGAACACCTTGGTGATGCAGGCGGTCTTCAGGCCGGCCTCGGCGCTGCCCATCGTGGCGCGCAGGCCGGAGCCGCCGGCGCCGACGACGACGGTGTCGTAGATATGGTCGATGATCTTGTAGGCTTCGGTCATCTTACATGCCCCCCGGGCCGAGCGCCACGGGCGCCAGCGCGATGCGGACAATGGCGAAGATGCCGTAGGCGGCGCCGCCGATCGCGTAGAAATTCAAAAGGACGAGAGCGAGCAGGCGCGTCGCTTCGCCATGGACATAATCCTCGATCAGCACCTGCAGGCCGAGGCGAAGGTGCCAGAAGACGCTGACCACCAGCAGGATCAGCGCCAGCGCCGCCGTCGGGTTCGATGCCCAGCGATGCACGTCGGCATAGCTGGTCAGCGGCAGGCGGATCAGCGAGACGACGAACCAGGTGACGAGCAGGATGTTGCCGAGCGCGGTCAGGCGCTGCTGCAACCAATGCTGGGAGCCGTGCTGTGCGGAGCCAAGCCCGCGCACCCGGCCAAGGCGCGTACCGTTACCCATTGAGCGCCTCCGCAAAGAGATAGAGCCAGGTCGCCGCCGTCGCGAAGACCGCGCCCAGGATGACCAGCAACGACCACAGCTTGTTGGTCTTCAGCTCGTATCCCGCGCCGGTGTCGAGCACGAAGTGGCGCAGGCCCGAGAAGAGATGCTGGAAAAAGGCCCAGGTCAGGCCGATCAGCACGACCTTGCCCAGGATATTGGTGATCTGGTGAAAGGTCCCCGCCTCCGGATCGTGCCAGACGCAGGCGACGAAGGCCGCATAGGCGTCCGGCCCCGCGGCGATGGCGCCCAGCCACCACAGGAACATCAGCGCCCCCACGATGGCGAGTCCGTCGCCGCTCGCGCGGTGAAGGATCGAGACCGCCATCGATGGCGCCCATTTATACACCTGAAGGTGCGGCGAGAGCGGTCGCGCGCTCGGTTCCTTGCCAGCCATATCAGCCCCGTTTTGTGACTCTAGTGGTCGATGGGCGCCGGTTTAGCGCCGTGGGCGCGATATGCAATTGCTTAGGGAGCAAGGAATGAAGATAAATGATTGCGCGCCGCCCCGGCGAGTGCGGGGACGGCGCGTGTCATGGCGACGGCTTATTTCAGCTTGTCGCGGTTCGCATAGAGCAGCGCGGCCAGCACCGCCGCCGAACCGACGCCGATGCCCGCCGCGGCCTTCCAGCCGATCTTCTTGCCGCCCTTGGCCGCCGCCTGCCGGTCGGCAGCCTCGGTCGCCTCTGCGGCCTCCTTCTGCGCCTGCTGCTCGCGCGCGGCGCGCAGCACCTCATTTTCCTCGTCTTCGTCGTGAGGGGGCGGGGGAGCTTGATCGGTCATCGTCTAAGTCCTTGTTATCAGGCGAGTGCCTGATCCACAGGCACATAGTCCGTTCCCACCGCTTCCGCTACGGCCTCGAACGTGACCTTACCATTCCAGACGTTGAGTCCCTGCGCAAGATGCACGTCGCGCCGCAGCGCTTCTTTCCACCCCAGATCGGCGATGCGCAGCGCGTGCGGCAGGGTGACGTTGTTGAGCGCATAGGTGCTGGTGCGCGCGACCGCGCCCGGCATGTTCGCCACCGCATAATGGACGATGCCGTCGACGACATAGGTCGGATCGGCGTGCGTCGTCGCGTGGCTCGTCTCGAAACAGCCGCCCTGGTCGATCGCGACGTCGACCAGGACCGAGCCCGGGCGCATCGTCTTCAGCATGTCGCGGCCGACCAGCTTCGGCGCCTCGGCCCCGGGGATCAGCACGGCGCCGATGACCAGATCGGCCTCGGCGACGCATTCGGCCAGGTTCGCGCGGTTCGAAAAGCGCGTCTTGGCGCGCGCCTCGAAAAAGGTGCCGACGCGTTCCAGCACTTCGGGATCGCGGTCGAGGATCGTCACGTCGGCGCCCAGGCCCGCCGCCATCTGCGCCGCGTTGAAACCGACGACGCCGCCGCCGATCACGCACACCTTGCCCGGCGCCACGCCCGGCACGCCGCCCAGCAGCACGCCGCGGCCGCCATGCGCCTTTTCCAGCGCGGTCGCGCCCGCCTGGATCGACATGCGCCCCGCGACCTGGCTCATCGGCTTCAGCAGCGGCAGGCCGCCGTGCGGGCTGGTGACGGTTTCATAGGCGATGCACACCGCGCCCGATTTCATCAGGTCGCGCGTCTGCTCGGGATCGGGCGCCAAGTGGAGATAGGTGTAGAGGATCTGCCCGGGGCGCAGCATCGCGCGCTCGACCGGCTGCGGTTCCTTGACCTTCACGACCATGTCGCAGGTGGCGAAGATTTCCTCGGCGGTGGCGACGATTTCTGCGCCCGCCTGCTCATAGAAGCGGTCGTGCGCGCCGATGCCTTCGCCCGCGCCGGTCTGCACCAGCACGCGGTGGCCGTGGACGATCAGTTCGCGCGCGCTCTCGGGCGTCAGGCCGACGCGATATTCGTGATTCTTGATTTCCTTGGGAGTACCGATGATCATTGCTGCTCTCCATTCGGCTCAGCCGTCAGCGCCGAATTTTCGGCACCCGGAACCTTCGGATAAACATAACAGCCTATGGGCAAGATTTGCTTGCAAATCCTCTTTACTTTCGCCGAAAACGCGCAATATTTTCGCGTCATATATTCCAGGTGCGCAATATGTTTGATCGAATCGACGCAAAGCTGCTCAACCTTCTGCAGCGCGAAGGCCCTAAGCCCGTCGCGGAGCTTGGCGACAGGGTGGGGCTGTCGGCGTCCGCCTGCCACCGCCGCATCCGCGCGCTGGAGGCGGAAGGCGTCATCACCGGCTATGCCGCGCGGCTCGATCCCGCCCGCATCGGGATGGAGCTCGACGTGTTCGTCGACATCAGCCTGACCTCGCAGAGCGAGGAGGCGCTCAGCGCCTTCGAAAGCGCGGTCAAAAGCTTCGACGAAATCCTCGAGTGCCAGCTTCTGTCCGGCGCGTCGGACTATCGGCTGCGCGTCGCGGCGCGCAATGTCGCCGATTTCGACCGGCTGCATCGCCATTGCCTCTCGCGCCTGCCCGGCGTCGCCGCGATGCACAGCGCCTTCGCGCTACGCACGATCAAGGGGTTCGAGGGGTATCCGATCACCGCCGGCTGACGCCGCCGCGCCCGAAAATTTCGGCGGCTGGTTAACACCGCTTTTACCATCCCTTCGGCATATCCGGATGACGTATTTCGCGGACGACAGGTGAGCGACAGATTCACGCGTCCGAAGATTGGTCAGGGAAGCAGGATCATGGTGAAGGAAAATCCGATTCATAAGCAGCAGATCGATCCCGTGCTGATGGCGGATCGCTTCCCCTTCTACGACCTCGACGGCCGCCTGGCTGCCGATGCCGCCGAAATCTACGCAATCATCGCTGGTCGCGAGGAGCATATCGCGCGCGCTTATTGGAGTGCTTTCAACGCGTTACCCAGCATCGACCGACAGGTCGTTGGCGAACTACTAGACTCCTACATAAAAGGCAGCGCCCGCCACACCGAGACAAAATATCGCGATGCGGCGGGACAGGATGTCGCGACGATCGCGTGTCAGAACACGCATATGGCGCGCCGCGTGAAGCTGCCGCTCGCGTCGGTGATGTCGTGCATCGCCGAAAGCCTGCGCCTGACGATCGAATTCGTGATCGACGCCTGCGCGGGCGATACGCAGCGCCAGGCCCGGCTGACGAGCGCGATCAACCGGCTTGCTTTGCTCGAGTTCGATATCATGCAGCGCTATGCGACCAAGCTCGACCGCGCCGTCATCTCGACCGAACGCCAGTCGCTGGCGGGCGATTTCGACCGCTCGATCGCCTCGCTGGTCCAGGACACCGACGCCGCGCGCCAACAGCTTTCGCGGCAAGCCGCTTCGGCCGATCAGGCCGCCAAGGGCATGATCGCCAAGACGAGCGAAGTCGCCGCCGCGTCCGAACAATCGGCGATCGCGATGCGCGAAGCCGCCTCGACCGCCGCGGGCCTGATCCGCGCGATCGAGGACGCGCGCAGCGAGGTCGAGGCCTCCGCCAGCGTTGCAACGCGTGCGTCCGAACAGGCCGGAGAAGCGGTTGCGATGTCCGAAGCGCTGTCGCGCCACGCCGAATCGATCGAATCGATCCTGGGCCTGATCCGCGAGATCGCGGGCCAGACCAACCTGCTCGCCCTGAACGCCACTATCGAGGCCGCCCGCGCGGGCGAATCGGGTCGCGGCTTCGCGGTCGTTGCGCAGGAGGTGAAGAGCCTCGCGAACGAAACCGCGCGCGCCACCGACGATATTGCGGGCAAGATCACCGCGATCCAGCAAGCCACGCGCGGATCGGTGTCGGCGAACCAGTCGATCCAGGCGACGATCGTCGAGGTCCAGACCTCGGCGCAGCGCATCCGCGATGCGATGGACGCGCAGGCGCAGACGGTCACCTCGATCACCGCGGCGGTCGACGAAACCGCGCTTGCCGCCGACTCCATGTCGTCGACGATCGCGTCGATCCGCAACGATTCGGGCATGGTCGCGGGCGAGATCAGCACGCTGAGCGAGGAATTCGCGAAGATGGGCGACCGCCTCCAGTCGCTGGAAAAGGCCGCCAGCGAATTCAGCCGCCGCGTCGCCTGAGCTGGGGAACTGCTCTAGCGCAGGCTGATCGGGGGCTCTAAAGCCCCGGTCATGCAAAGCCATATAGTGATTACCGGCGCAAGCCGCGGCATCGGCGCCGCCATTGCCGAGGCGCTGCGCGGCGATGCGACGAAAATCGTCGCGTTGTCGAGCGCCGACGGCGACCTGGCCGACCCCACGGCCCCCGAGGCGCTGTGGCAGGCCAGCCTCGATCGGCTCGACGGCCGTATCGACATATTGATCAACAACGCCGGCATATTCGAGGCGAGCCCGATCGACGAAAGCGATGCCGACTGGCTCGCGCACTGGAACCGCACGATGCAGGTCAATCTGACGGCAAGCGCCCTGCTATGTCGCCGCGCCGTCCAGCATTGGCAGGCCAGCGGAAAGGCCGGCCGCATCGTCAACATCGCCAGCCGCGCGGCATATCGCGGCGACAGCGCCGAACATTGGCATTACGCCGCATCGAAAGCGGGCATGGTCGCGATGACCAAGACGATCGCGCGCGCCTATGCGAAGGACGATATTCTCGCCTTCGCCATCTGCCCCGGTTTTACGAAGACCGGCATGGCCGACGACTATCTGGCGAGCGGCGACGTAGTGCATACCGATATTCCGCTGGGCCGCGTCGCCCTGCCCGAAGAGGTCGGCGAGATGGCACGCTGGTGTGCGCTCGACGCGCCCGCGTCGATGACGGGCGCGGTTCTCGACGTCAACGGCGCGAGCTATGTACGCTAGATGAGCTGGCTCGTCTCACTCCCCTGTACCCGCGCCGAAGCGGAGGCGCTGTCGGGCGAAATCCCCGAACTCGACGCGATGCCCGAGTCACCCGTTGTCGTGACGCGCGAGATCGACGAGGATGCCGGTCGGTGGCAGCTCGACGCCTATATGGACGACCGACCGGGCGCGGCGCTGCTGACTCTGCTCCAGTCGCTGGTTCCCAGCGCAAGCGGCACGAAGCCGATCGTCGAAGAACTGGTCGAGCAGGATTGGGTCACGCTGTCGCAGCAGGGGCTGGAACCGGTGCAAGCCGGCCGCTTCTTCGTCCATACCAGCAGCTATGCCGACCGCGTGCCGCCGGGCAGCACCCCCTTTCTGATCGACGCCAGCCAGGCCTTCGGCACCGGCGGGCACGACACGACCGCGGGCTGCCTCGCGATGCTCGACCAGCTTAAACGCCAGGGCACGACCCCGCGCAACATCGCCGACATCGGCACCGGAACCGGCCTGCTGGCCTTCGCTGCGATGGCACTTTGGCCGCGCGCCAGGACGATCGCATCCGACATCGATCCCGCCAGCATCTTCGTCACGCGCGACAATGCCGGCATCAATCGCGTGCCGCTCGGCCGCGGCGGCGGGCGACTGGCACTGGCGGTCGCGCCGGGTACCGACCATCCCTCGATCAAGCATCGCGCGCCCTATGACCTGGTCATCGCGAATATCCTGGCCGGGCCGCTGATCACGCTCGCACCGGACATTGCCAGCGTCACCGCGCCCGGCGGTCATGCGATCCTCGCCGGACTGATCGCGCGTCAGATGGAACCGGTGCTGGCCGCCTATCGCGCGCAGGGCTTTCGCCTGGTCGCGCGCGGCGGCAGCGCCGAATGGCCTTGTCTGCTACTCGTGAAGCGCCGGCGCTATGGCTGGCGACGCAAGGAACGCGCTTTCCACCGTGCCAGCCCCTCGGATGCCAGCTTCGGAAGCTGGTGACCCTCAGGCTTTTGCCGTCGCATAATCCTGCGTGCCGCGCGTGATCACCTCGTCGCCCGACAGAATGTCGGCGATGGCGATCGGCGGCAGCGCGTCGTTCGCGGCATAGAGCGGCGCGAAGTCGGTATTGACCGTCGTGTCGAGCAGCTGGCCCAGGCTGTCGATGACGAAGTAATTCTGCTGGAAATCGTCGATCCGGTAGTCGGTCCGCATCACGCGCGCGAGGTCGAAACCGATACGATTGGGGCTGTCGCTGTCCAGCGCGAACACGCTTTCGGCATAGGAAGAGACGATCCCGGCGCCATAGATGCGCAGGCCGCCCGCTTCGCGGATCAGCCCGAATTCGACCGTGTACCAGTACAGCCGCGCAAGCTGCTTGAGCGCGTCGAACTGCAGGCTGCGCAGCCCGCCCTCGCCATAGGCGACCATATAATCGGCGAACACCGGATCGGCGAGCATCGGAACATGGCCGAACACATCGTGAAAGACGTCGGGTTCCTGCAGATAGTCGAGTTGTTCGGGCGTGCGGATGAAATTGCCCGCCGGGAAACGCCGGTTGGCGAGATGGTCGAAAAACACGTCGTCGGGGACAAGCCCCGGCACCGCGACGACTTGCCAACCCGTGGCATCGGTCAGACGTGCGTTGAGTTCCCGATAGTCGGGAATGCCCGGCTTTTCGAGCCGGAGCACATCGATGCCGCGCAGGAAAGCCTCCGACGCGCGTCCGGGCAGCATCGCCGACTGGCGCGCAAAGAGCCGGTCCCACATCGCATGCTCGTCGGCGGTGAAAGCATCCCAATTCTGCGAAATCGTCCAGTCGGCCGCGGCACCCGGCGGCGGCACTTCGTGAACATGGGTAAAGCCATCCGTCATGGGCGGGAGCCTAGCATGAAATAGTTACAAATGAAACTGGATTGCGAGTCGATCGAACGACCATAGCGCCGACCCTCCCCGCCGCGAAGCGACGGAGAGGATCGCCTTGCCCTAAAAGCGCGCGCGCAGACCGGCAGAGATCGCGCGCCGCTCGACCGGATAATAGATCGCCGACGCCGCCGTCACCGCGATCGCCGCGCTGATGTCGCCGATCGCCTTCTTGCCGGCGATGTTGCGAATGTCGACAAAGGCGTCGACGCCGTCCGCGACGCGCAGGCCGCCGGTCATGCCGACCAGCGCATAGCCGGGCGTCCGCACCTGGTTGCGATAGTCGGCGAACGGCCCCTGCGGCACCCATTCGAGGGTCGGCGCGACGTGCAGCGCATCAGTGCCTAGCCGAAGCTCGGCGCGATAGACGTGGCGCGGCACCACCGGCAGCCGATTGTTCCCGAACTCGGCATCGCCGCGAAAGCGAAAATGGCTATAGGCATAGACCTGTCGCAAACGCAGCCAGTCGGCGGGGTGCCATTCGAGCGCCGCCTCGGCCCCTTCGTGCCGCGTGCGTGCCGCGTTGAAGGTCGAGGCGGGAATGTCCGGCCCGACCGTGAACTGCAGCATCTCGCCCTTGATGTCGGCGCGATAGAGGCTGACGTCCCAGCTCCATTGCCCGGTCTTGCCGCGCGTCCCGACCTCGGCCGTCCAGGCACGCTGCGGGTCCAGCGGAACGAAGGTCGCGATCTGCGCCAGCTCGTTGAAACCGGGGAATTCGACCGAACGACTGTAATTGGCATAGACTTGCACCGCGTCGACGGGTTCGAACAGCAATCCGACCTTCGGCGAGAAAGCGCTGAAGTCGGCGCGCCCGATCGTCCCGGCCTGTGCGGGCGCAGCGCTGTTGAAGGCGATCGCCTGTCGCCGCATCCCGTCGGCATAGATGCCGCCCGCAACCAGCGTCAGCGTCTCGACCGGGGTCAACCGCAGTTCGCCATAGAGCGTTGCGGTCCGCGCATCCTGCTTGGCGTCGAAGGTCTTGGCGCCGCGCTTTCCCGACACATTGACGAAGCGCTTCGAGTTGACGTCGCCGACGCGCAGCTCGCCGCCGAAAGTTGCCGCGACCATGCCGCCGTCATAGTCGAGACGAAAGAAGCCGCCGCGATCGACGCTCTCCTGATCGACGACCTGAAAGATCGGATGATAAAGCGACTTGGCGTTCACGAACCCGCCGACATCCAGCGTCAGCGCACCCCAGTCGAAACTGGTCCGGTTCTGCAGGCGCAGCGAATCGATGTCGCGCGCCTGATCGCCCGCGATGCTCGCCGCCGCGGCCTTGCGCGGGGTCGCCAGCGCATCGGCGCGGGTCAGCGCGCCGGGCAGTTGCTGGTCGATCGCATTGACGCTGGCATAGAAGCGGCTTGTCGCCACATCGCTCAGCTTCAGCCCGACATTGCCGTGAAATCGCAGGCTGCGCCGCTTGGCATGGTCGCGGTCGCCATCCGAACGGTCGGCGCTCACCGCTCCCCACGCATCGACCCGATCGCTCGCCACGCCCGCGGAGACGAGGCCGCGCACCATGCCGAAGCTCCCGGCGTCGCCGCGCAGATACAGGCCCTCGGCGCTGCGTCCCGTCGGCGTCACGCCATTGACCGCGCCGCCGAGCGTCCCCGAACCGAAGCGGAGCGCGTTCGCGCCACGATAGACCTCCAGATGATCGAAAAAGATCGGCTCGAGCTCCTGGAAATCGCCGTTGTCGTCGGCGAGGTTGATCGGCACCCCGTCCTGCAGCAGCGTGAGGCCGCGCATGTGAAAGCCCCGCGACAGGCCCGACCCGCGGATCGAGATGCGCACCTCCTGCCCGTAACGCGGCTGAAGATAGACGCCCGGCGAAAAGGCGAGCGTGTCCCGCAAGCTGACGACCGTCTTGTCGGCATAATCTTCATAGGAAACGACGTCGGTCCCCCCCGGCGTGCGGGCGGCGCGTTGTTCGGCGGCATCGCTGGCGATCGGCGCAGTAACGATGATCGCGGAATCGGCCTCTTCCGCCGCATGGGCGGGAGAAACGGCAAAGCAGGTGGCGAGCGCAAGCAGCGGCGCCGCACGGGTGGCATTATTGTTCATCGGAAATCTTCCCTGGATACAGGCATGGGTCCGCGCCGCGCTTCGTGCGCGGGCGGCGTTTCAGGCTGAATCAGGCGAAGAGGGGTGGCCCGGTACTCGGCGGAAGCGGCGATGCGATCCCGGGCGCATAGCCAAGTGATGGGATGGCGACGGGGGCCGGCTCGGCCGCAGAAGACGGCGCGGGCAGGACAGGCACGTCGGGCACGATCGGCGCGGCGGCCAGCGCGCCCCAAGGGCAATGCTGCTGTCCTTCGCCCATCTTATGATCGCCCGCTTTTTCCAGCGCGATCGTCATCGTTCCGCCGGGATTCGTCGGATCCGAACAGACGCGTACCGTGATCGAGCCCGCCGCATCGCTCTCGATCATCCACCCCGGCGCGACGAACACCCGCGCGGCGAGCGCGAGGATCAGCGGCAACAGCAGCAGGATGCCGGGACGGCGGAAGGCGGCGAGCGGGCTCACGCCGCGCGCCTTATGGCGCGGCCGCGACGCTGGCAAGCGGACAGATTGCCCTACCCGGCCCGTGCAACGACAAAGAATTACTCCGGCGTTGCCTCGTCGGTCTTCTTGCCGGTGCGCGTCCAGGGATAGAGGAACTGGCCCCAATATTTCTTCGGCACATCTTCGGGAATGCCGTAATTTTCGGGCCAGCGGTCCTTCGGCAGGTGAAAGGTACCGAACAATTTGTCGATCCAGGGGAAATGGATCGCGAAATTCACGTCGAACGCCTCGCGCTCCAGCCCGTGGTGCCAGTGGTGGAAACGCGGCGTCGCGATCCAATGGCCCAGCCGGTTGAAATTGCCCCCGACATTCGCATGGAGCAGCGATGACCAGACATAGACGAAGCCGATATAGGCCTGCATCACCGACGGACTGAAGCCAAGGGTAAAGAGCGGCAGCGAGGTGATCGCGCGCAACAGGATGATCTCGACGAAGTGCATCCGCGACCCCGCGAGCCAGTCCATCGACTTCGCGCTGTGATGCACCGCGTGAAAGCCCCACAGGAAGGGATAGCGGTGGAAGGTGCGGTGGAACCAATATTGCACCATGTCGGAGGCGACGAGGACGATCAGGAACTGTACGATCCACGGCAGCGACGCGACGCCCGCGCGGAATGCGTCCCAGCTGTTGGTATGCTCATTGACGAACAGCTGCGGCGCCAGCGCCAGAAAGCCCAGCACCTGCACGAACATCGTGCTGACAAGATAATAGAACAGGTCCTCGCGCCATTCGGTGCGAAACAGCCGCTGCGCGCGGCGGTGCGGAAAGGCACGTTCGAGCGGCGCGAACATGAAGCCAGTGATCAACAGGTTCACGACGAAGAAATCGAGCCCAAAGAAAACACCCCAGTCGCGCGTTTCCTGCGGCTGGACGTTCGACCCGCCGATCAATGCGGCGCCAAGCCCGATCATCAGCGCGGTCAGCCCCAGCACCTTGCGCGGACGCAGCAGCAGGCTGAGCAGCGACAGGCCATAGCTGACAAGCAGGACCAGGTGCACCGCGCCGCGAAAACCGGTCCAATTCTTGACGATCTCGAGCTCGGGCGTCGCGAACCATTCCGGAAAGCGGAGCGCGATCACCATGAAAAAGCCGCTGATCGCGAACAACAGGCCGAAAAAGCCCGAAAGCCATCCGCTGCCGAACCGCCGCACCTCGGTGTGCGATTCCAGATCGCGCATCAATGTGTCGAGATAGTCACGTTTTGCCATGTGGTCCCCTCACAGCATTCCGGCCGCCGCGTCTGTGACGACGCGCACGGCCTTATAGGTCTTTCCCCGAGCGAAGCCAAAGTGGGCGACCCGTCATGTTCATCCGGCCCCTTCGCCCAATCTTGAAACGACCCACGTTCCTTGGGTAGAACAAGCTGACAGGCTACAAGCTAATTTGACCTAATACGACCGGTTACAAGCTATCACGACCCCAACGTCCTTGGATCGCGGCGATGCGCTCTGACGCTCCAGTTAATTTGCGTCTCCAAAACCCCCGATTTCTCGATTGCGGCGCGGTTCCACCCGCATGCCGTGCGATCATTCGCGAAGAGTGCCAGCGCCCATTTTGCCTGACGCGCGTTCCAATTAGCACGTGCACAGATCTCGCCGATGCCGATTTCTTGTTCAGCCTTCTCGAGGACCTTCGCCATCGGAACTGCCTTGCGCGGGCCCCGTTGATCGCATGCCGCGATTTCTTTTGCGAAGACGTCCTGAAGATCAACTGATGGTGTGCCTCGAAGGTTGAGAATTTCCTTTGCATCGGACAACGAACAGTCGGCGAGCGATCGTGGGCTTTGTCCGGGTGGCTCGGTCATCGCGATATTGTCGAACTGAGCGAATTGGGGAGGCGCAATCAGGATGCTGCGTAGCCAGGGTGTCTCCGAAGTCGCGTTGGGAGCTATCCAGCACGTAAGCGACCGGTCTCGCAATGCGACTACGATATCGGCCCATGGCTTTAAGCGGCCTCCAATCCGCCGCGTGGCGGTCCCGAGCGGGACGGCATCGCTCGGGGCTGTGCCGCGTTCCAATTCGAATATCGCCGCGCGAAGCGACTCGATGGACGTCCGGGTGATGCTGGAGCCATGGCGAAGGTGAAACAGTGCTGGGTCACTTTCGCGCTCGAGTATCCCATGGTCACAAAGATTCTCGATCGCGTAGGTCGGAAGATAGGTCTGCCGCGCAAACAGGGCCATTGAAATTGATCCGTCTATACGCCTGCGTAGCGCCTCCACGACCGAACGATCGAAACGAAACCTTCGATTTGCGCCTCCTCCCAGTTCCTCCGCCGCAAGAAGCCCGGCATCAACCAAATCGACATGCCTGACGGCCAAGCCAAGGAGTTTGCCCGCTTCACGGCGCAGAAGCGTGTCCGAAAGAGGCTTGAAGCTGCGTTGCACGTTGCAAAATATGTCGGGGAGCGCGTCACGTATGAGGTCTGCTTGTTTTTGGCTTACGAACCACCGATGGCCCAGCTTTTGCAATCTGGCCCGCAGCTTTCGGTAATCGCTGCCACCCGCAATTAGCCGGGTGGCCTCCTCTTGTGACCGGAGCTGCAGCGCGCCGGGCCATTCCCTCAGAATTTCGGTGCCGGTCGATATAATGGCAGCCTGCTGGGCGGGCGGAAGTCTGTGGATCGACTTTCGATTTACGAAGCGGTCCTTTAAGTGGAAGCAGGCCCCTATGCCTATGACCATTCGGATCAGGGTTTCAACATCCAAGTCTTGGACGGCAGGGCTCAGTTCGCTAAAAGCCTTCTTGCGCACTTCGACTCGACCAGAAATGAGGCGTGCGAACAGCGCATAATCTGACCTCATTTCCTCGTCTAGCAACGCGGCGTCGGTGGGTCCGACCACCTGTTCGCATGTCTCGCAGACATCTATCCCAACGGACTTCTTCCATCGCAAAGGCGCACTGCATTCTGAGCAGTCCGATCGAAGGAGTTCGAAACTGACAGAGCAATATGGCAGTATCCGGAGAAGCCATGACTCGCGGTGGCGGGAGCCAGCGAGAATCGCGAGCGGAGAAATCCTGCGGTGCTCGGTCTCTATGTCCCACACGCTGAGGTGGTTGGCCCGCAGCCTAGCGCGCCTGGCTTTCGCATGAGGCAACATGGTCCACATCGTTCGAGACAATACCTCTTCGACCGGGCAGCCGATGATGGGAGCGAGGCGTTCCAACGTGGCTGAATCGAGTCGAGTAAGGTATCCGGGCCGGTCCATGCTTATGCCTGCCCGACGAAGCACCCTGTTCAGGTCGAGCAGCACATGGTCTGCAGTAGCCCGCGCCACGAGCCCGATTAGGCTTTCGTATTCTTCCGGAATCGTCGGAAAGCGAAGCGGTTGGCCGATCTTCATCTTGCGTTCGGGGACGCTCCATCCCGACGCGTGTAGGTGCGGACGCTTTACGTTGCGGCGAAGGATTCGCCGCCCAGGTGGCAAAGCATTGCGGTTGCGCACGCCCCTCGGCCCACGCTTCTTGGTGTCAAAGCCCGATCCACAATCAAACGCTACGTCCGTCGTGGAAGACACCAGGCTGCTGTCGGGTTTCCTAACGAGATGATCAGACATTAGGCGTCGAAAAAGGATCGTCGCCGACCCAACCTGCGGGGATGGCGTAGTCGCGAACAACACAGCTGAGGTCGTAGGCCTCGATGAACTGCGCTCCCCTGGCCGCTGCATGAATCGCCGCGTTTTGGATTATCCGTGCCACGCGGCCAAAATATCCGCCCGATGCCTCCTGCAAGGCGTCGAGCATGGCGGGGGCGGAAAGATCTGAGGTTTTACCGAAGGCCTCCAATTGCGCGAGTGCCGCATCGAAACCCATGACGAAGTTGCGGAAGTGCACGGCGTCCGCGGTGCGCTTCTTAACATCGAGCGCGGGCAGTGTCAGCGGGAGCCCAAGACGGGCGCGGAATTGCGGATTGCGATCGAACACTCGCTTAGCATCGAGGTTTCCCACTAACACCAACGGTGCGATGCCCATGTCGAGGAAGCGTTTAAAGGCGTCCGTCACGTCGGCAACGTCATTCCCGCCCTTCTGTAAGTGCTGGCATTCGTCGATAATTATCAGTTCAACGCCGAGACGTTTGACGAACTTACGGATCCGTTGCCTGAGCTGCTTCTCGGTGCCATAATCCCAATCTGGGTCCTCCATCTGTATCAGGACGTCCTGCAGAACACTCTTGAGTGACGTCTTCTGATCGAGGCCCACGACGATGATCTGATAAGGATTCGGCAACTCACCCCTCGCGGCGCGTTCCTCGGCGAGAATGTGCTTCACGCGCGTGACAGTGGCCGTTTTGCCGATCTGACTGTCCTGGCTGAAGCATAGTCCGTCTTGCCCGCCAATTTCCGCACCCTCAAGGGTGGCGAAGCGGTATGCGAGGATACGGCCGATCACGTTTGCCTGCGGCGGGTGCTCGACCCATATATTCTTCACAACTTTTCGCATCTTCGCCTCTCGTAACTGTGTTTCCTGATCGGCATAGTCGGCGAAGCGTCTGCCAGTGAGCGGGCGGGGCCGCTTTCCGAGTGGATCTTTGGCCATACTCAGTCCTCTTCGTCATATTCGTCGTCGGGTGCCACGTGGCTCAGCGCATCCCAGTCAATGCTGTTGCTTGCGGCGTCTTGCATGTCGTCTTCTGGGTGCCGCCGCTCCGGCGAGATGCCGCGACGGCCGTCACGCTTGGGGGCTGCGAACTGCTTGCCGGGCGGGCCTCCGCCAGTTTCCTTCTTCGGACCGGGCGGCGGCTTTCCGGGATCGCCGCGCATAACGGTGGACGTCTCGACAATGACAAAATGCTCTGGAAATGTTAGAAATCCAGGGCGGCGCGCGCGCGCGCCCGAGCGCTGGCGGACCTCCTCGCACTGCGAAAGTGTAAACATCTTTGAACGCCGACGGAACGCCATCTTCGGCGCTTGTTCGTCGATCTGCTCAAGACTGCGAGTCCGAGACCGCACTCGCTGTCCCTCCGAATCGAATCTTTCCTTACGCGCCTTGGCCATCCGGCGATATTCGTCGTGCTCCCATCGGCTAAGCAGATTTGTGTAGGTCGGTTGCGTGGACCACAGTTTCACGAACTGCCTCGCGTCGTCGTGCCAAACACGGATGTAATCGATGTTTGCCTCATTGGTTCGGATCGACACCTTTAGTCGGACGGGTTCATGACCGTCACGAGAAGATGCAACGGCGTGGTAGTTCCGACGAAGGATGTCCTCCACCTCGGGCCCGCGATACTGGATTCCGTCGTATTCAAGTCCATCGTCGGCTAGGACGCGGTCGTTGACCGTTTTCTCCATTTCGGCCCGGATACGCTGGGGGTTGCTTAGGGTTGCAGAACCGTTGGCGATCATACTGGCGATCAGCACGTCGAACGGCGAACGCCAGTTGAGCCGCTCCACGGGAGTGGTGTTGTATTCCCAGGTTAAGGCCCGGACGGCGTAGACAAGCTGGCTCGATACCATTTCCGCGCCATTGACCGGATCCTGCTTGATATCGCGGCTGTGGCGTGGCGAAAGAACGGTGCCGGGCAATCCCTTGAGGCGTGACTTTAGCCACCCGAACCACCACTCCAGAGGTGCTTTTGCGTCCGAATGGTAAGTTGCGGGCAGCTCTAACCGCGAACCCAAGTCCAGCAGCGCGGGAATATAGGCGGGTCCTATCAGCGTCCGATCATTGTCAGGCGTCCATGCTTCGGGAATTCCGAACGTCCATCCAACGTATGGATGAAACGCCAGTTGTTCCTCCGTGAGATGATCCGGTGGCGTCATTACTCGGCACAGCGCCTCGATCGACATCTCCTCGCGGTAGGGACCGGCAAAAATTGTCGGATCGAAGACAAAGGTCGAGAAGGCGTCCATCGCGCCTACGCACTTCATCTTGCCTCCAGGCAGCTGCCAGTCTTCACCGAAGAGGCACACCTGCTCGAGTTCGGTTCCGTCGACGAATATCCGCTGGAATGCGCGATGAACTTCGATCGGTTCGCCGACCGCTCCAAACATCTTTTCGGCCCGCTCTCGTCCGAACTTTTCAAAGACGGTCGCGAAGGTGGCAATGCTCCAGACGCGGAGGCGGACCGCCTCATAGGAAGGTCTCTTCTCTCCAAGGTCAATATCGCCCTTAAGTTTCAATGAGTTCCATCCTCGCGCCATGACAGCCTCGGCGTCGACGATCGACGCGCCTTTGTCCGCCCAGAAGTAGAGCGCGGCTTCGTGGACAAGAGCATCTTCTGCGTTTGTCAGTTGAGACTGCCCCTTCTGGCGACCAGCCTTTGATACGTGGGCGCCCGGCGCGAAATCTTGTGGGGTTCTGATGATCCACCGTTTGAGCGTGCTGGCTCCCGGACGTTTGTATGTCCGTCCCTTCCGCTCGCGGTATTCGCTAGAGATTCGCTCGTAACTATGAGCGATGAAAGCCTTGCAGGCCGCCTCGCACTTCACCTTAT
The DNA here is from genome assembly GCA_017309275.1 of Sphingomonadales bacterium. GTDB lineage: Bacteria > Pseudomonadota > Alphaproteobacteria > Sphingomonadales > Sphingomonadaceae > Sphingopyxis. The sequence goes on along the minus strand of JAFKLT010000041.1, from coordinate 58,716 downwards.
TCGCGCGTGCCTCTCGCACCCATGTTCTGCGCCAAGACGTAAGTGGATCGATTGTGTCGGCGGCGTCCTCGTCCACTTGCGTCAGGTCTCCGCGACGATCATCGGGCCGGGGCTCGCTAGCGCGTTGATAATAAATCTGCCCTGCTTTCAAAGATCTCAATAGCCACTCGATGGTCGTGCTGGACGGATCGCCAGTGTCAGGATCCTCGACGCGGACGCGCGCGCCGGTGCGCACGTCGGTGAAATGCAAATCCCCGTCTCCCAAATCCGCCTCGAAACGGATCCGGCGCTCGCCGAGGTGGATGATGTCGCCGATGGCGATGGTGCACGGGAGAGACACGACTAGGTGCCGAAGCGGGAAAGGCGTCGGTTGGGTCGGCGCAAGAGAGTGACTGGCGTGTCGACCGTCACGGGGCCGTTGACCGGAAAGCCAATCTCGCGGCGGATCAGCATTGCCGACATCATCGCCTCGGCGTTGCGCTGTCCCCTCCCGATGGCAGCGGCGACAGCGCCGTGCGGAGCGACGCCACCAGCGCGGTGAATCGCATCGTGCGCAGCAGCCACATCGCGGCGGCTGTAGGGAACATTCCGATGGCGCAGAACGCCGTTTACCGCGCGGAGCCGCACGTGATCGAGCAACGCCGATCCATCTATTCGGTCCAAAGCGATGTCGTGTGCGGCAAGTGCGCGTTCCGCTTGGTCCAGCACGTCGGCCACGTCGGGCAGTTTGAAGTAGCTGGCGTGAGCCTTGATCTCGAACCACCGCTCGACGCCATCCACAGTGATCCGCCCGCCGTCAAAGGTGTAGTGGCGGTCCTGCCCGTCCTTGGTGGTCCAGGTGATGGTCGCGACCTGAAACTGAAACTCGCAGGTATCTTCGTCTGTGGTTAGGATCGCCCGATAGATCCCCTCGAAAGCGCCTTCCGTGAAAACGTCGTGGCCGATCGTCGGGCAGAAGTCGGCCGAAGTCGTGCACGAATTTCTATAGGTCATGTTGATGCGCATGGGCCCACCGGCAGGATCAGTGCGTAGGCGAGGACTACGCCAGCCTTCACTTCTCGAACGGAGCGCGTGCGGCGCGTCACGACGGGGGGCGCGGCTCACCCACCGCGGTGGCCTTCGGGGAATGAGACTGTGTGGATGGGGCAGAATCCACTTGGGAACGGGATCACCCGAGTTCACTGCTTGGGCAGTGCAGGCGGGCGACGACGGATCTTCGCCCATCAGACCGCATTCGATCGTCCTGCTCAGAGCTTTGACGCGGGTCATCGGTTTTGGCCCTGCATCACCGCGCGGCAATATTCGCGACCGTCAACCGACAGGTCGTCGTGCCCCTCGAACAGGAGTGACGCTTTATTCCCTGTCGACGGATTCACCGCGTCGACGGTGCCGGACCGCAATCCGTCGCCGCGCAATGTTACGACGACGATGCGCCAAGCGGTGGGGCTCGCCTGTCCGCCAAAGATCGTCATCGGGACAATCCCGAGATAGGCACCGGCCGACGCTGCCGTTGAGACTTGCGCCGACGCCACGTCGAGAGGCGCGCGGCGGCCTCGGTAGGCAGCGGCAGTATTGGCGGCCGCTCGAAGGTCTCGTCTGCACCTGTTGCTTCGCTGTGATCTTTTGGCATCCGCCACCTCCAATCCGAATCATTTCTAGGCGAACTGCACTAGACATCGGATAAGTAGGTGGTGCGGGATCTTTCGTCAAGCAGGCATATACCACTAGACATTAATCAGTTGCATGGTTAACCAAACCGCATGGATTTAGAGGCTCAGGATGATATCGAGCGGCGACAGCAGCAACTGATCGCCTTGGTGTGGCCCGATGGTATCTCTGAACGGGATCGGGTGGTGCTGGACGCCGTTCCTGCTTCGAATCGCAAGAATCTTCTGGATCGGCTCGAAGCCGTCTGGCGCGCAGAACGGGGCGAGCCACTCGGGCCGCTCGCCGATCTGGCTCGCCTTAAGCGCGCAGCCTTCTACAACTTGCGCGTTGCGTGGCGCACCCACTCGCTCGCCGGTCTGGTCCCGCACGACACTCGTAGCGGCAGGCGCGTAGATGCCAGCGATGAGAGTCCGCTTCGGAAAGAAGCCGAGACCCTGTTACGCTCGAACCCGCTCTCGCGTAACGTTGATGTGGCGAGGCGTATCATGGAGGCGAACCCGGATCTCGTCCGGACCGACGCGGGTGCCAACCACGCACTCACCGTCCTCCAGCGCCTTCAGCGGCTAGTCGGCGATGAACGTCGGCGGCTTACTGGGGATCCCAAATTTGTCCGCGCTGCATTTGGTGGCGAAATGGTCTTGGACCTTACCGCTGTCCAGATTGTTCTCGACGGAACAGAGCGTGCCCTCGCGGTAGCGGCCATCTTGATGGAAACAGCTAGTGGCCTCGTTCTAGGCTCGGCGCTCGGCAGAAAAGATAACGGCCGTGCGCTCCAGCGCGAAGCCTTATCCGCCGGCCTTTCGTTTCTTCAGCTTAACAGGGCCGATCTGCCGCCCCAGCCCGATACGATGCCGAGTTTGGGCTGGATGTTGCCACCGGACATACACGCTGAGTCGTTGATCCAGACGCTGGAGCCGCATGTCAGCGAACTGGTGATGGGCCGGGCTGGCGGGTTTTCCTTTGGTCAGCAAGTCCAGCAGGTGACTGGTCCGCGGATTGGCAGGATACCGTTGAATTCCCGGCGCACCTTGCTGGCAGATATGGACATCGACGAATACCTCAAGAGTCGAGTTGCCCCCATTGTGGCGCTAGAAGAAGCACGTGGAATCTGGATGCGGGAGGTTGAACGTCACAACGTCGATCGCATTGTCGCTCTGACCCGAGCCAACATCATTGGTGGTGGCGTAACCGACGGACGTCTAGCCGCCGTGATCCGTGCCTCGCTGGTCGCGCTTCAGTCGGCTTGAGCGATCTTCGCCAAGCTCCTGGCCAGATATGCCTGGTCGCGGTTGCTTAAAGAGCTGAACGCCGTGGTGGGACGACCGTGAAGTAGGCGTCCCCTGATGAGCGTCTCGGCTTCGGCGATTGTCAGCGGCGGGGCACCTGAACGCACTGCAGCCAACCTCTTTTCGCCGTGATGCCATACGAGCCGTTGCTTAAGCCGCAGTCCGACAGGTTCCGGTCCGAGTAGCGATTCCACGACCAGCCCGCCACCGTGGGCGCCCGTCATTATGAGGCCCGCATCGATACCCGCCTGCCGCAGGGTGGCGACCACATTGGCACCCTCTTTCTCCGACATCGCCACGATGCTCATGCGTCTCTTCGCTGCCCTACCGTTGGCGTGTCGGATGCCGCCGCGGAGCGCATCGAATATTGCTTCGGCGGTGGCCGCCTGGCTCGGCACCGAGCGGGAGATAGACAACGCGACGGGAGCCTCGGAGGCGACGTCGATGACGACAGTCACGAGAGGGCGTCGGGCTTGACCATCACCGAAGTCGACAGGCAGATCAACGACGGTATGGTCGATGATGAGATCGACATCCCGCCTATGCTCTTCGGTCAGTAGCATCGGCCGTTTGCGTCGAACGGAGCGCGCCACAGTGCTCGGGTCCGGAAGTTCAATACCGCGGATCGCCGCCAACGAACGGACTCGCTCGACAAGGACGCTGGCGGCAGCTCGGCGATCCGCGCTGATCACCTCGTCAATGAGATCGAGCACTAATGGGTCGATCCGGGATTGCATCTCGCGCGGCGAATGGCGACCCATCATTATTTCCGGTCTTTGCTTCGCCCGCCAAGCGCGGACGAGGTTGTAGAACTGGGCCGTGCTGAGGCCTAGTCTCGCAGCGGCCGCCTCGGCGGCCCTGCGCCCGGGCGCGGCAATGAATTGTTCCACGGCTGCGATCCTGCGACGCACCTCGTCGCGCTGCTCGGGTGCCACGAACATGAGGTCGTGGGACATAGCTTTTTCCCCTTGATGAAAGATAACAAAATTCAGCTGTTTAGGATTGTGAAGCCTTCACGACTTTGGACATCTTCAGTTCTGTGATGGAGCGCGAGTTTGGACTCGCTCGCTCCAGCAGCTGTGTCGCGGCCGAATGGTCAGCTAAGATAAGGCTCAAGATGAGGGACACACCCTCCATCCTTCCGACTGGCAGCCGGGCGGCCGCCATCCGGTATCAGAGCGAGGCAGCATGGCGATGTTGCTTACGCGCGGAGAGGGTCGGTCAGTTTCTCCATCGTGGTGCGCTGGCGCTGAAGGCCGGTGGTGATCGCATCGTCGAACGCGCCCGCCATGCCTTGAGCCCGCGCATCGCTTCCATCATGTTTTGCCGCTGCATCGAAGGTCCTCAGCTGGTCGTAACGGGCGCAGTCGGCGATCGGCGGATGGCGCGAGGCGCTTTCCTCGGAGATGATGATGGTGAGCGGTCGAGGCGGTTCGCGGCGCCGCGACAGGATGTTGAGGATCAGATCGGCGCACGCCGTGCCGGTTGCTAATGCCTCGCGCAGCCGACCACGCTCAACGTGCGAGCGTTCGGTGAACCATGCTGCGGAATTTCAGACGCAGGCGTGAGATCGACTTAAAATTACAGGAATTCGGCCAATATTGACCCGCCTCGCTCGTCAGAAAGACAAGGAGTGTCTGTTGGTCGGGTCATCTGATCTTTAGTCGCTTAAACCCTACGGCAGCGTCGCCGTGTCTTAACGGTGCCAGATTAGCCTGCGGCGTCGGTAACTGCGTTCGCATAACCCTCGATCACGAAGATCCAGATTAAAATTGATGCGATCCAGCCAGTGTTAAAGATTATCAGGGCCAGCCAAACTCGCGCACGGAATGCTCTCCGTCTGCCTGGACCGCGAACGATATCATTCGAAGCGTCAGCCGAGAAAAGGCTGGCTAGATCGCGAAGGTGCAGCACAAGCCATATGCCGGCTATCAGGCTCAACGTCGCTAGGCTCAGGACTCATAGCCAGAACAGGACGGTAGCGGCGAGAGCGACGGCCGAGAGGAAGGTTTTTGAGCACCTGTCGTAGCGTGTTGCGACACGCCTCCAGTCCTTGAGGCGGCCGAACATGATCTCGATCCGGTTCCGGCTTCTGTATCTGCGCTTGTCGTATTTCACCGGTTTCGTGCGGGATTTCCGTCCCGGGATGCAGGGGGTAATGCCATTTTCCTGCAAGGCATCGCGGAACCAGTCGGCATCATAGCCCCGATCACCCAGCAGCCATTGTGCTTTGGGCAAGCCGTCCAGCAAGGCTGCCGCTCCGGTGTAATCGCTCACCTGACCCGCCGTCATGAAGAAGCTGATCGGACGGCCATCGGCATCGGTGACGGCATGCAGCTTCGTGTTCATGCCACCTTTCGTGCGTCCGATCAGGCGGCCCGGACCCCCCTTTTTACCCCCAGGCTCGATGCCGTGCGGTGCGCTTTGAGATAGGTGGCGTCGATCATGATCGTTTTGCGCTCGGTGCCCTTGGCCGAGAGGCCATCCATCATCGCAATGAAGACACCTTTGTCACTCCACCGCTTCCAGCGGTTGTAAAGCGTCTTGGCCGGGCCATACTCCCGCGGTGCGTCCCGCCACCTGAGCCCGTTGCGATTGACGAAGATGATACCGCTCAGCACCCGCCGATCATCCACGCGAGGGCGGCCATGGCTCTTGGGGAAGAAAGGCTGAAGCCGAGCCATCTGCTCATCCGTCAGCCAGTATAGATCGCTCATCATTCAGGCTCCTTGCGTCAGCCTGAATCATAATCACCCACGCAAATCAATGGGTCCTGAGCCTAAGCTCCGCTTCTTTGGTTTCCTTGATCTATCTCAATTTCGGTGCATCAAGGGATGCAGAGGTGGCCAAATGGCAGACATGACGGCCCAAGTTAGGAGCTTCATTTTCCTGGTCGGAACCACTTTTTGGGGGGGGTGACCGATCTGGATAATCGACGGGGCCATTTTCCCAAGCTCAATCTACTGCATTTACTCACTTCTTGACGTTTGCGCTCAACTGCGTTTGAACAAAATATGCAAAGCAGAATTTTGATCGTTGAGGATGACCCGCTCGTTTCCATGATGCTTGAAGACTGTCTCGCGGCGCTTGGACGAGAACCAGTTGGCCCTTTCGACAATGTAACTGCAGCGCTTGCGAAGATAGAAGAGGGCAACGTCGACGCAGCGATTGTCGATGTCCATCTCGCAAATGGTGAAACGTCCGAGGCCATCGTCGAAAGGCTTAACGAGCGTGGCGTTGCGTTTGTCATCACCACTGGTGGATTTATCGCGCCACCGGGCTCAGCGTATGCGAACCATCCCATCCTTCACAAACCGTTCACCATTTCCAGTCTGGAAAAGGTGCTGGATGAAATCGATAGAGCTCAAAAACGCTAGAGCCATTAATCGACCGGACTGGGGGGAAATCATCCTCTCGGCCGATCAGCTTTCAAGAACGGCGCGGATTTTTGCAGCGAGCTGCTCGACAGTGAACGGCTTACCAATCAGTTCCACGCCCGCATCGACCACTCCATTGTGGACAACCGCGTTGCGCGTATAACCGGTCGTATAAAGAATCTTGAGATTTGGACGACGCCGCGCCGCCTCATCGGCCAGCTTACGCCCATTGATATCTGGCATCACGATATCGGTGAACAGCAGAGAAATTTCGGGATGAGCGTCGAGAAGGCGCAAAGCCGCCAGCCCGCCGTCGGCCTCTATTACGCGATACCCAAGCTCCGTAAGCGCATCGATACTGAACTGGCGCACTGCAGGCTCATCCTCGACGACGAGGATCACTTCATTTTGCTCGCCGCGGGGCAGATCGCCATACTTTTGCACTTCGTGCTCAACGACCTCTCCCACGAAACGCGGCAGATAAATTTTGACGGTCGTTCCGTGGCCCGGCTCGGAATAGATTTTGATGTGGCCTTCTGACTGTTTTACAAAGCCGTAAACCTGGCTCAAGCCAAGGCCGGTTCCCTTGCCAACGCTCTTGGTCGTAAAGAAGGGATCAAATGCTTTTGCGATGACTTCGGGCTCCATCCCGGCACCTGTGTCTGAGATCGCAATCATGACATACTGCCCGTGCGGAACGCCGATATTTGCGGCAGCGTAGCGCTCGTCGATAAAGGTGTTATGCGTTTCGATGGTCAATCTTCCGCTATCGGACATGGCATCGCGCGCGTTGACGGCAAGGTTGAGGATCGCGCTCTCGAGCTGGTTCCGGTCGGCGTGGGTGCACCAAAGGCCGGCTGCAAGCACCGTTTCCTGACGAATTCCGGTGCCAAGCGTATGCGCGAGCAGGTCAGACATTGCCGGCACCAGTTTATTGGCATCGAGAATTTCCGGATTGAGGGGTTGCTGGCGCGAGAAGGCAAGGAGCCGCTGGGTAAGCATGGCTGCACGCTGCGATGCATCTGCCGCTGCATCGACATATCGTCGCGCGCGAGCGTCGTCGTTCCCAAGGCGTCGGCCCAGTAGATCGAGCGAGCCAATGATTACCGCCAGCATATTATTAAAATCGTGAGCGATGCCTCCAGTTAATTGGCCCACTGCCTCCATCTTCTGAGACTGGCGCAAAGCTTCCTCGACCTTTTCGCGCTCACCAATTGCCTCCGCCACTCGTCGTTCCAGATGATTGTTCAGGTCCAAAAGTTCGGCCTCGGCGAACTTGCGCGCGGTGACATCGATCGCGGTTCCGACAACGCGAACGCAGCGACCTTCGTCATCGAACAAACCGCGTCCTTTCGCGGCCTCCCAGCGCAACTGACCATCCTCCTTGCCAACCGTGCGATATTCGACGTCATAGAGCGCGCGCTGGAGAGGATCACAGGCGTCGGCAAACGCCGTTTCTGTTGCGCTTCGATCATCTGGGTGAATGCCTTCGTAAAAATCGTCCATCGACACTGCCACTTGGGGCGAAATCCCGAACATGCATTTCACGATTGGCGGCCATATGAGGACGTCATTGACGGTGTCGACATCCCAGAAGCCTACCTCCGCCGCTTCCGTTGCAAGTCGTAGCCGCTCCTCGTTCATGGCCAAAACCGCTCTGGTGCGCTGGCGTTCGGTAAGATCCAGCATGGCCCCGATCATCCGCACCGCGGTCCCATCACCGCGGCGGATAATATGGCCGCGATCCAGTATGGCGGCGTAGCTACCGTCAGCGCGACAAAAACGATATTCATCGGACCAACTGTCCGCATCGCCTTCGATTGCCGCATGTATGCTGGCATCAATTCGCGCCCGATCATCGGGATGAATATGATCAATCCACCAAGCTCCGCTGGGCTCGACATCATGCGGTTTATGCCCATGGGCCGCTTCGAGTGCCTCATTCCAGACGACGTGATTGGTAGCCAAATCCCAATCCCAGATCGCATCGTTGGTAGCGCGGCTTACGAGACGATAGCGTTCTTCTATTCCGCGCAGCGCATCTTCGGCGTCAGCGCGCTGCCGGACCTCGACCGCCAGTTCCTTGCTGCGCAGAGTCTGATCGACGAGTGCCTTGCGCAGCTCAAGCTGGGTCATCACCTGGCGTGCCAGGACTTCCAGCACGAGGCGCTGGTGGGCTGTGACCCCTTCGGGCCGCGCTTCGCGGTCGAGCACGCAGACCGTGCCGATGGGCAACCCGACGGCGCTGCGCAGGATCGCCCCAGCATAGAAGCGAAGGCCATCCTCCACGTGAACCAAAGGATTGCAATCGAACCGTTGGTCCAGACGTGTATCGGGCACCACCAGGAAATCATTCTGCAAGATGGCGTGTGCGCAGATCGATACGTCGAGCGGTAGCTCACGCGCTCCGATGCCGACTTCAGCTTTGAACCACTGCCGGTTATCTGAAACCAGATTTATGACCGCAATCGGGGCTGCGAATGTTTCGGCCGCAAGCCGAACGACGTCATCAAACTCGGATTCGATCGGGGTATCGAGGATAGCATAACTCGCTAGTGCGGCGACGCGATCGGTTTCGGACCACCCTGCTGCCACTACCGGCGGCTTGCCTGATTCAATTCCTGATTTCATGAGCGGACAGATAGCATTTCATTTTTGTGGGAACAGGCAAAATTGGCATGCCTGACCTGGCGCCCGCTTTTTTACCCACTGAAGATGGGGTGTTTTGGTTTCACGGCTCGATGGCGCGATCTTTTCGTTGGAGTGGATATCCGTTGTAGCCGTCGATCCCACATCCGACACGTGCGAACACGTGATCAGTTATAGGTGTCTCTAAATGCTTTTCAGAAATTCCGCCAACTCATCGATGACTCGAGGCACCGCCCGATAAATCACCTGACGGCCGATCTTTTTGGATTTCACCAGCCCCGCTTGCGACAATATGGCAAGATGTGCGCTCATTGACGTGGGCGATGTTTTTGTCGTCTCCGATATCGCGCCTGCCGGCATTCCCTCGTCGCCTGAATCGACAAGCAGCTTGAACACCGCGAGCCGCGTTTCCTGGCTCAGAGCGCTCATCACCATCCGGGCCTTTTTCTTTTCCATTCCGCCTCCTCAAACGAAAGCGCAGCTCCAACAAGCGTCAGAAATTCACTCTCTATCGTTAAGAGGCATTAACCTACAACAATTCGCGAAATTATAAAACGATTTATTGTCCCCAGCAGTCGCGCCAAAAGCAAAAATTCTAGGCTGCGCTGGTTCAATCTGTGGCTCGACGACACATGGCATCGCCAAAAATCCTCCCGTCGGTCTTCCTGTTTCCAACCGCTTGTCTCGGCAGCGCCGTTTCTCCATGATTCAAAGATTTGCGACAAAAGCGGCGGCGATAACGCGCATTGCAACCGCCGCAGCCAGCGCGCGTTGCAAATTTGTGCCAACTTCCTTGCCATCCCGCTGCGTAGCATTCCGTATCCGCTGTCTCGTCGGCGCCATCATCAGGACAAAATAATTGGAGCTGCTCGACGCCGACTTGTTCTGGCCGATCATCGGCGCGATTGTGGCGAGCGCGATTGTCGGCGCCGAACGCGAATATCGGGCCAGCCCCGCTGGACTGCGCACACATATCCTGGTGGGCCTTTCCTGCTGCCTATTGATGCTGTCGGCGGTGCATCAGATGGCGTGGCTCAACGACGCCCCGGTCGAGGTCGTCCGCATCGACCCGGTGCGCATGGCGCATGGTATCTTGACCGGCATCGGCTTTCTGTGCGGCGGGGCGATCTTTCGCGAAGGGTTCAACGTCCACGGGCTCACGACCGCCGCTTCGCTGTGGATGACGGCGACGCTGGGCATATTGTTCGGCATCGGCTTTTACGAGCTGGCGATCTTTGCGGCGACCGCAACAGTGTTGGTGCTCGCCGCCATCACGATCACCGACCGGCGCGCACCGCAGCAGCGCATCGTGCATCTGAAGGCCCGCTATCGCCGGTCAACGGCGATCGCGCTGAGCGATTTCGGCACGCTGCTCGCCGACCACAAGCTCCGATCCATCACCATCGACCAGTCGATGAACGACGATGTCGTAGAATATGGCGCCATCGCGCAAGGCTATAGCGAAAGCCGCGCCGAGCACCTCGCCGCCAGCCTGTCGGGTGACCCAAACGTCACCAGCTTTGAACTTCGCCCTCAACAGGCCTGATGGACGATCAACGCTTCTTTGCATTGAGCAGTCATCATGCCGGCATGCCGCTGCTCGGCGCCCGGATCACAATGCCGCGATCAACATGCGGAAACACGGCCTTGTCGCGCTCGATGCGGCGAGGCGCCTCGCAAAGCTTGTCGTGGCTTGCAGCCTAACCGCCGCCGGACGAGTGCACCAAGATGTTTCGTGCGGGATATATTTCCACATTAAATCCGAATACCCCCTATTTCATGCGATCTTAGCAACCGAGGCACCCCCCGAGCGTTAAATGGTGAGCCGGGATATCCGCACCGCTTGCGAAGAATGAACTTCCCTGAGCGATAACGGCGGATTTGCCCGCCAAATCTCCGGCTCAAGAGCCACCCGCTTTTTCGATAGAGGTCCAGTCCCATGAAAAGCTTTTTCATCCTAGGCGCCGCTGCTGGTGCAGTCCTGCTCTCTACAACGGCAATGGCGCAGGAGCAGCGTCAGCAGCAGGGCAATATCCTCGAGCAGCTACTGGGTTCAGTGTTCGGCACGAACCAACAAGCGAGCGAGCAAACGCTGGAAACCGACTGGAACCAGGGGCGGCGGCCATTCGCTCAGCGTCGGGCGGCGCTGGAGCAACGCATAGACACCGCAGTGCGCGATGGCTCACTAGACCGACGCGAGGCCGATCAGATGCGCCGAGAGTATGAAGAGATCGTCCGTCTCGAGGCTCAATATTCCGCGAACGGCAATATGTCGCAGCAGCAGCGCAGTGATTTGCGGATGCGGTATCGCGCCTTGAACCAGCGGATCGGCGGTCAGAATAACGGTCAGCCAATCGATCAGGGGGGTTATCAAGATAATGGTCGATGGCAGATGCTGTCCACGCGGAACGCCGACTTTGAACAGCGGATATCGACGGGGCTGCGGAATCGGAGCCTGACACAGGCGGAGGCGAGGCGGCTTCGCAGCGATTGGCGGTCGTTGGCGCAGCTCGAAGCCAACTATCGGCGAGGCGGGTTCGATGCACGCGAGCAGGCCGATCTGTGGTCGCGGTTCAATGCGATCGACAGCCGCCTTGGCGGAAGCTTTGGCCATGACGGCAACAGCGCCAGGTGGAGCCAGCTGGAAACGCGTTTGGCGACATCCGAACGCAATGGCCGGATTAGCCGTAACGATGCGGTGCAGGTGCGGGCGCAGCTCAGCGACCTGGTGCGGCTCGATGCCGCCTATGCGATGGGAGGCTATAATGCCGACGAGCGGACCTATCTGACGCGGCGATATGGTGAGCTTGACCAAATGCTCGGTAACAGCCTCCGATAATGGCTTGGCCCGGACGCTTATTGGAGCGGTCATGCTTCCGCAGGATCGTCGGCATTTGATGGCTTGAGCGCGAACGATATAACCTAGCTGCAAATTCCTTGTGGGATTTGGAGAATTTCAGCACGGGTGCCATTGTTGCTGCTCTACACGGGCAGGTCGGGGATATTAAATCCGTCCGCGAGCCTTTTGGCCCTCTATTCTCTGTGCCGAGGAAACCCGCGTCGCGCCGCGTTTAATCCGCGCTCGAATACAACGGGCCGGTCGGCATTCCGCCTTCTGGCGCAACTGTCTTCCGAGCGTGACGTTGAACTTTAGGCGAGCACGAAACAGGATGCTTAGGTCGAGTAGATGATTTCGTTCGAAACGATGCTGGATGAGGTGCGCGGATGCCGAATGTGCGCCCCCATGTTGCCGCTAGGAGCCCGCCCGGTCTTGCAGGCATCCAAAGCCGCACGTATCCTGATAGCGAGCCAAGCTCCTGGTTCAAAAGTTCACAATTCGGGCATCCCTTTTGCGGACCGATCCGGAGACCGGCTGCGGCATTGGACAGGACTGCCACCATCCATATTTTATGATCCGGAAAAAGTTGCGATCGTGCCTATGGCATTTTGCTATCCGGGCCGGAGCGCAGGCGGCGACATGCCGCCGCGAAGCGAATGTGCGCCATTGTGGCGAACTCGCATCCTTTCCGAAATGCCCATAATAAGTGTCACTCTTCTAGTTGGCAGTTATGCGCAGGCGGCTGCGCTCGGTAGCGGTCGGGTGGAAGATCGTGTGCGCGACTTCCGCAACTATCTCCCCCGATATTTTCCATTGCCTCATCCATCATGGCGATCGCAGATCTGGATGCAGAATAACCCATGGTTCGAAATTGACGTGCTCCCGGAACTGCGCTCTGTTGTCAACCAGGCCCTGCTAGCGAGCGAAAGCTAATGGCAGGAATTGACGGAACGATTTTCACAATCGGTCACTCGACGCGATCGATCGAGGAATTTGTCGAGATTTTGCGAAATGCCGGCGTCACTCAATTAATCGACGTCCGCTCCATTCCACGGTCTCGAACCAATCCTCAATTTAATCTAGACACCCTGCCCGTCACGCTCGCAGAATATCAGATCAACCATATTTTTTTGAAGGAGCTAGGCGGTCGGCGTCCGCGGCAGGCTGCACTCGACCCGCGAACCAACGACTTTTGGCAAAATCAAAGTTTTCACAATTATGCCGATTACGCCACCACGGCGCCGTTCCAAGCTGGGCTGCAAGGCCTCCTCACGCGCAGCGATGGCAAGAGCAGCGCGATAATGTGTGCGGAGGCGGTGTGGTGGCGCTGCCACCGTCGGATTATTGCCGATTATCTGCTTCACGCGGGACGGTCAGTTATTCATCTCATGGCTCGTGACCGGTCTCAGCCCGCTAAAAAATTGCTGGCGTCAAGCATTTTGTTGAAATCACGCGAAGCTTGAAACCATATACGGGGCAATAGGTTAGCTCTGTTTCATGCCGTTCGCAGAGGATGCGGCATTGTGGGCTGGGAGCCACATAAGAGCCTGGAGAAAGAGAGTCGAGTCGCGTTGCAGCGATGGAGATTGCCAATGGCTGGCAGGCTTGTTCAGTCATCTTAGCCGATTCCCTCGCAGCCTATCCAGAACGAAGAACGCGCAGCGTTGGGCTGCGCGTTCGAGGGATGGTCAGTCTGGTTCCAGTGCATCTTCAGCTTGGCTTCGGTGGCACGGCCTTGCTGCCGTTTCCTTTCCTGAATCCCCGATCCCCCGCCATGAACGCCTCCAGCATGTGCGGGATCAGCGTCGAGGCATCGACCGCCTCGCCATACGCCTGCGCATGCAGCGCGGCGTAGCGGTCGAGATCGGCTTTCAAGCTGGCCGGGCAAGCGAAGGTCAGCTTGACGCTTTCGGTCTTGGGTAGCGGCCCCAGCCGCAGTTTCTTGGTCGTGCTCATCGAGAAGTCCCCTTGTTGAAGAACAGCGGCTGATAAGGCCGTAGCACCAGATCGCGGTTGACGATGATGCGCACCGGCAAGCCGGGGCGGCTGGTCAGCGTGGGTTGGATGTTGAGATTGCGCCGGGTCACTTCCTGGCCGACCTGGTTCACGGTGTCCTGCAGGCTGTCGCGCCCGGCGATGATGACGCGATCGCCGTCCTGGCGGTTCTCAGGTGCAGCCAGTTCGGCACCGACACCCAGCAGCGTGGTCAGCACGGCACCTGCAAAGATCCGATCCCAATGCCAGTCCACGTTGTCCTCCAGACCGGCATAGCCTGCCGGGTCGGTGCCGATCAGGTTGTCGAGCGTGAGTGATGACGTGTCGGGCAGGATGATGCGATTCCACACCACCTGCACGCGGCTCTGGCCGTAGCTGACCTGGCTGTTGTACTTGCCCAGTATGCGAGATCCCTGCGGGATCAGCAGGAACTTGCCAGTGGCCGTGTCGTAGATCGGTTCCGTCACCGTGGCGATCACGTCGCCCGGCAAGTCGGACTTGATGCCCGTGACCAGTGCCCCGGCAATGACCGTTCCGGCCATCACCTGATACGGCGAGGTGGGCATTTGCAGGTTGCCGGAGTTACGGGTTTCCGTAGAACCGCCTGTCAGGAACGCCTCTTTCTGGTCTTGCCGGTTCTGCACGGCAGTCGGATCAGCAGGCTGGGCCGCCGTCGAGGCCGGGCCAGCGGCCAGTGGATCGAAAGCGGCATTGGCGGCGAAGCCCGGCGCGGCAGCGACTTGCGACTGCGCCACGGGCGCGGCCTGCGGGGAGCCGGTGCGGAAGAACACCGTTGAAGCTGCCGCCGCTTCTGCTTCCTTGTGCAGCGCATCGTTGGGGTCGTAGCCGGGCGCGGCATAGGTGGCGGCGACCGGCTGCTGCGAATTGACGATGGCCGGCCCCAGATCACCCGGTAGCGGTGGCCCCAGCTCCGGCACGTCGGGCGGCAGCGCTGGCAACTTGGAATAGTCGGCAGGAAGTTGGTCGAGGCCTTCCGAGCGCGATACACGATCCACGTTGTACAGTTCGGTGGATTCGCCCGCGCCGCGTTGCTGCGGTTGCAGTGACCAGATCAGCGCGCCCATCACGCCAACCGACAGGCCGCCAGCGAGGATGGCCAGCGTGCGTCGGTTCAGACGCGTGACCGGGCGCGGTTGGGCGCGCAGCGCCACCGCCTCGGGTGCCATCTTGTCCGCCTGCGGCGTGGCAAGGTCGGGAGTGTCGTCCTGGCTCATGCTCAGTTCCTCCCGACGATGCCATCCGCGCGCTCGATGCGCACCATATCGCCCTTGTCGGCCCCCAGGCGCAGTTCTGCTGCACCGAACAGGCGATCCACGATGTAGTACGGCGAGCGGAAGCGATAGTTCACCAGTTGCCCGTCGCCCTGTGCGCCGATGACGAACAGCGGCGGCAGCTCGCCCTGGGCGATGCCTGCCGGGAACTGGATATAGACCTTCTCGCCATCATCAAAAGCGCGCAGCGGTTTCCACGATGGATTGCTGCCGCTGATTGCATAGCGAAAGCGGATGTTATCCAGCGACAAGCCTGCATCGACCGGCGCGGCAGCGTTGGCGGCTTGGGCTTGGCGCCGCAAGGCCAGCATTCGGTCTTTCGGGTAGTCCCAGGACACCGACGCCATCCATGCCTTGTCGGTCGAAGTCAGTTCCAGCAGGTACGTCCTGCGGCTGGTGGTAATGACCAGATTGGTCTTCAAGCTGGAACGGATAGGCTTGACCAGCACATTGACGCGCAGATCGGCCCCGCTGCCGCTGGAGGTGTCACCGACGATCCAGCGCACGGTATCGCCCGCAGCGACCGTCACCAGTTCCTCGCCAGGCTGGAGCGCGATCACCGTCACGCGACCTACTGACGCATAGACCTGGTACAGCGCGCCATCGCTATACGGCCAGACCTGGATCGCATTGACATAGCCTTCGCGCGTCGGAGCCACCCGTGCCTCGGCATTGGCTTTCGAGACACGTACCGTCTCATCAGCCGGTTCAGGCGCAGGCTTCGCATCCTTTTCCTCCGGCACTGGCTTCAACTGCTCAGGCAATGGCAGTGGCTCTGCAATAGTGACCACCTCGATCGGCACAGGCATTTCCGGCAAAGGCTCCGCCTGTACCGGCTCATCCAAGGAAATCACTGGCGGGGGTTTGCCCTGCGTGGCGCAGCCGGCCAAGGCCAGCACGACAAGCGGCAAAGCGTAAAAACGGAAAGGCACATTCATGGCTTCACTCCTTCAGACGAATCCAGTTCACGGCTCCACGACAGGCCATTGACGTAGATGCCCAGCGGGTTGCGGCGCAGGCGTTCTTCGGTGCGCGGGGTCTGCTGCACGATGGACACCACCGCCGTCCATCGCTCCAGCCCGGCCGCCGCGCCATTGACGTAGCGGCGTTCCATCCAGCGCACGTTGAACGACGCATCGCTGGCGCGAACCACGCTGGTGATCTGTACCGTTACCGACTCTTTGCCGATGCGGGCGAACGGGTCATTCACCCGCGCATAGTCGTTAAGCACCGCCGCGCCTCGGTCGGTGGTGTAGTCGTAGGCATCGAGCCAGTTCTGGCGCACGACGATGGGGTCGATGGACAGTGAGCGCACCAGCGTCACGAACCGCGCGATATGGTGTGCCGTCTGCGCATCGGTGGGCCGGTACGGCGTGGCCGCTTCGCCCACGGTGCGCACCTGGCCGGACTGATCGACTTCGATGACATAGGGCGTGACGATGGATTGGGCCGAGCGCCACACCAGGCCACCGGCCATCAGCAGCGCGAGCACCAGGCAGCCGAAGGCCATCAATCGCCAGTTCTTGGCCTGCACGCGGGCCGAGCCGATGCGCTCGTCCCACACCTGGGCAGCGGCTTGATACGGGGTGGCAGGCTGCGGCGTATCGGCATAGCGCACCTGCGGTCGTTTGAATCGCATGGCGTTCTCCTTGAAAGTCAGCTATCGGAATCTCGCAGACTCGGGCCTTGGCCCGAACCGCCGCCGTCGCCACCGCGCAGCGTGTGCGCGGCCGTGGTGGTGGCCTGGGTGAGTCGTTGGCGGCGTTGCAGGCGCTTGGCCCAGCCCGGTTTTTCCTGCTTCTGCGCGTTGGCCGTGTCGCCAGCGGCATCGCCTGCGGTGGCCTGCCCGGAACTGGCAGCGCCACCGCCTGAGCCACCATCGGTGCCGGAGCCTTGCCAGCCTGCTTTGAATGGCGCGGCCGCCTTGGCTGCCGCCGCTTTGATGCCTGCACCGGCGCGCTGGCCAGCGGCCTGTGCGCCGCCCTTGGCGACACTGCCCAGTCCAGCCATCGCGCCTTTGGCTCCGCCGCCCGCAGCGGCAGAACCGGCCTGGAAAGCCGACTTCGCGCTGCCAGCCGCCGAAGTCGCGGCCCGCGCGCCAGCCCCGGCGAGCTTGGCGGCAGCCGGTGCCATGCGCGCTCCGGCCATCACGGCACCGCCCACGCCGGTGGCGGCGGCACCTACGGCAACCGCCGCGCCTGCGGCACCAATCGCAGCACCGGCCATCGCGCCTGCGCCAAGCTGCGGTGCACCGGATACCAGCCCGGTGGCAATGCCCGGCCCGAAGATCCCCAACGCCAGCAGCGTGAGCGAGGCCAGCATGATGACCACTGCATGGTCGATGGACGGCTCGGCCGGATGCACCTGGAACTCGGCAAACAGGCCCGAGCCGATGCCGACGATGACGGCCAGCACCAGCACCTTGATGCCCGAGGACACCACGTTGCCCAGCACCTTCTCGGCGAGGAAGCTGGTCTTGTTCCACAGCGCGAACGGCACCAGCACGAAGCCCGCGAGCGTGGTCAGTTTGAACTCGATCAGCGTGATGAAAAGCTGGATCGCCAGCACGAAGAAACACAGGATCACCACCGCCCAGGCCAGGAACATGACCACGATGGGCGTCATGTTCACGAACACTTCGGGGAAGCCCGCCATGTCGCTGATCTGCTCAAGAATGGGGGCCGCCGCGTCGATGCCGGTCTTGGCCAAGCGTCCCGGTTGCAGGAATTCGCCCATGCTCATCGTCGAGCCGCTGGCCGTCAGGCCGAGGCCCGCGAACGAGCGGAAGACAATGCTGGCCAGCCAGTTGAAGTTGTTGATGATGTAGGCGAAGGCACCGACGTAAAGCACCTTGCGCAGCAGTTTGGCGATCACATCATCGCCCTGATCGGTGGCGTGGCTCATCGCCCAGTACAGCCCGGCAATCGTCATGTCGATGACGATCAGCGTGGCGGTGAGGAACGCGACTTCGCCCTGCAGCAGCCCAAAGCCCGAGTCGATGTAGCGCGAGAAGGTAGCGAGAAATCGGTCGATCACGGTCACGTCATTCATGGCACGTCCCCCTCGAAGGGCATGGCGCCCTGGTCACTGATGGGCGAGTCGAAGCTCGGCGGGATCGGCGGCAGATCGGCCAACGTGCGGAACTCGTCAGGCCCGGTTTCACCGGCGACGAAGCGCCGCCGGAAAGCGTCGGCCGCGGGCAGGCAGGCGTCTTCGCCTGCGGCCGTCCTGTCGGCGGCACACTGCACACGCAAAGCCTTGAGCCGCACGGGATCAGCGACCAGGTCTTCGGTCGGCTGCTGGCTGCAAGCGACCAGCAGCACGGGAAGCAGCAAGGAAACGCATCGCATGGCCGTCTCCCGTCAGTTGCCGTAGAAATCCACGCGCTGCGGCGTGTACGGCGTGCCATCACCCAGGAAGCGGCGCGTCACTTCACGGCCACGCTCGACAGCCGCTGCTTGGCGTGCCAGTTCCAGCGCGGCGGCGCGTTCCTGCGTGATCTGGAGTTGCTGCGCCTGGATGGACTGCTTGGCCTGCAAGGCCAGAAGCTGGTTGGTCGCCTGCATGGCTTGCAGCGCGCCGGTGGCGGACTGACTTTGGCTGACCAGATCGGACAGTGCGCTTTCGTCTTTTGCCAGGTTCTGCGACACCTGCGCCTGCATCCGCATCGCGGTATGCAGGCCATTCAAGGTGTTCTTCCAGCGCTCCTGCGCGTCGCGCACCATCTGGTCGCCGCTGACAGTCGCGGCGTACTGCTCCGGGTACAGCCGGGCGAAGGTCGCATCCATGCTCTGCACGTCGTAGGCCAGGCCGCGTGCCTCGGCGATCAGGCGTTCGGTCGTGGCGAGCGTCGAGCGCAGGCGATTGACGATGTTGAAGTCCAGATTCGCCAGATTGCGCGCCTGGTTCATCAGCATCTGTGCTTCGTTCTGGAGTTGGTTGATCTGGTTGTTGATCTGCTCCAACGTGCGCACGGCGGTCAGCGTGTTCTGCACGAAGTTGGACGGGTCGAACACCGTCAGCGCGGATGCGGGCTGAACGATTAGCAGCGACACCGACAGCACGGCGGCAAGCGAGACAGACAGCAGACGGGGCTTGGTCTTCATGGCAAGTTCTCCTGTGGTTGGGAAAGAAAGGAAGTGGCCGCCGGTGCGGACGGCAACAGGTCGGCCGCCCAATCGAGGCCGCGATGACGTAGCCAGGCACCGGCAAAGCCAGGTGTGCCTGCGTCCAGCAGCATGCGATCCATGTCGCGTTGGTCTTGTGGGGTGGATGCCCCGGCGAAGGCCAGCGTGGTTGGCCCCAGGTCGAGGTCGAACAGGCGATTGCCCAGACGCGATTGGTAGTAGTAGTCCCGCTTGGGCTGCGCGGTCGCCACGATCTCGATCTGGCGAGAGTTCAGCCCAAAGCCTTCGTAGATCGTGCGAATCTGCGGCTCGGTGGCCTGCGGATTAGGGAGAAAGATCCGACTGGCGCAGCTTTCAATCACCGCCGGTGCAATGCTCGAATCCTTGATGTCGGCCAGCGACTGCGTGGCGAACATGACGCTGACATTCTTCTTGCGCAGCGTCTTGAGCCACTGGCGAATGCGGGCGGCGAACACAGGGTCATCGAGGAACAGCCAGGCTTCATCGAGGATCAGCAGCGTGGGCGCGCCGTCGAAGCGTTCATCGAAGCGGGCGAACAGGTAGCCCAGCACGGCCAGCACCGCCGCCTTGCTGTGCATCAGTTCTTCCATCTCGAAGCACTGCACGCCGCCGGAACCCAGGCGGTCGGCATCGGCATCCAGCAGCTTGCCGTGGGCACCGCCCAGCACATAGGGCGCAAGCGCCTGGCGCAGTGCGTTCGATTGCAGCAGTACCGACAGGCCCGTCAGCGTGCGTTGCTCCGCTGGCGCACCGGCCAAGCTGCCTAGTGCCGACCAGATCGCAGCCTTCTCGTCCGGGCCAATGACGACACCTTCATGCAACAGGCGGCCTTCCACCCATTCGGCGGCCCAGGTGCGGTAGCCCTCCTGGTCGATGCGGGCCAATGGCTGAAAAGCAATCGCCCCGTCATTGCCGAGGTCGTAATGCTCGCCGCCCAGCCCGAGGATGGTGGCGCGCATCGAGCGGCCCATGTCGAAGGCGAAGATGCGCGAGCCGGGATAGCGGCGAAACTGCATTGCCAGCGTGGCGAGCAGCACCGACTTGCCCATGCCGGTTGGCCCGGCGACCAGCGTGTGGCCCACATCGCCGATGTGCGTCACCAGCCGGAACGGCGTCGCGCCATCGGTGCGGGTGACGATCAGCGGCGGGCCATCCAGATGCGCGTTCTTCTCCGGCCCGGCCCACACGGCGGACAGCGGCATCATGTGCGTCAGGTTCAGCGTCGAGACGATGGGCTGGCGCACATTCGCGTAGGCGTTACCGGGAATGGACGACAGCCAGGCATCCACCGCGTTCAAGGTTTCGGGGATGGTGACGAAGCCGCGCCCCTGAATGACGCGCTCTACCATGCGCAGCTTCTCGTCGGCCACGGCAGGGTCGGTGTCGAGCACTGTCACGGTAGCCGTCAGGTAGCCGAAGGCCACCTGATCGCTGCCCAGTTCTTGCAAGGCGGCGTCTGCATCGGCGGCCTTGTTGTTGGCGTCGGTATCGACCAGCGGGCTTTCCTGCTGGAAGATCGTTTCACGCAACAGCGCGACGACATTCTTGCGCTTGGCGAACCACTGGCGACGCAGGCGTCCAAGCTCTTTTTCCGCTTCGGCTTTGTCGAGGCAAAGGAACCGGGTTGCCCAACGATAGCCGAAGCCCAAGCGGTTGAGGTCGTCCAAAATCCCCGGCCAAGTCGAGGTCGGAAAGCCTCGCACCGACACCACGCGCAGGTGCTGATCGCCCAGCATGGGTGCCAGACCACCGACCAGCGCGGAGTCGGCCAGCAATGCGTCGATGTGGAATGGCACCTCGGGTACGCCGACGCGGTAGCGCCGCGTGGACACCGTGGCGTGCAGGTAAGTCAGTGTCTGGCTGTCATCGAGCCAGGCAATCTCCGGCATCACGCCGTCGAGCAGGTCGAACACGCGATCCGTTTCCGCCACGAAGGCTTCCAGCCGACCCTGCCAGTCCACGCCATCGCCCGGCGCATTCTCATAGAGCATCTTGGCGGCACGGGCGCGGGATTCTTCTGGTGGCAGGTAGGCCAGCGTCAGGTGATAGGCGCTCTCGTAGTGGTGGCCGGATTCCTCGAAGGCTGCACGGCGTTCTTCCTCCACCAGCCAGGACAACGGCTCGGGGAAATCGGAACGTGGATAGCCCGCCGCTGCGCAGCGCTCGGCTTCGATGAACAAGGCCCAGCCCGACCCCAGGCGGCGCAGTGCGTTGTTCAAGCGTGCCGACGTGGCGATCAGCTCGCCTTGCGTGGCGCTGTTCAGATCCGGCCCGCGAAAATGTGCCGTGCGCTGGAACGAGCCATCCTTGTTCAAGACGACGCCCGGCCCGATCAGCCCGGCCCAGGGCAGCCAGTCGGCCAGCAGTGCGGGCCGCTGGCGGTATTCGGCAAGGTTCAGCATGTCGGCACTCCCCTATGCGTCCAGCAGCGGCTTGTGCTTGATGTGCCGGGCGAAGACCTGCATGAACTGCGGATCGACGCGCGCGCCCCAGACCGCCAGCGAATGGCCGGCGATCCAGAGCACCACGCCGGGAATCCACAGTTGCAGGCCCAGCCCGACGGCGGCGGCCAGCGTGCCGTTGGCAATCGCCACGGTGCGCGGCGCACCGCCCAGCAGGATCGGCTCGGTCAGCGAGCGATGCAGCGGCACTTCAAAGCCCGGAAGATCGGTGGCCGTGCTCATACGACGGCCCCGCCGGAGAAGCTGAAGAACGACAGGAAGAAGCTCGAAGCCGCGAAGGCGATGGACAGGCCGAAGACGATCTGGATCAGCTTGCGAAAGCCGCCACTGGTATCGCCGAAGGCCAACGCCAGGCCGGTGGCGATGATGATGATCACCGCGACGATGCGGGCTACCGGCCCCTGGATGGATTCGAGAATGGATTGCAGCGGGCCTTCCCACGGCATTGAGGAACCGGCGGCCTGCGCCGTGCCCGCCAGCAACAGCATCAACACCGCGAGCAGCAACCCTTGTCCTGCGGGTCGGGCCAGGCGATGCAAACGCGCCAGCATGGGCAGCGGGGAAAGCGGGTTTACAGAAAGACGGAAAGCATCAACGTGCGTCATGGCAGTTCTCCAGGTTGTTCAGGGATCGAGGAAGGCGTAGCGGCAGCGGCTGTAAGAGGAACCGGCGGCAGCTCGGGAAGCGTCGCTTCCAGCGCATCCGCCAGGCGGTAGCCCGCGCCGTCGAAACCGACGACGCGGGAAATGGTTTCGACGTGGCGCTTGCGGCCGCGGCCTGCGATGTGGATCACGACATTGACCGCCTCGGCGATCAGGGCGCGGGGCGGATTCACCGCCACTTCGAGGATCAGTTGCTCCAGGCGCAGCAGCGCGCCCAACGCGGAGCCGGCATGAATGGTGGCGATGCCGCCGGGGTGGCCGGTGCCCCAGACCTTCACCAGATCCAGCGCTTCGCCGCCGCGCACTTCGCCGACGATCACGCGGTCGGGCCGCAGGCGCATCGTGGCCCGCACCAGCTCGGTCATGGACACGACGCCGGCGCGGGTGCGCAGCGGCACATGGTCGCGGGCCGCGCATTGCAGTTCGATGGTGTCTTCGAGCACCAGCACGCGGTCGCCGGTGGCGGCGATCTCGGCCAGCAAGGCATTGGCCAGCGTGGTCTTGCCGGTGCTGGTGCCTCCGGCGATCAGGATGTTGTGCCGCTCGCGCACGGCATGACGCAGAAACTCGGCCTGCCCAGTGGTCAGGATGCCATCAGCCACATAGCGATCCAGACCGATGATGCTCACGGCACGCTTGCGCAGCGCAAAGGCCGGGCCGGGTGCGGCGGGCGGCAGGATGCCCTCGAAGCGTTCGCCGGTTTCAGGCAGTTCGGCGGTCAAGAGCGGTTGGCCGCGATGCACCTCCGCACCGACATGGGCGGCGACCAGGCGGATGATGCGTTCGCCATCGGCTTCGGGCAGTTCGACGCCGAGCGGCGCACGGCCAGACGACAGCCGATCCACCCACAATGTCCGGTCGGGGTTGAGCATCACTTCCACCACGTCCGGGTCTTCCAGCGCAGCGGCGATCACCGGCCCCATCGCCGTGCGCAGCATCTGGATGCGGCGATCCTGGGATGCTGCAGCGGATGAGCGCGGTTCGGGCGGGATTTGAGGAACGGCACTCATGACGCACGCTCCGCAGTGCGTTCATGGGCGGCGGCCATCGCGGCCGCGTCATCCATGCGCATCTCGAACTCACGATCCTGGGGATGCAGTTCTTCCACCACGTCCCGTACCAGGCTGCGGCCACGCAGCAGGTGGCGGCCTAACTGTTCGACGAACTGCTCGAAGCGCGCCTTGCCCTGCGCGCGAGCCGCATCCTGATGGGCCTCCGGCACCGGCGTGCTGACGGTCAGGTAGTAGCGGACGAATAGCGCCAGCGTCTCGATCTGGATGTTCTGGTCACGCTCCAGGCGCTCGGCCTGCCGCGACAGGCGATCCAGTCGTTTGGCGATGGCGGCCTCACGCTGGTCGCCGGCATCGGGTGACAGCCAGGACGCCAAGGCAGCGGCGACGATGCTGGACTTTGACACGCCTTTCTTCGCGGCCAGCTCGTCCAGACGCTTGGCGTGCTCGTGCTGGATGAACAGGTTCAATCGGTATTGGCTCATATGTCGATTCCGTCGTTGGGGTCGAGAGATGCCAGCCGCGCCGTGCGTTGCAGGGCGGGGTCGAACTGGTCGGGAAGCAGCGGGGGCATGTCGTCGTCATCGAGCAGCGCCAAGTCGCTGGGCGTGTAATCGGGTTCGGGGTCGTAGGCGACGGTTTCGGACAGCTCGGGCTGACGGCGGGGGCCGCCGTCGTCGGAGCCACCCAGGTCATCGGCAGATGCCGTGGCCTGTGCCGCAGGCACGGCCGGGATCGCCAAACCGCTCCAGTCATCGGGACGTGCAGGCGGCACATCGGCATAGCGGCCTGCCGTTAGCGCAGGCGGCGGCAGTACCCGCTGCTTGAAATTGGCATCAGCGTAGTAGCGCAACTTCTTGGCCTTGATCGGCGCGACGCTGGACACCATCACCACTGATTCGTCTGGCGCAAGCTGCATGACTTCGCCGGGCGTCAGTAGCGGCCGCGCCGTCTCTTGGCGGGACACCATCAGGTGGCCGAGCCACGGCGCAAGTCGATGGCCTGCGTAGTTCCGCTGCGCACGCAGTTCGGTAGCCGTGCCCAGCGTTTCGGAGATCCGTTTCGCCGTGCGTTCGTCATTCGTGGCGAAGGTCACGCGCACATGGCAGTTGTCCAGAATCGAATGGTTCTGCCCATACGCCTTGTCGATCTGGTTGAGCGACTGCGCGATCAGGAAACTGCGGATGCCGTAGCCGGCCATGAAGGCCAGCGCCGTCTCGAAGAAGTCCAGGCGCCCCAGAGCCGAGAACTCGTCGAGCATCAGCAACAGCTTGTGGCGGCGCTCAATGCCGTCGCTGCCATCGAGCGACTCGGTGAGCCGTCGCCCGATCTGGTTGAGGATCAACCGGATCAGCGGCTTGGTGCGGCTGATGTCCGAAGGCGGCACCACCAGATACAACGACACAGGGGATGCAGACGCGATCAGATCGGCGATGCGCCAGTCGCAGCGCGACGTGACTGCGGCCACGGTCGGATCACGGTACAGGCCGAGGAACGACATGGCGGTGCTCAACACGCCGGAACGCTCGTTGTCCGACTTGTTGAGCACTTCGCGGGCGGCGGACGCGACAACGGGATGCGGTACATCTCCAAGATGCCGCGTGGTCATCATCCGATGCAGCGTCAGCTCGAACGGGCAAGCCGGGTCACTGAGGAAGTTCGCCACGCCGCGCAGCGTCTTGTCCTCTCCCGCGTAGAGCACATGCAGGATCGCGCCGACCAGCAGCGCATGACTGGTCTTCTCCCAGTGGTTGCGCTTCTCCAGCGCCCCTTCGGGATCGACCAGGATATCGGCGATGTTCTGCACGTCGCGCACCTCGTGCGCGCCGCGCCTCACTTCCAGCAACGGGTTGTAGGCCGCCGAACTGGCATCGGTCGGGTTGAACAGCAGGCAGTGGCTAAATCGACTGCGCCAGCCAGCGGTGATCTGCCAGTTCTCGCCCTTGATGTCGTGGATGACGGCGGATGCCGGCCAGGACAGCAGCGTCGGCACCACCAGGCCCACACCCTTGCCCGAGCGCGTGGGCGCAAAGGTCAGGACGTGTTCCGGCCCTTCGTGCCGCAGGTAGTGGCCGTCATGCTGGCCGAGAAAGACGCCGGCGGGCTGCGTCAGCCCGGCCTTGCGAATGTCGGCGACATCGGCCCAGCGGGCCGAGCCATAGGTCGTCACTTTGCGCGCCTGGCGCGAGCGCCACACCGACATGGCGATGGCGACCACCACGGCCAGCAGGCCGCTGCTCGCCGCGATCATGCCGCCGGTGTCGAACACCTGCGGCGCGTAGGCGTCGAAGAAGAACCACCACTCGAACAGCTTCCACGGGTAATAGACCGGCGTGCCGTGGAAGTCGAACCAGGGCGCGCCCAGGCGTAGCTGGTAGCCCAAGGCGGCGGCGGTCCATTGCGTGGCACCCCACACACCGGCGATCACGATGCCGAAGACGGCGGCGATCTGCCCGAACAACACGCCCTGAGCTTGCATACCCTGGCCTCCGATTTCTCCTGCGCTGATTCCCCGTGGAAAACGCGGCACAAAGGCGTGCCGCAGGCGTCAGGATCGGTGCCGGTTCAGTGCCGGTCAAAGACCGTTATCGGCAGCAAGGTGATGCAAAAAGCATGGTGTCATGCAGAGGCGAAACCAGTAAAAACGCCGCAGGCGTGAGCGCGCGGCGGCGTGTCGAGAAAGAAAAATCAAGATTCGCGGCAGAAAGCCAACAATCAGAACTTCGGCGGCGTGTAGGGCGTGTTTCCATAGCCAAAGAAGCGCTTGTTCGTCGCCTCGGCCACCCGGTTGCACAGCACGTCTCCCATCGTCGGGCGTTCGGTCTTGCACTGGCGGCGCAGCTCCCTCAGGCGCGCAGGATCTGCGACCAGCTCTTCCACGGTCGGTACATTGGTTGCCTGTTTCGGTGTTTCGGACTGGCCGCAAGCGGACAGCGCGGCGACCAACAGGAATGGGGCGATCTGCTTCATGGTCATGACTCGACTTCCTCTTGGGAATCGGGTTCAAGGGGGGGCGTGGCTCTGATGCCGTCCGGCGATTCGATGGCCTGCACACGCTCGATAAAGCGTGACAGCACGTCCGAGGATCCACCTTCCCGGTGCAGCACATAAGTGGTCAGCATGGGTGAGCGACCCGCCAGCGGCCGAGCCACAATCCCAGGCTCACGGCTGCCTGCGATATGCGGCGCTCCGGCTAGGCCCAGCGCAAAGCCCGCCGACACTAACGCCATCATCAAATCGCACGAAGCCACACGTTCGGCAATCAGCGGCTCCATATCTATCCGGCGCAGTACGCGCTCGACTTGGCGAGCATGGCCTTCGCATACGTGCGGATCGCACAACACCAGCGGATAGCGCAGCACTTCTTCCAGCGGGATGCGCTTGTGCTTCAAAAGCGGATGACGTGCAGGAACCGCCACCATCAGCGCATCGCTCCAAACGGCTTCGGCAGTGATGCCTTCTCCAACTTCATCGGACTGGGCAAAGCCCACGTCGTAAAGGTCGTCATGCAGTCCCTTGATCTGCTGCGACAAGGGTACCTCGAACAGGCGAATCTCGACTTCGGGTTCTTCCTGCCGACACAGCGCCAGCAAGGACGGCAGGCGCGAGGGCGTGATGCCGTCGGACAGTGCGATACGCAACTGACCGTGGAAGCCGTTGGTGGCTGCATTCACGCTATCGCGCGCCTGCTGCAAGGCGGTGAAGATGCGCGGCACATGCTCCAGAAACAGCTTGCCCGCCCGTGTCAGCCGCGTGCTGCGGCTGGTACGAATGAACAACTGTTCGCCCAGGCTCTCCTCCAGCTCCTTGATAGTGCGCGACAGCGGTGACTGCTCGATGTGCAGCCTCTCCGCCGCGCGGGCGAAATGTAGTTCTTCGGCGACAGCGAGAAAGCAGCGTAAGTGTCGAATCTCCATTTCGCCTCCTGTTGTCAGTACAAAGGCCGTTTGAGAGTCGCAGCGTTGTAGCCGCTCATCTCACCGAGTTCATCCAGTTCAGGCCTGTCGCCGCTTTTGTGGCGCTGCGCGACTGCCTCGCCCTGCGGTCCGGGCAAGGCGTGTGACCAGCCGCCGGCCAGCGTCTTGTAGACCGCCACCAACGCCGTCGCCCTGCGGGTGGCGCTTTGTGCCAGCAAGTCTTCGGACTCCAAGCGTGAACGTTCGGCCTCCAGCACATCCAAAACATGGATGGCGCCGCCCTCAAATTGCAGGCGAGCCGTCTTGGCTGCCCGGCGGCTGGCCTCGGTCGCCTGTACCAGCATGGCGTACTCGGTCTGCGCGCGCGATAGGCGTACCAGCGCGTTCTCGGTTTCTTCCATGGCGCGCAGCACCGTGCGCTCGTATACCGCCAAGTTTTCGGCAGTGGCTGAATTGGCCGCCGCGATGCGCGACCGCACCCGGCCCACGTCTAGGAAGGAACCACCCACACCGAGCGAGATCATTCGCGTTTCACTATCACGCTCGAACAACGAACCAAAGCCCAACGCCTGCGTGCCGATCAGCCCTCCCAACGTAAAGCGAGGGAACAGGTCTGCCATGGCTACGCCGATACGCGCAGTGGCCGCAGCCAGCCTACGTTCTGCCGCAGCCACATCGGGACGGCGACGCAGTAGATCGCCCGGTGCACCGGCGTTGATCTGGGCGGGCAGCTCAGGCAAGGCTGCGGGGTGATCCAGCACTTCGGCCATCGCCGCAGGCGTGCGGCCAGTGAGCACGGCAATGCGGTGGGCGGCCACAGCAGCCTCAGCTTCAAGCGGCGGAATGCGCGAGCGTGTCAGCGCCAATTGCGTGCGGGCGCGGTCGGCATCGAACGACGTGCCCCGGCCGTTCTCGAACAAGACCTCGATCAGCCGCAGCGTATCGGCTTGGTTGATTTCGTTGTCCCGCGCGACCTGTAATTGCACTTGCAAGCCGCGCAAGCGGAAATAGGCGTCGGTCAACTCGGCCACCATAGCCACTTGTACGCCCGCCAGGTCGGCTGCGCTGGCCTCGGTCTCGGCGCGCTGCGATTCCACGCTGCGCCGCACTCGGCCAAAGAAGTCCAATTCCCAGATCACGGATAGGCCAGCCGAATGCAGATCGTTATCCCGGTCGGAGCGGGACGCATCCGGTGCTTGTGCAGCACTGGCGCGCTGGGTACTGATTTCACCGGACGCGCCCAGCGTCGGATAGTAGTCTTGGCGACGTTCGCGCGACAGTGCGCTGGCTTGCTCGTAGCGCGACAGTGCTATGCGGATGTCGTGATTGGCGTGAAGAGCATTCTCCACCAAAGAGTGCAGCACCGGGTCATCCAGTTCCCGCCAGAATTGCGCATCGGCCTCCGGTACAAGCTGGGACACGGCAACGGGGTCTTGGCGGGCATACGTCACTGCCTGGGGCGCGGCAGGTGCCTTGTAATTCGGCCCTACTGCGCAAGCTGCCAGCGTCAACGCCACCAAAGGGAGCAGTACCAGATGTGGCATCCGACGTAGGCATGGTCGGATGCGGGATGGCGTTTGAAGCATGACGGAATCAGTCCTTGTGGAGTCAGACATGGGTGGCCTCCATGGCGACATTTGCCTGGCGACGTGGCTTGCGCGTCGCGAGCCTGCGTAACGCGACGTAGAAAACAGGAGTCAGGAATAAACCGAACAAGGTCACGCCGAGCATGCCGGCGAACACAGTCACTCCCATAACCTGGCGAATCTCCGCGCCTGCGCCGGAACCGACCATCAGCGGCACCACGCCAGCGATGAAGGCGATGGAAGTCATGATGATCGGGCGCAGACGAAGGCGTGATGCCTCCAGCGCGGCATCGAGGATGCTGTGCCCCTTGCGCTCAAGTTCACGGGCGAACTCCACGATCAGAATGGCATTCTTGGAGGCCAGACCAATCAGCACTATCAAGCCAATCTGCACGAAAATGTTGCTGTCACCACCCGCGAGCCACACGCCCGTCATGGCCGACAACAGGCTCATGGGCACGATCAGGATGACGGCCAGCGGCAACGTCCAGCTTTCGTACAGTGCCGCCAGCACCAGGAAGACCAACAGTACCGCCAGCGGGAACACCACCAGCGCGGTATTGCTTTGCGTGACCTGCTGGTAGCTGAGGTCGGTCCACTCCAGTTGCATGCCTGGCGGCAGCACCTTGTCTGCAATGGATTGCACTTGCTGCAATGCCTGCGATGACGACACCAGACGCGGATCTGACTCACCAATCAGGTCGGCAGATGGATAGCCGTTGAAGCGGATGACGGGATCGGGGCCGAATGTCTTGCGCACGTCCACCATGCTGCCGATGGGCACCATGTCGCCATTGGCGTTGCGGGTGCGCAGTTTGACCACGTCCTCGACAGAACTGCGGAACGGTGCGTCCGCCTGAGCCATCACCCGGAAGGTGCGGCCAAAGCGCGTGAAGTCGTTGACATACGCCGAACCCAGGTACACTTGCAGCGTATCGAAAAGATCGGTCACGGCCACGCCCTGTGCCTTCGCCTTGGTGCGGTCCACTACGGCGTCAAGCTGCGGCACATTGGCCTGATAGGAACTGATCGGATATTGGAATCCCGGTTCTTGCGAGATGGCCGTCGCCAGCTCGGTGGTCGCCGTCTGCAATGCGGCATAGCCCTCACGGTTGCGATCCTGCACGTAAAGAGAGAACCCGGAACCCGCGCCCAGCCCCATGACAGGGGGCGGCATGATGGCAAAGGCCAGACCGTCCTGCTCCTGAGCGAAGCGCTCGTTCAACTGTTCCGCAATCTCGGTTGCAGTGTGCTTGCGCTCATTGATGGGCTTGAGTACGAAATACACTAGGCCGCTATTGGACGTGTTGGTCGACTGCAAGCCGTTCATGCCCGGGAACTGCACGGCGTTGTAGACGCCATCGGTCTTGAGCGCGATGTCGCTCACACGGCGGACCAGCGCTTCCGTGCGCTCCAGGGATGCACCCTCGGGTAGCTGGATGACACCGATGAGATACAGCTTGTCCTGCATGGGGATGAATCCGCCAGGGACGGCCTTGAACACAGCTCCCGTCGCCACCAGTAGCGCGATGTAGACGAGAAACACCGCACCACGCCGCCCGAGGATGCGCGACACGCTGTTTCCATAGCCATCCGCGCTGCGCAGGAAGAAACGGTTGAACGGCCGGAATATCCAGCCCAGACTGCGATCCAGCACCCGCGTGGGCAGGTCTGGCGCGGCACCATGCGGGCGAAGCAGGCGCGCGGCCAGCGCAGGCGACAGCGTCAGCGAGTTGATGGCCGAAATTACCGTGGAGATCGCAATGGTGACGGCGAACTGTTTGTAGAACTGCCCTGTCACGCCGGACAGGAATGCCATAGGCACGAATACCGAGCACAGCACCAGCGAGATGGCGACGATGGGGCCACTGACTTCGCGCATGGCCTGATGGGCCGCAGCCAGCGGCGCCAGCCCTTCGGCGATGTTGCGCTCGACGTTTTCCACCACCACGATCGCGTCGTCCACCACGATCCCGATGGCAAGCACGAGTCCAAAAAGCGTGAGCGTATTGATGGAAAAGCCCAGCATCAGCAGCACGGCGAAGGTGCCTACCACCGACACCGGCACGGCTAGCAGTGGGATGATGGAGGCACGCCAAGTCTGAAGGAACAAGATCACCACCAGCACCACCAGTCCGATGGCTTCCAGCAGAGTGTTGACGACCGCCTTGATCGACTGACGCACGAAGACAGTTGAGTCATACTCCACCGACCATTCCACTCCCTCGGGAAAGCGCTTGGCCAACTCGTCCATCTTCGCGCGGACTTGATCCGAGATTTCGATGGCATTGGCGCCCGGGGCTTCAAGGACAGAGATCGCGACAGCAGGCTTGTTGTTGAGCAACGACATCAGCGAGTAGCTGGATGCGTCCATTTCCACGCGCGCCACATCTCGCAGCCGGGTGACCTGACCCTGCGATCCGGTCTTGACGATGACGTCGCCGAACTCTTCTTCCGTCACCAGCCGGCCCTGCGCATTGATGGACAGGAGGAAGTCGCTTCCCGAGGGGTTGGGCGGCGCACCTAGTTGACCGGCCGAGACCTGGACGTTCTGTTCGCGCACGGCTTCGACCACATCGCCGGCGGTCATACCCAGCGCCGCAATTTTGTCGGGGTCCAGCCATAAGCGCATGGCGTAGTCGCCAGAGCCGTAGATCTTGGCATCGCCCACCCCCTGGATGCGTGCCAACTCGTCGCGTACATGGAGCACGGCATAGTTGCGCAGGTACAGCGCGTCATAGCGATCGCCCGGCGAGCGCAACTGCACGACCAGCGTTTCGTTGTGGGACTGTTTGACGGTCACCACACCTTGCTGGCGCACCGCTTCGGGAAGACGCGGCTCTGCCTGGGCGACACGGTTCTGTACCTTGACCTGGGCGTCGTCGGGATCGGTGCCAGGACGGAAGGTGACGGTCAGCACCAACACGCCATCACTACCGGCCACGGACTTCATGTAGAGCATGTTTTCCACGCCGGTGATGGATGCCTCCAGTGGTGCGGCTACCGTGTCGGCGATTTCGCGCGGATTTGCGCCAGGATACGTGGCGCGAACCTGTACGCTGGGTGGCACGACTTCCGGGTACTCGCTGACGGGCAAGAGCGGGATCGCGATCAACCCAACCACGAAAATGATGATGGACAGCACGGCCGCAAAAATCGGCCTGTCCACGAAAAAGCGGGCAAAGTTCATGATGGCTGGCTCTCCGCGCTCATTCGCTCGCCTGGGCGATTTGTCGGCCTGCAGGCGCCATTTCAATGTCCTGGGCCGTCACTGGCATGCCGACAGAAACCTTCTGGATGCCGTTGACGATCACGCGGTCGCCGGGATTTAGACCTTCCTCGACGATGCGCAGGCCTTCGGCCTTGCGTCCCAGCGTGATGTCGCGGCGCTGGGCGGTGTTGTTCTCATCGATCACATACACGTACTTGCGGCTCTGGTCGGTCAGGATGGCCTTGTCGTCGATCAGCATGGCCTCGAAACTGCCGCTACCCGGCAGGCGCACTCGGGCATAGAGGCCCGGCGTAAGCAGTCCGTCGGGATTGACCAGGGTGGCGCGTGCGCGGATGGTGCCGGTGGCCGCATCGACACGGTTGTCCACGAAGTCCACGTTTCCGGCGTGTGGATAGCCGTTCTCGCCGACCAGGCCCACCTGCACCGGGATACTTTCGCTGCGCTGGTCGGGGCGCTCTCCGTTGCGAGCCATGTGGGCGTAGCGCAGATAGGTACGCTCGTCGCTATCAAAATGCACGTGCACCGGGTTCAGCGAGACTACGGTGGTCAGGATGCTGGCCTGGCCGTCAGCACTCACCAAGTTGCCTGCCGTGACCAGTGCACGTCCGGCGCGGCCTGTGATGGGCGAACGTACCTGGGTGAACGACAGATCCAACTTGGCGGTCTCGACTGCGGCTTGGGCGAACTGCACGTTGGCTTGGGCCTGATCGGCGGCGGCGTGGCGCTGCTCCAACTCCTCGGTGGAGGCTGCTTGCAACGAAGCCAGCTTTTGAGCACGGGCCGCTTCGCTACGTGCCAGTGCGGCCTGCGTGCGGGCGCGGGCCAAGTCTGCTTCCGCGCGAGCCAGAGCAGCACGGTAACTGCGAGCGTCAATCTCGAACAGCACGTCGCCACGTTTGACGATCTGGCCCTCTTCGTAATTGACCCTGTCGATGTAGCCACTCACACGTGGCCGCAGCGCAACGCTTTCCACCGCCTCGACGCGGCCATTGAACTCATCCCATAGGACGATCTTGCGCACCGACACAGGTGCCACGCTGACCGTGGGTGGAGGGGCGGCGACCGCGTCGGCGGCGTCGCTATTGCAGCCAGCTAGGGACAGCGCCAGCAAGCTCGCCGCAGCTAACGGCAAGGCGCGGCGCCAGGAAGGCAGGACCGCAAGGTAAGGCAATGTGCTCATTGTTTTCAGTCTCGAAGGGATGGCGAAACCCGGTTGATAAAATTTGACATACGTGACGTATGCCATTTATCATCCACTCATACGCAACGTATGTCAATCATTTACATACACTTCTTATGTGAAAAATCGGAGGACGACCTAATGGCACAAAAGCGTGCAGAGATGATTGAGGAAACGCGGGCCAAGCTCATCAGTGCCGCCCGCGCTGCGTTCGCAACCGTGGGATATGCGGACAGTTCAATGGATGAGCTGACGGCCCAAGCCGGACTGACGCGCGGAGCGCTCTATCACCACTTCGGTGGAAAGAAAGGGCTGCTGGAGGCGGTCATCGCCCAGATTGATGCAGAGATATCTGGCCGACTGGCCGTCATCGTCGAGGAGGCGGAGTCCACCTGGGACGGCTTCGTTCAGGAGTGCATTGGCTACATCAAGATGGCCGTCGAGCCCGAAGTCCAGCGGATCGTCCTGCTGGACGGGCCAGCGGTTCTGGGCGATCCCTCCCAGTGGCTCTGCCAGAACGTGTGCATCGTGAACACGCGCCGCAGCCTCCAGAAGTTGATCGAGGAGGCAGTCATACGCCCCGTCGATCCCCTGGCGACGGCCCGCCTGATAAACGGGGCGCTGCTGGGCGCATCGCTGTGGATCGCCAGCGCAGACGACCCACGCGCCGCTTCCGAAAAAGCCGTGCAGGGATTTCTTGTACTGGTGGCGGGCTTGCGGCGGGACACCTCTCCCGCGCAGCCGTAACAACCCAAAGGTGCCGACCGGCAGGCCGGACTCTTTGACCCAGAAATATAGGAGTAATATTGAATGTCATCTCAACTCCAAGACGCTCTAGGCATGTTCGCCTTTCTCGCTATCGAGCTATCGGTTTTATTCATTGGCATTAGCTTGCTGGTCGGAGTTCTTCAACGTCACATCCCACCATCCAAGGTGGAAGCGTTACTGACTTCCAGTGGGAAGCGAGGCTATTTTCTTGCTGCTGGTTTAGGAGCTATAACGCCCTTCTGTAGTTGCTCGACTATCCCCATGTTGAAAGGGTTGATTCGGGCACGGGCCGGTTTTGGGCCGATGATGGTGTTTCTTTTCTCATCTCCGTTGCTGAATCCTATCGTCGTCGGCCTGCTGGTTGCCACGTTTGGATGGACACTTACTGCTATCTATGTGCTCGCCGCTTTGGTGGTCGCGGTAGGTGCCGGATGGCTGCTTCACACGCTTGGCTTCGAGCGTTATGTGCGCCGGACGGCGACACAAGAGAGCAGTGGATGTAGTTCATCAGCAAGCCCGTGCAGTGCTACATCGACCGCATCGAGTTGCGGCACCAACAGCTGCGACACCACTCCGAAGACGGCTTCTTGCGGGGCTGATAGGAAGACAACAGTCTCTACGTCTAGCGAATGCTGTGACAGTCAACCCACTGTCACGGTTAAGAAAGAAGGGAAGTACAGTGGTGTGTGGCGGGAAGCTTGGTCGGACTTTATCGATGTGTTGCCTTACCTGCTCATCGGTATTGCGATTGGCAGCGTGATCTATGGTTTCATGCCCACTGACTTATTGGAGCAGTATGCAGGCCCAGATAATCCCTTTGCCATTCCAGTTGCCGCTGTCATCGGCGTGCCGTTGTATATTCGCGCTGAAGCCGTCATACCTCTGGCAGCGGCTCTGATGGCCAAAGGCGTGGGTGCCGGGACGGTGCTAGCGTTTATCATCGGCAGTGCCGGAGCCAGCCTGACTGAGCTCATTCTGTTGCGCTCTTTGTTCACGCTGAAGCTTTTAGCGGCGTTTTTAGCAGTCATTTTTGCTATGGCGATGATTGCCGGTTACGCCACCTACCTGTTTTTCTGATCAAGGCGGGAGATGATTAATTCGTTAAGCCTTCCTGGGTACCAGTTGGTGGATTCTGATGAGCAGAATGAAGACATACATTTTCGGCTTGAAGCACCTACACCAGTAGCCTGCGAGGGGTGCGGCGTGCAGGGTGAGTTCGTGCGGTTCGGCAAGCGTGACGTTCCCTATCGTGATCTGCCCATCCACGGCAAGCGGGTCACTCTCTGGGTGGTCCGCCGCCGATACACCTGCCGGGCCTGCAAGACAACATTCAGGCCCCAGCTACCGGAGATGGTGGACGGATTCCGTATGACACTGCGGCTGCATGAGTACGTGGAGAAGGAATCCTTCAACCACCCCTACACCTTTGTGGCGGCACAGACCGGCCTGGACGAGAAGACGGTGCGCGACATCTTCAACGCCCGCGCCGAGTTCCTGGGGCGCTGGCACCGCTTCGAGACGCCCCGCATCCTGGGCATTGACGAGCTATACCTGAACAAGCGCTACCGCTGCATTCTGACCAACATTGAGGAGCGAACCCTGCTCGACCTGCTGGCCACCCGCCGCCAGGACGTGGTGACCAACTACCTGCTGAAGCTGAAAGCCCGGCAGAAGGTCGCGATCGTCAGCATGGACATGTGGAACCCCTACCGGGCAGCGGTCAAGGCTGTGCTGCCCCAGGCCCGTATCGTGGTCGATAAGTTCCATGTGGTGCGCATGGCCAACGATGCCCTAGAGAGAGTGCGCAAGGGCCTCAGAAAGGAGCCGAAACCGTCCCAGAGCCGGACTCTCAAGGGAGACCGGAAAATCCTGCTGAAACGCGCTCACGAAGTCTCAGACCGGGAGCGCCTCATCATGGAGACCTGGACAGGCGCGTTCCCGCAACTGCTGGCCGCCTACGAGCACAAGGAGCGCTTCTACGGCATCTGGGACGCCACCACACGGCTCCAGGCAGAAGCCGCCCTGGACGAGTGGATAGCCACCATCCCGAAGGGCCAAAAGGAAGTCTGGAGCGATCTGGTCAGGGCAGTGGGAAACTGGCGCGAAGAGACCATGACCTACTTCGAGACGGACATGCCCGTCACCAACGCTTACACGGAGTCCATCAACCGACTGGCCAAGGACAAGAACCGTGAAGGGCGCGGTTACTCCTTCGAGGTGATGCGGGCACGAATGCTCTACACCACGAAGCACAAGAAGAAGGCACCGACTGCGAAGGTCTCTCCTTTCTACAAGAAAACCATCGGTTACGGACTGCCGGACTTCGCAGAGGAACTCAACTACGGAGTCGATCTATCAACCATCTGAGGGTGGTATCAGATTGATGGGGTGAAGGTGCCCCATCAACCATTAAATCCGTATACCCCAACCATTAAATCCGTATACCCGTATTTCTCAATGTCCCGTTTTTTGGCGACGTGGGTCACATCCATGACCTGTGGCCATTCATGGGCTACGTCACGGCACAGACGTCGCGCATCGCGCTCGCAACTGGCAGCGTCATCACCACTCTGCGTCATCCCTTGCTTGTGGCCAAAGCAGCAGCCTCGATCGACCGCTTGTCAAATCAGCGCCTGGTGCTAGGTATCGCCACGGGTGATCGGCCAACAGAGTTCCCGGCCTTCGGTCAGACAATGGATGCGCGAGCCACGTTGTTCCAAGAAGCATTGACTGTGTTGCGTCAAGCCTGGCGTGAGGACTTCCCGGAAATCTCCACGCCCCGAGTGAACTTGTCGGGTGCAGATACGCTGCCGAAACCGGCGTTGAGAGACATTCCCGTGATGGTGACTGGTCATTCACGCCAGTCGGTCGAATGGATTGCCGAGCATGGGGATGGCTGGCTTTACTATCCCCAAAATATCGCGCAGCAAGCCATGACAATCAAGAATTGGCGGTCGCTGACACCAAGATTCAAACCCTTCACGCAATCCTTCTATATTGACCTGTCGGAGAATCCCGATGAACCCCCGTCGCCCATCTTCCTCGGGTTTCGGGCTGGTCACCGATTCTTTACTGACTACTTCAGCCGCTTGCGCGATATTGGGGTTAATCATATTGGCCTCAACCTGAAATACGCGACACGTCCGGCGCATGAGATTGTTCAGGAACTTGGCGAGCATGTCGTACCGCACTTTCCGGCGCACGCTACTGCCCATTTGGAGGAGGCGCAGGATGCTGCACGGTCATAAAATTTTTGCCTGGGATCTCGCTTTTACTTCTTCGGCTGGTACCTATGCCTTCGATGTCCAATGCGAAATGCTGGCTGACATCGGTTATGACGGCCTGACCTATGCCGTCTGGTCAGGGAGCCGATGGGAAACCGCAAAGCGTCTATCCACCGTGAAAGATCGTTTCGGTTTGGAGGTCTTTAGCGTGTATGTGGTGATCGACCTGGATCAGGGCCCACAGCATCCCATCAACGCAGGACTCTTGCGGATGCTTGAGGAGATGGAAGGCGTGAAGGCTGTCAATCTTGGAATCAGGACGGCAGGCCACGGTTCAAATCATCGAAAGGCACCGGACGACAAGGTATTGCAGGACTTCCTTGGTCGGGCACTTGAGATTTGCGCACGGCGCGGAATTGACATCCTGCTGTATTTTCATCTGGGCTTCTGGATGGATCATTACTCCATTGCGGCACAGATCTGCTCGGTCGTGAACCATCCGAATCTCGGCATCGTGTTTCCAAGCTATCACTGGTATGGCTACGAAACCAATGCAGGCAGCCCGACGGAGGGCTATCAGGCAGTAGACCCGACGCCAGCGTTAATGGCGTCAACACCCTTCATGCGGGAATTGACTCTCAGCGGCGCAACCCGCAGCCCACTTGGCTGGAGTCGTATTGCCACTTTCGAGGCGCTCGATGCAGGAGAACTCGACAACTTCGCACTTCTTGGACTTGCCAAGTCGTTCGGTTATACCGGCCCCGTCGGCTATGACGGCACATTGGTCGGGGGGAATCCATACAGCACGCTCAAACGCTCCTATGACGCGATGGACGAGATGTTGGGTTTGCTGACAAAGCACCCTGGTTGGGCCAAGCGTGAAACGCACCCGTAACCTATGATTGAGCACACCTACATGTCCCAACACCCTTTGATTGCTGCCCAATTGAGGCAGGCGATGCGCGGCGTGGCCTCCACGGTGACGCTAATCACGTCGATCGCTCCCGATGGCCACGGACACGTAATGATCGCCAGTTCATTCACATCAGTCTCACTGGAGCCGCCCACGGTTCTAGTGTGCATTGGTCAGCAAACCCGTATCCATGGGCCGCTGCTGGCTGCTCGACGATTCTGCATCAATGTACTCCGCGCAGAACAGGAGGTACTTGCGGTGCACTGCCGTAGCGCCACGGGGACCGACCGTTTCGATCATGAAGCCTGGCGATTTGATGAAGTCAATGGGTTGCCCTATCTGCAAGGGGCGCAGGCTTCGCTGTTCTGTGAGCTGATTGAACACCATGCAGTCGGCACCCACTCGGTAATGCTGGCCAGTGTCGAGCGTGTGCTCACATCTGCATATGCCGATCCACTCGTCTATCTGGATGGCCGCTTCCGGGCCATAGATCCAACCCGTTGAAGATATGCAGCGAAGAATTTCACAACTGCCTCGGCATATCTCTAGACAGCCTGCCGGGTTATGTGGCTGAGACTCTTCGAGCATTAGCCAATGCCCATTCCCCGCTGCCGTCCGATTTCCCACGCCACGCCGCCACCGCTCACCGTCGCGGCAAGTTGCTGCCCCAGTCGCTGTTCAATCACCGGCTTCCACGGCACCAGACTGAACCCCATGCCGTCGTCTAGCATCGCGTAGCGCCCGCTGGCGAGCATGAGGCTGCGCCGGTAGATGCCAGCCACGCGCTGCCCGTCGGTGACGGGCCGATGCGCTAGGCCGATTTCGGCGGCAATATCCTTGGCGGCCTTTGCCAGTTCCCGATTCCGCAGCGTCCCCAGCAAGTTCCGGGCGAGGATCACCCGCTGCCCACGCCGCTGGGCCAGCCCCTGTTCTTCAAGGAAGTCGGCGCGCTGCTGCAAGGCTTCCTTCGTCTCGCCGCCAAAGCCCAGATCGCCCAGCCCCTTGCCGCCACCGATCAACTGCTGGTCCAGCCAGGTCGCGCCGATCACGCGGGCCTGCCGCTCGATGGGCAAGTGCGATTTCAGCTCCACCGCCACGCCGCCCAGGCGCTGTGCGTCGTTCTGGCGGCCACGTTCGGCCAGGTCGTCCGGCACCTTCCATAGTCCATCAGCCACACGTTCCACGATGCCGGCCCGGCGCAGGGCTTCCAGTCGGCGGACATGGGCCGCGACGACCTCCTGCGGGTCGCGGCCGGGCTTGGCTCGGCCTTGCTCGATCGCCAGGTGATGATCGGCGCGGTACAGGCCATCGCTCGCCAGCGCGGCGATGTTCTTGTCGGCCGCCCGCACCTCGTTGGAACCGCGTACCTCCACCACGGCTCCGGTGGGATAGTTCGCCAGCTCGTCGCGGGCGTTCAAAGCGACGTAGTGGGCCTTGCCGTCCACGCCGTCGATGACCAGATAGCCGCGGTCGTGCAGCTCGTCGGCCAGCCCCTTGCCGGCCACGCGGCCGACGATGGTGCGGCCGTCGTCGCCGGGCTCAAACACCGCCTGCTCGCGCGGCTGGCCGCTCATGGCGCGCTGCATGGTGCGGATGATGTCACCACGCTCGCCCAAGGCGCGCAAGGTCTTCTCCGCGTCGGCATGCACGGCCCAGGTGCCGGGCTGCGTCTCGTCAGCCAGGCCCAGGCGCTGCAAGCGTTGGAGTCGGCCGATCAGCAGCAGCCGCTGGCGTTGCAGGCGGGGCTCATTGAAGCGCTCGATCTGCACCCGGCCATCCTCGCCGGCCTCACGCTGCAATGTGCGGTCGAGGCTCGTCCACCGCTCCTGTTCCACCTCGCGCTGCAAGGTCTGCTGGATCTCCAGTTCGGTGCGCGGCCCCAGCCATTCCGTCGCCAGTTCGGCGGCGCGATGGCGGAAGCCGTGGGCGATGTAGTCGCCCGCGATGATGAGGTCTTTGCCGGTGTCGTCGCGCCCGCGCACGATCAGGTGGGTGTGCGGGTTGTCGGTGTTCCAGTGATCGACTGCCACCCAATCCAGCCGCGTCCCCAGATCGGCTTCCATGCGGTTCACAAGATGCCGGGTGTAGGTGCGCAGGTCGTCCAGCTCGGCCCCGTCCTCGGGCGAGACGATGAAGCGGAAATGGTGCCGGTCGTCGTTGGCCCGCTCCTTGAAGGCATCGAGGTCGGCATCGTCAATCTGCGGCCCGTAGGCCCGGCCCGGTTCGCCATCGCGGCCGGCGCCGTCGCGCTCGATGTAGCGCAGGTGCTTGGCGAGCGACTGCGGGCTGGCGTTGCGTTGATTGACCAGTAGGGTCTTGATGGTCGCGCGCCGCGACAGGGACGTCAGCTTCGCCCGGGCGAAGCGCGCCGCCGTATGGCCGCGCCCCAGGCGCGAGCCGGGCCGCTGGCCGGCGCGTGCGCCGCTGCCGCCGGCTGCGGAATGGCGCATCGAGGACTTGCCGCCGCTGGCCTTGCCCGCCTGCTTGAGTACCTTGGAAACGAAGCTCTGGCCCTGGCCTTTGCCCCGGTTCTTCGGGGCGCTCGGACGCACCCGGAAATCGTCGTCGCGGCGGGCGGTCATGGCTGCGCTCCCTGCAAGCTCTGGCGTGTCCTGTCGTGCGAAGCACGGGGACATGCCTGCATTGGCGCGGGCCTCGCGCCCCAAGCGGCACGGTGGCGAAGCCGCTCCGTGCCGCGCCACCCCCATGTGCAGACAGGCTTTCTACGCGGCCTGGTGCCGCGTCCTTTTGTCTTGCCTTCCGCCTTTGCCCTTCGCTCCCGCTCCGGGCGTCGGCGGCCCGGCGGCGCTGTTGCACCCGCAGCCAGCCCGCCGATGAGCGCGCCAATGGCCGCTGGCCGGGCGCGATCGAGGCAAGACGCCTGCACGTTGGACGGCTTCGCCGAAGGCAGCGCGACGTGCGGTGCGAATGCACCAGCACGGCAGGCGCGACGACACGGCAACAGCAGCGAGAACGACATGCCCGATGGCACGCCGGAGCGCAGCGAATTGGCGACCATCATGGGCGTGTCTCCAGCCAGACCGGATGCGCAACGCCGATCACGGCGGATGCGCTGACCGGGCCGAAATACCGGCTGTCGAACGATGCAGGATTGGTCACGCTCAACAGGAACAGTTCGCCCGGTTCAAGGCGGCGGCAAAGCTGCAAGGATGGCAGCGGTCGGCCCAGCCGGTCGGCAGGCAGCACGGCGGCCGAAGGCACGCCGTCGATGCGTACCCGCCCGGCGACGATGCAAACGTGTTGCGGCGCGACCGCGCCCACACGTTTGAGCAGCGGAACGTGTACCGGCAGGTAGCGGCGCTGCGCAGCGAGCGCGGCAACATCTGGCGGCAATGTGGTCAGGACGATGTTGCCCACGGACAAGGGACGTGGCAGCGAGTCGGCGCCATGGAGCTGCGGATCGACGCGATACCAGCCGACCGGAACGCTGTCAGACGGGTTGTAGATCAGGCGCGGCAACGGCTGTACGAAAGCTGCCCAGGCTAGCGCAGCGAGGCCGACGGCGGCGAAGCCCGCCAGCACGAGGCGAGCGCGCAGGCGCGAGCGAGGAAGCGGCGCGGCTTTGGGTGTGCGTGCGGCGGTGGGATGGGCCGTCATGGCAGCGCCCTCCCGGCCAGCCAGGCGGCGTGCCGGTCGGCGGTGTATCCGGGCAGCGGCAAATGCGCGGCGAGCCGGTTGGCGAGCGTGCGCCAGTAGGCGGGCGACACGTCAATGGCAGCGATGCCCAGCGCCTCGATGCTGTCGATGCGTTCCAGCACGGCGCGCACATTGGCGTCACCTTCTGCATGCAGCAGCAGGCACGCGCCTGGCTGCACGCCGGGGATGCGCTGCGTGGCATCAAGCGGTGTAGCAGCCTGCATCACCATGAGCTGCCAGCGGATCGTGCCGTAGTCGTTGGCCTGCCAGCGAACGCGGCAGAGCATTGCACCCGGCATGAACATGGCGCAGCGCCGCCAGCGATCGAGCTGGAGCGTGCGCGCTGGTTCGCCGAAGCGCAAGTAGAGCTTGAAGCGCGGTTCGATGTAAGCCAGCGCCACGCGCGTCAGTGGCGTGCTGACAGGCTGGCTGGAAGAGGCTTCATGGGTAGCCGTGGCCGCGATGGCGGCAGGCACGACAGCAGACAATGCGGATGTGGTCATGGCGTGTTCTCCCTGCGGTGTTCTGGAAACTCGCGCTCCAGCAAACCGCGCAGCAAGTCGGCCACGGTCACGCCTTGCGTGAAGGCCGACACCTTGATGCGCGCCCGCATGGCGGGCGTGATGTCGAGGGTCAGGCGTGCGGTGTAGAGGTCGCCTTTGTTGAGCGCATCCGCGTCGCCCTGGCGAATCCACGCCTCAGCGTGTGGATTGGCGGGCGGACGCGCGCCGATGCCGACCCGCTTGGCCGGGCGTTTGCTGTTGGGTGGGTTGCTGTTGTCGCTCATGACGGCCACCGCAGCAGCTCATCGACCAGCGCGGTGATTTCCTGCGCCGCTGCGCTATCGGGGGCTGTCTCCCGCGCCAATCGACCCGCAGCCACGCTGTCGGCAAAGACGATGCGCTGGCGCACCTCGCTGCGCAGCGCTGGCAACGGCTGTTCGGCCAAGGCTTGCCGTGCTTCGCGCCCGATCACCGTGGTGCTGACGCGCCGGTTGATGACAAAAGCCGCCGCTAGCTGCGGCCGGAACACCTGGGCCTCACGGATCAGCGCCACCATCTCGGCGCTGGCCCACAGGTCATAGGGGCTGGGCTGTACCGGAATCAGCACCCGTTCGGCCGCCAGCAGCGCAGAGCGCGCCAAGGCGGCGATCCGGGGTGGCCCGTCGATGATGACGTGATCGGCCCGCCTGGCGAGTTCTGGGGCTTCCTGGTGCAGTGTCTCGCGTGCCAGGCCCACGGCGCTGAACAGCCGTGGCAAGCCTTGCTGGCTTCTGCGCTGCGTCCAGTCGAGCGAGGAACCCTGCGGGTCGGCATCCAGCAGGACGACGTGCAGGCCGCGCAGCGCCAGTTCGCCAGCGATGTGCGTGGCGAGCGTGGTCTTGCCGACACCGCCTTTCTGGTTGAGCAAGGCGACGATCATGGCGCGGCCCTCCAGCTTGGAAGACCGGACTGTTTTTGCCGCGTCGAACGGGGTGTTTTTTGCAGTTCTTGCTGGCTGTTTTTTCGGCCTGCGGCAGTTGTCCACCGCGATGCTGCTTCTCTACTAATAGTTAGAGAATTTAAGTTAGTAATGTTAGAGGGATCGCAAACCCGCGCCGTTACTGGCTTTCCGGCGTTTTCGTACTCCTGATAGCACGATAGGCGTACTCCTGATAGCACGACACCTCTTACTCCTGATAGCACGACCCCATCCACAGCTTGTCCC
This sequence comes from Sphingomonadales bacterium, assembly GCA_017309275.1. Taxonomy (GTDB): domain Bacteria; phylum Pseudomonadota; class Alphaproteobacteria; order Sphingomonadales; family Sphingomonadaceae; genus Sphingopyxis. The sequence continues at coordinate 15,144 of JAFKLT010000041.1, read as the reverse complement.
GCTGTTATCCCCGTGCCGTCTGCGGCACGGGCCGGAAGGTCAGCAATTCCATGTCGTCCTCGGGAATCCGCACGATGCCCAGCTCGTATCCCGGCAGTGATTGCCGGGCGACCAGCGCCCGCAGGTCGTAGGCGAAATCCGAAAACCGCGTGCTGCTGCCCGACTTGCGGTGCAGATGCCGGAAGTCGAACTGCCAGCCGTATTCCTGCCGGCCGCCATGCTTGCGCACCAGGCGGTACAGCCAGCGCTCGATGCCGCCCGTGAGTCGGAAATACGTCGGGTCGATGGTCAGCACCAGGGCGGCGTCCAGCACGCCCGCATAGAACCAGTCCGGCAGGATCAGCTCGATGCCCAGCGGCGTGCCTCTGGCATCGGCCAGTTCCTTCCATTCGTTGATCCACGAAAAGCGGTGCAAGCGCCTTCCCGTGGTTTCGCGGATGGACGTGGCCACTGTGGTCGATTGCAGCCGATCCAGCGCGGCCTTGAGACGCTGGTAGTCGCGCAGCGACTTGCCGCGCCCGATGAAGCGCAGGATCTCGTAGGGCGTAGCCTGCATCCGCCGGGACGGCTGGATGCCCGCATCCTTGGCTTCGACGATCTGGCTGGCCGCCCAGATCAGGATGTCGGCATCCCAGATGGTGGCGATGCCATGCTCCTGCGTGCCTTCCACGCGAATGGTGATGTTGCCGCTGCGGAAGTCGATCGGCGCGGTGCGCCGCGACTTCGCCAGCGAGAAAAACGGATAGGCCATCAAGTCCTGGGCATCGCGCGGTGCCATGTCCTCGCCCGGCAGTGCGCGGAACAGGTCGAGCTGTTCGCCCTGCTGCAAGGCGTGCCCTGGTGGGCGGGACATGGCGATGGCCACCGGCGATGCGCCGATCAGCGCGCACGGCTGTCAGCCGAGTGGTGCTCGGCATATTCGGGGTCGGACGTGGTCTCGAAGCTGCGCGTTTCCACCCAGGCATCGAGGTCGGCCACGGCGTACATGACGCGGCGACCGAACTTGCGAAACTTCGGGCCACCACCGATGACGCGCTGTTTCTCCAGCGTGCGCGGTGACAGGCGCAGGTAGTCGGCAGCCTCATCGTTGGTGAGATAGCGTTGGGGTTGTGCAGGTGTGGCAACGGGAGCGGCGGCAGGCCGCAAGGGAGCGGGTCGCATGGGATGTACCTCCATCAAGCCCGGCCACACAGCGCAGCCGGATGGAGGCAGTCTCAAGAAACTTGGGGCTCTTGCTCAGGGACGTTCTGCAGGGGTTGCGAAACGTCCCCCCTCATGCGAAGTGACAACCGGAAGCTGTGCCAGACGGCGATAACCGCCGCGCATCAGCCCATCGCCCCGGCGCACCAGCCGTCGCACGCGCGCGCGCAGAGCGCTGTCGGCGTGCCAGTCGGCGGTAACGGCATCCACACCAAACAGCCCTTCGGCCACCTCCCGCAAGGACGCACCCGCCAGGGTCGCGTCCAGCGCCTGAAGCGTGTGCAGTTCCAGCAATGCGGACAGCGGCGGACGTGGCCGGACGGTCGCCGCAGGTACGGCACCGGCGGCTACGGCGATTTTGTTCAATTCGCTCGCCAGGGCCGCATAGCGTTCGCAAGGCGCGGCGCAGGCCCGGATGGCATAGGCGTAAGCCATGCCATCGGCCAAGCCTGGCGCGAGCACGAAGCGCAGGCAGCAACCGGGCCAGCGCGCCACCAGCACCAGGCGCTTGCCGTCATGGATCAGGTGTTTGTGGCCCGGCAGCTTCCAGAACTCAAAGCACAGGGCATCGGGCGGTGGATCGGCATCCGGGTAGAGCTGCACCACGGCATCGTGATCGGGGAACCAGGCCGGGTGCGCGTCCCGCGCATCCAGGGCGGGATCTTCCAGCAGGCGCAGCCCCCAATGCCCGGCGGCATCCGGTTGGCGACAACGGCGCAACCAGTCGTGCCGATAGTCTGGATGACGGCGCAGGTACTCCCAGGCCAGCGCCGGGCCATCCAGGTGCAGAACGTAGAGATAGGCCGCCGTGGCATACCACGGCTCGGCACTGCGATCAGCCATACGGCAACCTCCCTGTGCTGGGGGTGCGTCGCCACGGCGAAACGGCGTGCTACGAGGTCATCGTCAAAACGTCATGGGTGAAGCGTAAACTGGCAGTGTCAAGACCGATGAACTCCGATGCGTTGCTGAAATCGTCCGAGTGCGACGGCGGCAACGCTCTCCAATGGCATGCCGCGTCGGTCAGCTTGCCGCAGCCCGCGCCAGGCATCATGACCGTTTCGATCTGGCACGCACCGCTTCGGTGCAACACTGCCGATTCAGACCGAACGGGTCACAGACCAGACCGAAATAGACACAGTGCGCCCCGCTTGGCGGTGGCGCTCAATCGGTGATCGAGCCGTTGTCTTCGGCCAGTCGCAGGTATTCCGACAACCGCCGCAGCGGCTGGAAGTAGCGATCCCGCATCACGGGCTGCTGGCGCGGCCCGACGATGGCGGCCAGGTCGGACAGCTTCACCGTTCCCAGTGCAGGCATGCCAATCCCCAAGTCGATCAAGCCGTGGGCAGTATCGCCATCGGCGGGGTCGAGCGAAGCCAGCAGCCAAGTGGCATGCGCATCTGGCGTAAACAGGCGCACCACAGGCATCGGATCGGTGTCCTGCCCGGCGGCGCGGGCGTGGCCGTTGGCCAGCAGGCACATGCGCTCGTCGGTGGTGATGAGCGTGGTCATGGCTGTACGTCCACGGACTTGCGGAGCAGCAGAGGCGCTTTCACGCATTCCAACGAAAGCACCAATGTGCAATCCCACGTATCCGCAGAGACGTAGAGGCACGAAGGCACATGCACGTATGTCAGGAAAGACACGGATCAGGCTCTCCGCTTTTGAAGAAAGCCGCCGATGCGGATTTCAGTAAAGGCACAAAAACAGGTGAGATTGGATGAATGAGTTAAATATAACGTGGTTTTAATTGTGCTGCGAATCGACGCTTCTGTCTATGCAGAAGCGAACCGTCCAGCGCGGCCGACCGGCCGGCTCCACCACCTTCGACGCCGAGCTGGCCCAGGCCTTCGGCGCGGCGGTGCGCGCACTGCGGGTCGAGCAAGGCGTGGCGCAGGAGACCTTGGCACATCAAGCCGGTATCGAACGTTCTCACATGGGCAAGATTGAGCGCGGCGAACACATGCCCACGCTGGCGATTATTTTCAAGATCGCGCGTGCGCTGGGGCTCAGCGTCGCCCACTTGATGGGGGCCGCTGAAGAAGTCCTGGGCGAAATGGCTAATTGACTCTGCATCGCATAGCTTCGCTTGGCGTGGTGCAACTTTGGAAAGGAACTCAATGGCGAAGACATGCATCGTGTGCGGACAGGCCGCAGGCTCTGGGGAGCACGTTTTTCCGGCGTCTCTTGGAGGCCGGCGGGTCAACTCCGGCATCTATTGCCCCAAGCACGACAACAGCTATTCGGGTCTCGTCAATGAGATTGCCGAGCAGCTCGACTTCCTCAATGCATACTTGGGCGTTCGGCCGGATCACTCCAAGCACCCCAAAACTGCCTATGGCGAGCACACGCTGACGGGAGAGACCGTTTCGATCTCTGCCAAGGAGATCAAATTCACGAAGCCCCGCGTCATATCCCGCACCGCAGTTGGCGAAGGTGAAGAGTTGCATCTGGCATTTCCCAACCAGCAGTCCGTCAAACAGTTCGCAAAAAAGATGGAGGACGATGGACACGAGTGGACACCCTTGTCGAAGCCCTCCGCTCGGCCGTATATCACCGGTTCCATTCACCATAAGCGCAAATTTGGCGGTGCCTGTGGTCTGGGCGCCATCGCGTACATGACGCAGACATTCTTCGCGCAGGAATTCCCAGAGCTCGCGCGATCAGGGACGCTTTCCAACTTCCTCAACTACACGCAAGCCATCGCCAAGGTCGCAGCGCTGGGCGGCTGCGAACAGCAGCCGGAAGAGCGCGAGGAATTGATCGAGGCACGCGCGGCGGTGACGGTTGCGCTGGAGCCCTTTGGAGGCACGGCACCGATCTGGTGGGATTTCAGCCCGCCCGCCGGAGCGCGCGCCAACAAGTTTGAATTTGGGCATCGAGTGACGGTTGGTATTGATGGCTTTGACGGCCAAATCTACGGCCGTGTCGCGCTGTTCTCCACTTTAACCTTTGCCGTACACCTGGGCACGGCACCGCAGGGTTCCGCCACGCGAGAAGTGACCGTGGACATTGATCCTCTCGCGGAGCATCCACCACACGATATCGACAAACATCAGGTGCTCTCAGCGCCAGGCCGCGTTCAAGTGCCGGAACACGCTACCGAAGGGCTTGCGAATGCGCTCGCCGACGGCACGCAACAGCGTGCGTTCGCAAACCTGCTGGAACGCTTGTAAGAACATCAACTCCTCAAGCTGGCGCGCACCATGAGTACGGCGCTCGCGCCATGTTCCACGTTGTCGCTATTTGAAGCGCGAACACTGATCGAAAAGGAACTTGACCAACAACCACAGCAAATTTGGCGTTTGGTCACTGCTGTCGTTGAAGGCTTACGGGCGGAAATGGTCAAAGGCGGCATGGAAAACATTGCCCCAGTGCTCGATAACCTGATTGCGTATGACGCTCAATCAGCAAGCGGTCTATCGCAGCAGGCCGAGGCCACGTTAGCCCTGGCCAAAGCCGCATTAGTTGCACAGATGGAGCAAGACTGCGCAGCAGGCGTACTCCACGAGGAACGCATTGCGGAACTCATGGGCAGAGGCCCAGGCCTTTATGCCGTGGGGCAGTTGGTGCTGGCCCCTGTCTTGCAGGTGTTTAGTGAATCCGCTCACCCCAATGAAGTGAGCAGGTAAGCCAAGCGCCTCGCCATAGTGGGCGAGGCGCTGATGTGGTTACGCCGCCTTGGGCTTGCTGCGTGACCAGATCAGGTCATGCGTGCCATCCTCGTTTTCGATCAGGCGGGCATAGACCATTGCAGGGAACGAAGGATCGTCCAGGGTCACGGACACATAGGGGCGTCCTGCCTCGCTGGTCTTTTTCCACGCTGCGCCGATGTCGTGGCCAGCCGCTTGCAGGCGGTAGTCGGGTGCGCTTTCGTTGTCACCCTTGTCATTGGGAACCAGCTTGACCTTGACGTTGAGCGTCAGGGTGCGAAGCGTGCCGGTGAAGCCGTCTTTCTCTGCGGCGAAGGTGCCGATGTTAGTCATGATGATTTCTCCTTTCGGGTTGAACAAGGTCGCGCCAGTGCGGTCATAAAGCCAAAGGCGCAGCCGCGCCACCGCCAGGATTCGCAACAAGACAAGGACGCACGGGCCGCCCGCTCCCGAATGGAAACATGGCCGACTCGGCATCCTCGCATGACAACTTCACCGGCTTGTTCCCTTACGCGGCCAGGTCAATGCCCCAGCAACAAGGTACGAGCGCTCCTGCCACAACTTGCGGCCACATGCTTGATGCGTGGCGTGGAAGCTCCACATCGAGGCCAGGTGGTGTGTCGGTGAACCGTCCTTCGTGACGTACAGGCAACGAACGCGCCAGCGTCGAGCACGGCACGCTTTCGTGCAACCTGCCGCAGCAAGCCGGGGCGTAGCCCCACAAGCGCCGCCCATTGCGGCGAGGTGCTGTCGGGATGTCGGCGGCGCGTCCGCCGCTGCACTTGCATGGCTTCAATGGCTTTTGCGCACAAGACGACTTGTGCGCGGCCCCTTTGCCGCCTGACCGAAGGCGGCAAAGGGGCGTTTTGGCTTTGAGCCTTGAAACCGGGTGCGGCCACTGCCTCGCGCGGAGTTTTGGCATTTCCCGCGCCCAAGACGGAACGGCTTGGGCGCGGGGCTTCCTATTCTTTGGTTTCGATGATCCGCCAAACGGCACGCGGCAAGGCGCGGCCCGTGATGGGGTGTAGGTCGGTCAGGTCGGCACGGGCTGTCCAGCCGCGAGGCGGACGATAGCCGCGCACGTCGCCATCGCCATGCCAGCGGCGGGCGCGTATCGTGCCGGGGGCGTAAGCGGCCATGCGCGGGCGGTTCGTGGTGTCGTGGCTCATGGGGGAATCCCCGGCATGAAAGCGCCCCGGCCGGAACCGGGGCGCTATCTGTGGTGCGGGGTCAAGCGGCCAGTGCCTCGGCTTGCGTCTGCTCATCCGCCACGGCGGCGACTTCCTCCTGTGCTTCGGCTTCCTCGTCTGCCTTCACGTCCTGCGCGGCCTGCTGCGTGGCTTTGGCGGCGAAGATGGCGGGCATCCAGCCGGTGCCATCGGCCAGCCGTTCGGCTTCGCTGGCAATGTCGCCTTTCTTCAACTTCGCCAGCCGGGTGACGTGCTCCGGGGCGTAATGCTCCACGGCGTCCAGAATCGCGGCCTTCGGCACATGCTGGAAATAGCCATCTGCGGTGGGTTGCCACCATACCGCCATGTCCAGCCCCACCGCCTGCGCCAGTTCGGCACCCGGCTGGTGCTGCGTGGCGCGGGGCGTCACCACATCGACCGTGGATGCCATGCATACGGCCAGCAGGCGCACCAGTTCATCCTGCGGCTTCGCCAGCAGCGCGGCGAACAGTTCGGCGCTGTCCCCCGGCAAGGCTTCACCCGCTACCTGTTGCAGTTCGCGCAGTGCCACGGCGGCGGGCGATTCCGGCCAGTCCGGGGCCATGCCTTCCAGCCGATCTTGCTGGGTCAGTTTCACACCCAGCGGCAGATCGTGGCCGTAGTGGCTGCCTTGCAAGACAGTCTGCACCATGCCATGCACCAGTGCGGCCAGCGCCACCTGCGGATGCCGGGCCACTTCGATTTGCAGCGCGGCGGTACGGTGGGCGCTCAAGCGTTGCGCCAGCCGGTCGGACATGGCGGCGGGCTTGGGGGCGTCGTCGGCTTCCTCGCCGGTTTCGTCGTTCCCGGCTTCGCCCTCGCTGCCGAAACCTTGCCGCAGCCGTTCAAGCGTGCGCAGTGCCTTGGCCTCGGCTTCGCGCAGCAGGCCACGATGAATCACGGCCTCGCCGTTGCGGTCGATGGTGACGATGGCACCGGCGGCAGCTTTGACGGCTTCCCCGTAGTCCTGCAAGCCATTTTCCAGCGCCTGCAACTGTTCGCCCAGGTGTTCGCCTTCCTCCTGCAAGGCGTCGGCCTTTTCTTCATCGTCGGCGTCCAGGGCGGCATCCACGGCCTCGGCCAGCGCCTGCATCTTGGTTTGCAGCTTCTCGATGCGTTGGGCTTCGCGCTTGTTCGGGCTGCGGCGCTGTCTCGGGGCGCGCTGGAAGGCTTGCAGGTCGGCATGGGTCGTGCCGGGGGTGGCATCCACCCATACCCAGCCTTCGGCCTTCACCTCGGCGGCAAGGCTGGCCAGCTTGTCCTGCGCCAGCCGTTCCAACAGCGTGGCATCGGTCAGATACACGCCGCTATCGGCTTCCGCGAACAGATCGCGGCGGGTGCCACCGCCTGCGGCCTCGTAAGCAATCAGTCCAACGAAGCGCGCCAGCGGATGCCGGTGGGCATCAATCTCGCGCTCGGTCAGGCGGTCGCGCAGGTTGTGCGGGCTGCGCTGCCATGTGGGCGCATCGTAGAACGCGGCTTCCTGCGCGGCGTGGTCGTCGGTGATGGCAAGGGCCATCAACTGGTCAAGGCTCACGGCCTCGGCCCGGTAGTCGGCCAGCAGGCGCGGCGACACGTTGGCGAGTTTCAGGCGTCGCTGCACCACCAGCGGCGTGACGCTGAAATCTGCGGCAATGTCCTCGATGGGGCGGCCTTCGGCCACCAGCGCGGCAAATGCCTCGAACTGGTCGGCGGGGTGCATGGCTTCGCGCTGCACGTTCTCGGTCAGGCTGGCGGTGCGGGCGGTGCCATCGGCCACCAGCAGGCAAGGCACCTCCCATTCCTTGCTGATGCGGTGCTTTTTCGCCAGCAGCTTGAGGGCGGCAAGGCGACGGCCTCCGGCCACGACTTCGTAACGCTCGCCGTCAGCGGTCGCGGTGACGATCAGGTTTTGCAGCAGGCCGACACGCTGGATGCTGGCGGCGAGTTCGGGAATCGACATGCGCGGGGTCTTGCGCACGTTGCGGCCCGTGGGGCGCGATACCAGCCGCGACAGCGGCACCAGAATCAGATTCTTGCTCGGGTCGGCGGCTTCCAGCAGCACGGCAGGGGCGGCGATGGCCGTGGCGTGGATGGCTTGGGCTTCGGTGTGGTTGATGGCGTTCATGGTGAAGACTCCTTGCGATGATGGAATGCAGCAGCGAATGACGCGGCAAGGGTTGCTGCCTGCCCCTGCCGCGCAGGGAAATCAGGCTTTCAACTGGCGCAGGCCGTCAGCCAGCAGCCACAGGGCGCGATTGAGGCGAATATCGGAATCAATGCCCTGCACCGGGCGGGTCTGCTGGCGGCGTCCGTTGGCGCTGCGTCCGTGCAAACCGCCTTTGGTCAGGTTCTCTTGGGTGCGGTTGAACACGCTCCACAAGTCCGGGCGGCGGTCGTCGAAACGGCGCGGCATCAGGATTTGCGATTCGGTGATCGGTGCGGGCTTGTCCGGGTCGTCGTACTTGAGCGACAGCGCGGCGCGGGCGAACACTTCGGCTTCGCCTTCGTCCAACGTGATGGCCTGCATGGATTCGCGGGATTCCAGCGCACGGTCAAAACCGTGCAGTACCTGATAGGCACCTTCGATCACTTGCCCAGCCACATCGCCCTTATGCGGCACGCGCACATCGGCCACGGTGTCGCCGCAAACAAGGCCATTGCTGCACACGAAACGGAACATGCCGGCCAGCATCTGGTAACTGCTGGTGCCATCGTGCGAGTTCAGCAGGATGATTTCGTTGGCTTCGCCTCGGGCGTTGATCTGGCTGGCATGGCGCAGCCGGATCATGTGCTTGGTGTAGTCGCGCCGGTCTTCGTGGCGGGTGCGGGTCTGCGTCACCATGAAGGGCTGAAACCCTTCCTTGCGCAGTTCGGTCAGCACCGTGGCGGTGGGGATATAGGCGTAACGCTGGGAGCGGCTTTCGTGGGGTGCTTCCGCAAAGATGGACGGGGCCACGCGGTGGATCTGGTCATCGGACAGCGGGGAATCGCTGCGCAGTACCGGGGAACGGGAAGCGAAACGGGATGCAAGCATGGTCTTTCTCCTGACGAAAATGGTTTGCTGTTCAAGCCGCACACCGGATTCCTAGATTCGGAGCCCAGCCTTTCGGCTGTTCGGTGCGGTTGGCACGAGGAACCCGGTTGGCCCTGTTGCCACCGTAAGCTCCCCCATCTGACAGACACCCGCTAAGTAGAACTTTCTGGCAAGGTTTCCCCGCCAGGAGGTTCCATGAAGAAGTCCCGTTTCACCGAGACGCAGATCGTTTCGATCCTCAAGCAGGCCGACGCCGGAGTTCCGGTGAAGGATCTGTGTCGCCAGGCCGGCATCAGCGTGGCCACGTACTACCAGTGGAAGAGCAAGTACGGGGGGCTGGAAGCCTCCGAGCTGCGCCGGGTGAAGGACCTGGAAGCGGAGAACGCCAGGCTCAAGCGGATGTATGCCGAGCTGGCGTTGGACAACGCGGCCATGAAGGACCTGATCGCAAAAAAACTGTAGGACCGGCGCAGAAGCGCGAGGCCGTGCGATTCCTGACCGAAGTGCATGCGCGGCCGCTGAGCCGGTCCTGTCGTTGCGTGGGGCTGTCGCGGGCGGCCTGGTATGTGCCGCCGCTGGACTGGACGGTGCGCGATGCAGAGCTGATCGCTGCGTTGGCCGGGCGGGTTGAGGAACATCCCAGCCGCGGCTTCTGGAAGTACTGCGACCAGCTGCGCAAGGCGCGACCGGACTGGAACCCCAAGCGGATCTATCGGGTGTACAAGGCGATGAAGCTCAACCTGCGACGGGCCGCCAAGCGGCGCCTGCCCAAGCGTGAACGGGTGCCGCTGTACGTACCGCGGTTGCCTGACAGCGTCTGGTCGGTCGACTTCATGAGCGACGCGCTGTCCTGCGGACGGCGGTTCCGCACCTTCAACGTGGTCGACGACTTCAACCGGGAGGTCCTGCACATCGAGATCGACACCTCGATCAATTCCGATCGTCTGGTGCGCGTGTTCGAGCAACTCAAGCGCGACCACGGCTTGCCGCAGGTGGTGCGTACGGATAACGGCCCGGAATTCCTGGGCGAGGCGTTCACTGCCTGGGCCAAGGGCAGTGGTGTGGCCATCCAGTACATCCAGCCCGGCAAGCCGAACCAGAATGCCTACATCGAGCGCTTCAACCGTACCTTCCGGGAAGAAGTGCTTGACCGACACCTGTTCGCCCGCCTGGACGACGTCCGCGAGGCGGCGCACTGGTGGATGATGGACTACAACGAAGAAAGACCCCACGACTCCCTTGGTGGGCTGACGCCCGCCGAGTACCGCATCCGACACGCCGAAAGTTCTACTTTTGAAATGTCTGCTTGACGGGGGAGCTTACGCTACAACCTGCTGTTCCGCTGGTTCGTCGGCCTGGCCATTGATGATCCGGTGTGGGATCACTCGGTCTTCTCGAAGAATCGTGACCGCCTCAATGCCCAGGCAGTGGCCGCCGAGTTTCTGAACGAGGTGGTGCGCCTGGCGGAGAAGCAGGGGCTGATCTCGGATGAGCACTTCTCGGTTGACGGCACATTGCTGCAAGCCTGGGCCTCTCAGAGGAGTTTCCGTCCCAAGGACGATACGCCAGACGACCCGGGCCCCGGCCCGCGCAATGCCCAGCCGGACTTCAAGGGGCACAAGCGCAGCAACGACACCCACGCCTCGACCAGCGATCCGGATGCCCGGCTGTACCGCAAGAGCCACAACACCGGCGCGCAGCTGAGTTACATGGGGCATGTGCTGATGGAACACCGCAGTGGCCTGGTGCGCAGTGCTCATGTGACTCTGGCCGGTGGCCATGGCGAACGCGAAGCCGCGCTGGCGATGCTGAGCAAGCTGGGTGGTCGCCGTCGACGCACCCTGGCCGCGGACAAGGCTTACGACACGGCAGACTTCGTGGCCGCCTGTCGTGCCCTCGGCGTGACACCCCATGTTGCGCAGAACACCAATGGTCGGCGCAGCGCCATCGATGGCCGTACCACGCGCCACGCCGGCTATGGTCTGAGCCTGAAGATTCGCGCCTGGATCGAAACCCACTTCGGCTGGCTCAAGGCGGCGGCCGGGCTGCGCCAGGTGAAGCAACGCGGACTTGAGCGTGTCGACGCGCTGTTCCAGCTGGCCATGGCGGCAAGCAACCTGGTGCGCCTGCCGAAGCTGCTGGCTACAGGCTCAATGGCATGAGCGCGTTGACGGGGAAGGTGCGCCCGGCACCTGTGAAATCGGGCTACTTCACCTGCTCGACGCCCTGAGCAAGAGCGCGTGGCCGCGAGCACTGCCGCTACAACGCAGTGCTCGCAGTCATCACAGCGAATTTCAACAGGCTGCTAGGATCAAATAAGGCCGTATTCCGCAAACGACGTCGTTTTCGTGCCACCCACAACGATGTGATCCAGCACGCACACGTCCACCATCGCCAGCGCCTCCCGAAGTCGCTTCGTCAGCAACTTATCGGCTGCGCTAGGCTCGGGATTCCCGCTCGGGTGGTTATGAGAAATGATGACTGCCGCTGCATTGAGCCGCAGTGCCTCCTTGAGAACTTCACGCGGGTACACCGATGCACTGTCGATGGTGCCCCGGAAAAGCTCGCTGTACTCGATCAGCCTATGTTGCGTATCGAGGAACAACACTGCGAAGACTTCATGCTCCAGGCACGCCAGCTTGGTGCTCAGATACTCCTTTACCGCCATCGGTGATGTAAAGGATTCGCCGCGCGGCATTTTCTGGTCGATGACCAGGCGTGCGGCTTCGAGGATCTGATCGGCAGAAGCTGGCTGGTAGCGCCCACGCGCGCTACGAACCATCAGAACGGAATCGAAGGAAGAAAGAGAAAGTTGCGACATGATCGTGCTCCGGTTGCACGGGCGGAATTGCCCGGAACCGTGGCCAGCACGGCGCAGCGCAAGCAGTCAGGGGTCGCAGACGGCCAATGGGCCGCAAGCGCGCATGGCGCGTGCAGCCATTGACGGCGAGAACGCCGTGATACGGTGAAGGGAACAGCAAGACCGCCCACTCCCACCCACAGCGCACAGTAGGTTTTCATGGCAAGCGAAGCGCGCAGGCCCGTCAGGGCCGAAGATGTCAGGGGTCAAAGCCGAATGGCCACGATTCGGCACGAGGCGCGGGGCGCACGAATTGCTGCTTGGGCTACTCGTGCTGCTCAGCCTGCAAGCGGCCCCGCCCGAGACGGTCGGAAGCGTCGGCGACGTGAGCCACTATGAGCGTGACGCTTTGAAGTGCCTCAGCTAAAATGTAACTATCGCACAGCATTTCAAAATCAAAGTGACGTAAGTCCGAAAGAAGACGCAAATAGACTGCTTTCAATATAGGAGTTACGAAAACACAATGCACCCATTCCAAGAAAACATACAAGCTTGGATTTCTAGGCGTCTTGCAGACCGCACGTCCAGTCAATCCCTTGAGATTCCTTTTGTGCTATCCAGTGATATAGGACTGGTTCGAAAGGAGAATCAGGATCGAGTGGCCGCTCTCTATACTGGAAAGAAGTCGATAAATCCCCTGTTTGCGATAGCAGTTGCTGATGGCATGGGAGGCATGCGCGATGGAGGGAAATGCTCTTCATTGGCAATATCGAGCTTCTTCTACTCTTTGATACAGCACCGTAATTTAGGTATCAAGGAACGGGCCTATGAAGCTGTAAAAGCGTCAAACAAACAGGTGTTCGACACATATCAAGGCGATGGCGGCTCTACGCTGACTGCCGTTTTGCTTGACTCTCAAGGCACCAAGATAATTGTTCATCTTGGCGATACGCGTGTCTACACTTTCGGGGCTGGGAAAAAGGTTGAGCGGCACACAACGGACGACTCTCTCGTCGAAGCTGTTGGTGGAAGCGGTCGAGAACTACTCCAATTTGTTGGAATGGGCGATTCGATGCAGCCCAAGATAACTGATTTTTTTTGTCAGGAAGGTTTTTGCGCCATTACCACTGATGGCATACACGGCATAGAAGAAAAGACCCTCAGCAGGATTCTAGAAAATTCATCAAGCCTTAATGATGCCTCCGAGCGTCTGAATTCTGTCGCGATGTGGTGCGGGGGGAATGACAACTCAACATCGGCCATATTTGACATTGCCGGAATGCCTCCATCGCTTGCACGATATGAAGGAAGCGGAATCCGTTTATGGGATGCAGCTGGAGATCTAACCACGCTTTGGCTGCGAGAGGAAGACCAGGCCTTTAATGCAAAAAACGCTCAAGTTCCAAACGAGACGAATGAAGCAAAAAATAATTTTTCATCCCAACTGATACCCAGTACGCCGCCGACGAATGAGGGGGCGCCGAAGAAGTCAAAGCCACCCGTTCGCAAATCTCGAAAAAAGAAAAACGAGAATTACCCAGAAGAAGTTCAACTGGATATAGAAATTGGCAGTTCTGCCGAACAGGGAGACGTCGGTGTTGATAGCAAATAGATATAAAACTCTCGACAACTCCGACAGGGGCGGAATGGGGGAGGTAATTTTTTGCGAAGATCTACATCTACAACGTCAAGTTGTGCTAAAGCATCTGCAGGCTGGCGTCGAAGCTCGTAGATTGCTCGATGAGCAAAAGGCATTGTCAAAAGTTAGGTCGAAACACGTCGTTCAACTTTATGACATCGTAAATATTCAAGGAGCAGTCACGCAACAGCCCGCTATTGTCCTTGAGTTTATTGATGGAGAGACACTCCAAGTTGGATCTCTTTCTGCCAATGCGGATTATCTAAACCTGATATGGCAGATTTCATGCGGACTTGCTGACATTCATTCGCACAGAATCATCCATCGAGATATTAAACCCGGAAACATAAAAATAGATGGCGAGGGTGTCGTTAAGATTCTTGATTTCGGTTTGTCTAGAAATACTGCCGATGCAGAGACTAGGAGCATAATAGGAACTCCTATATTTATGGCGCCGGAACTATGGGGTGACCAAACAATCGCGTTTGACTCTTCCATTGATGTCTATGCGTTTGGTGTGACATGTCTGGCCTTGCTGACCAACGAGCCGCCCCTTAGTTTGCGTCATAGGCCTCCAAGCCAGCCAACACTAGCAGATTTTTCTACTCCGTTCGCTGGGATGCCCGCTGAAAATTACAAATGCCCTGTTCCAATGTCTTGCGACAAGCAGGCAGGATAGACCATCCATGCAAGCCATCAAGAATTTGTTGGAGAAACATCTTCTGAGGGACAGGCATCGTGCCACGGTTGTTTTAAACGGCGTAGCAAACACACTAGACCACAAGAATAGAAGAATATCTCTGAATGCAACCGTGGGAAGTCTCACGATTGAATATGACGGCTTAGCCTTCACTGTCACTCAGGTCGCTGGTGCCGTTTATATAAATAACACATCCGTCACTGTAGGGGCGATAGTGCCAGGCTGTTGCGTTCTAACCTTCGGCAACGGCAGTGGCAGAAAGTTCGTGACTTTTGATGTTTCAAACCCGGAGGTAATGCCATGAATGCGCAAGATATTGTCTCCGGGCGCTATCGCATAGAGCGCCATATCGGTCGAGGCGGTATGCAAGACGTCTATTTTGCGCAGGACATATTGTTGGAATCTAACGTTGCACTAAAAACACCTCAACCCGGACAGCCCGATAAGAGATTCAAAAGCAGTGCGAAGATTTCCGCTAGAGTTAATCATCATAACGTCGCTAAAACTCTAGACTACATTGAGGAGAATGGTCGGCTTTTTCTTATTGAAGAATTCGTTGATGGCGACAATCTTGAAAATAAGCTCAAGACCTTTGGAGCTATCGACCCGCACCTCGCTGCTCGTATATTTCTGCACGTTTCCAAAGGCGTTGCCGCTTCACATCATGCTGGAGTTGTTCATCGTGACTTGAAGCCAAGCAATATCATTGTTGAACATGGCATTAATTTGCATGAACTGAAAATAACTGATTTCGGCATCGCTACACTAACAGAAGAAGTTTTTGACGAAGCTGCGCGGGAAGGCGATATAACCAGATCGACATCTGGAACAATTCGCGGAGCTCTTCCTTATATGGCACCAGAGATGATGTTCAGGCAGCCGGGTGAACACTCAGGCGCCTCAGTCGACATTTGGTCGCTCGGCGCTA
>JAFKLT010000040.1 GCA_017309275.1 Sphingomonadales bacterium | reverse complement strand
TGGATTTCGGCGCCGATGACGGCCTGAGCGGCTATGTCGGCGGTGGCGCCGGTGTGGCGCGCGTCAAGTTCGACGATTATTCGATCGATCCGGCGGGCGGCTTCCTGGACGATTCCGACACGCGCTTCGCCTGGCAGGCGATCGCCGGTATCCGTCATCCGCTGAGCGACAATATCGATGTCGGCCTGAAGTATCGCTTCTTCAACGTCGATAATGTCCGTGGCGTGGATCGCTTGACGCGGGATGTGGAAGGCCGGTTCCGGTCGCACAGCATCCTGGGCAGCCTGATCTATAACTTCGGCCATGCGGCGCCTCCGCCGCCGCCGCCGCCGCCGCCGCCGCCGCCTCCGCCGACCACCGAGCCGCCGCCGCCGACCACCGAGCCGCCGCCGCCGCCGCCGCCGCCGCCGCCGACCACCGAGCCGCCGCCGCCGCCGCCGCCGCCGCCGCCGCCGCCGCCGCCTCCGCCGCCGCCGCCGCCGACCACCGAGCCGCCTCCGCCTTACCAGCCTCTGCCAAGCCCTCACCGCTCTTCAGAGCGGTGACGACGCCCGCGCAGGCATCGACGACCTTCTGCCAGTAATCGGGCTTTGGTTCGGGTTGCACCTTGCCAGCGCCCTCGACGGCGTCCTCGATCGCAAAGATCATGAAACCGGTGCGGATGCGGTCCCATGCCGCGTCGTCGAGGGCGTGCCACTTGCGCGCCCGCGCGATCAGCTCGCCGGAGAACCAGGGCACGTCGGCCAGCTTGATCCCGTCGTCCAGACGGGGAACCAGCGTGGCGAGCCAAT
The DNA here is from genome assembly GCA_017309275.1 of Sphingomonadales bacterium. Classification (GTDB taxonomy): domain Bacteria; phylum Pseudomonadota; class Alphaproteobacteria; order Sphingomonadales; family Sphingomonadaceae; genus Sphingopyxis. The sequence goes on along the minus strand of JAFKLT010000040.1, from coordinate 91,219 downwards.
GCGGCATCAGATCGGCCGGGCAGTCGCGCGCGCCGTTGATGTCGCCATCGCCGAACGCGGCGAGCGCGCAGACCAGATGGCGCCCCTGATCGTCGGTGCGGTTCCAGGCATTCTGGATGATACGCCCCTCGGCATGGGCCTTTTCGGCAAGGGTGATACGGTCGTCAACGGTCAGATCGGACATGATAATTCCTTCCTTGAGTGAAAATCAGAGCCCAAGCAGGCGCGCGGCGAGGCCGCGTTGCCGGCGCATGGGCTGGATCGGGTTGTGGTAAATGGGCGTGCCCATCGGCAGGATTTTGCCGCGGCGCGTCCAGTTCTGGTCGTGACGCAGAATGTTGACGCCAAGGGTCCGACGGGCGCTCACAGGTCACCCCCGAACACGATCGCCGCGCCGATCATGTCGACGACGAGCGAGAGGGCGACCAGCGCGAACAGGGCCGCATCGGCGGCACGGATGGATTTCAGGATTGTGAGGGGCCGGGCAGCGAAGCCGGACCGATGATCGTCGTGGGTGCGACGCATGTGAATTCTCCCCGCCGGACGATCCGGCGAGGTGCTGAATACTGTTAGCGTTTGCTAACTGTCAAGAGGGTTATCAGCAAAAGCTAACATTGCGCTTGCGCGGCGGTTCGTGCGAGCATCAAGATCATCGTTGTTGAGGATGAGGATTGATGGACACGTTCATCCTGTTGCTGGTCGTATGGTTGATATGCGGGCTTATTGCCGCCGGCGTTGCATCGTCCAATGGAGGCAGCGGCCTATTGGGGTTCTTTGCGGGCCTATTTCTCGGCCCCGTCGGCGTCATCATCGCCATGTTCATTCGCGGTCCGTCGCAGAAGATCGCGCACCAGGTCGCCGCCGGACAATTGAAGCGCTGTCCGCGATGCGCAGAGGGGGTTCAGTCTGCGGCGCAAGTGTGCCGCTATTGCGGGCACGAGTTCGCCTAGAACGCGTAAAGCTCGCCTGGGGGTATGATGCGGTGAATCGCGGCGATGCGATCACGCGGCACCCGAAAGATCCTGGCCGGTGTAAACTGCTCAAGCTCGACGAACGTCGGCGAGATACGGACCACTTTCTTCGCGATCGCGGCGACGACACGATGGCCGCCATCGCCATCCTCTGCCGCCAACTGGACGACAGCATAGTCGCCGACCTTGGGCATGCGGCGCGGGTCTACATAACCCGGTTCGCCCGGTTCGAACCGCGGCAGCATCGAGATGCCCGTATAATAAATTCCATAGACATCCGGTCGCTTTTCGAGCGCCAGGGGGCGGGCGAGCCAATCGACCACTTCGTCCAAGTCGATCTCCAGCGCCTCGATATCGACCATTTCGCCGCTTTCGTCGTCGAACTGCATGTCGTGACAGGCCGCAGTGCCGAGGACCGGGACGTCACGCGGACGTTCGAGCGGCCGAAAGCCGCGCGGCGATTCGGCGACCGATGCCTTGCGCTCCCGCTGTACTTCAGGCGCGGTTATGCCCGCGTCGAACTGCGCCCAACTTAACCCTATCGCGTCGAGCAGCTTTTCAAGAGTGTCGTGCTTCGCATTGCCGCGATCGCGGATGTTCGCCCATATCGTTCGGTTGACTCCGGCCTTCACCGCCCAGGCATTGGGGGACAGGTCGCGGGGGCGCACGGCCATCAGGCGTTCGTACAGCACGCTGGGCTCGCGGGGGCTATGGTCACGTTCAGCCATGGTGTCAGCGATAGCTAAAAGCACGGTTTTCCGCCATTGTAGCTTTCGCTAACATTTTCCGCTTGCAATGTTAGCGGACGCTGACTTATCAGACGGGGCATGGAACTGCCCTCTGATACTGATCTGCTCGCATCGATCGACGCGTTTCTGGCGCGCCACGATATGGCACCGACACGCCTCGGCCGCGAGGCCACTGGCGAGCCCCAGCTGATCGACAGCATTCGCGGCGGGCGTTCGCCCTCGTTGAAGGTGTGGCGGAAGGTCGCTGATTTCATGCGTCGATATGACGATGCAGCAGACCTGTCGTCCACCGGAAAGGCCGACGAAGTTTCCGGTCAGGCGGTGGGCGCATGACGCCGCGACAGACTCGCGGCAAGATCGCGGTGCGCGCCGTGATCGACGCGTGCGGCAAGATCGCCGGAGCGGCCGATGAGACCCGGCGCGCAACTGCGACGGTCGGTGACTGGAACAATAACGAAAAGCCGATCTTTCCGCCCGCCGACTGCGCGCTGGCGATGGACGAGTATTCGCAGGGCCGCGGCCTGGGCACGCCGATCACCGATTGGCAGGCGCGCGAGCTGAACAAGGTGTTGATCGACCTGCCGCAGGTCGTGCCGAACGCCGCCGAACTGCACGCGATGCTGGCCGTGTTTTCGGGCGAAAGCGGCGAGGCGTTGCAGACGATGCTCGGCGCGCTGGCCGACGGAAAATTTACCGCCGCCGAAGCCACGCCCGCGCGGGCGGCGGTCGCCGATGTCATCCGGGTCGCGGTCGCGATCGACGCCGCGCTGGCGCTTATCGAGGGAGAAGGTTGATGGGGTTGCAAGACGTGCTGGAGCGCGCCGAGGCGCCAGTCGATATCGGAACCGCCGATTTGGCAACCATGATGAACTGGGCCGACGCCGTTATGGCGTCGCGCGCACCGTATTTCATCATCGGACCGGCAAGCGACGCCCAGCCGGTCGACTATATTCGCCGGTGGTGGATTATACCGCGCAACTCGTGGTCGAACCTGTACCTGCATCTGACGCTGCGCGACGATGACGACCGCGCGCTGCACGATCATCCCTGGTCGAGCCGCAGCGTGATCCTGTCGGGCGGCTATGTCGAGATCACGCCCGAAGGGGAATTCAAGCGTCGCCCCGGCGACGTGATCGAGCGCAGCGCGCGGGCAACGCACCGGCTGGTTCTGCACCGCGACCGCGATGGTCAGCCGATTCCGAACATCAGCCTGTTCTTTACCGGCCCGAAAGAGCGCGACTGGGGCTTTCACTGCCCACAAGGATTTGTGCCGTGGCAGATTTTCACGGGTGGCAAGCATGGCGAGAGCGTCGGTCGGGGGTGCGGCGAATGACCGAGGTCAGCACCCGCGAACGCGCCGGCGCATATGACGCGCTGGAAACTGCCAAGGAGGGCGAGCCGATTTTCGTCATGCAGGGCGGTGATGCCCTGTCGCCCCCGACGATCCTTCACTATGCCGGCATGCTACGGCGCGACGCGATGAGCGAGCCCGACCGTGCGACGGCCGAGGCAAAGCTGCACAAGGCGACCAACGCGGAAATCGTGGCATGGTCGATGAAGGAGTATCAGCGCGGAGAGGCAGTAGCCGCACCGATCAAGCCCAAGGGCTATAACGGCATCGAGCCCGACGCCTCGCGGTCGGAGGTCGCCCAGATGTCGGCGCTGGCCGACCGGGTGTATAACGCCATCGCCGAGCTGAGCGATGTCGGCGATGTTCTGTCCAAGCTGGGCGGGCAAGCCGCGGCCGAACTGAAGCTGCGCGATGCGATTGTCGCGGCGGGCGAGGGCGTCAAGCTGGTCGAACCGCGCAAGCATTTGCCGCGTGTCGACGAGGGTCGGCGCGAGTTGCTGCGCATCGCGGCGGCCGACACGATGGTCGCCGAACCCTTCCGCGATCGTCGGTCGCGGCTGATCAACACCGTCCGGCATTCGGAAACGCGCCTGTCGGCGCTGCGCGAAGCCATCGCATTGGCCGATGGGTTCGAGGTGCTGACGATCGCGGGCATCGCCTTCACCGCCGAAGAGGTGCAGCTGCTGGAACGCGAAATGGTGGCGGCATGATGCAGTTCGCCCCCGCACTTCGCCTGACCATCCCGCACGCGCGCCCGCACGGCGGCACCGGCGTTTCCGTCGTGTCGCCGGCACTGTGCGTCGGCGCAATCCTGCGCCCGACGTGGGGCGTGATTCGCGTCTGGAGGCTGGGCTGCAGCGTCGCGGCGCAGGAATTCACGATCGCCGAGGCGCGCCTTGTTTGTGAGCGCGTCGACCGGGCGCTGGCGATCCGATCGCCATCGGCCACCGAGATCGGCGTTTGGATCGATGACGACGATGGGGGTGGGCGCATGCGCCCGCTCGTCGCGCCGCGCGCGTGGTTCGTCTCCTTCCTTGCCGCCGTGCGGCGGGAGCTGCGCAAGCATGACGCGCAGTCCGCGTCGCTGATCCGGCAATCGATGCAGGGAGGGCGGCGCTGATGTTCATGGGCGGCGACGATCTGCATCAATGGGCGCGCGACGCATCGCCGGGCACGTCGCTGTGCCTGGGCGTGGCTGCCGCGGTGCCTCCGTCGACGCAGCCCGCGCTGCGGTCGCTGTCCGATGCCGGGTTGATCGATGTCGCACGGCGCCGGGTCGGGCCCGAGCGGTACAGCTTCGTCGTCCAGCGCCGGTCGGCGCGCTATATCGAACGCCAGGCGCCCGCAGTCCGGCGCGGCGGGCAGCATGCGCGCAGGGCGGGCACAGCCGAGCGGCGCGTGCTGAAACTTCTGCTCGCGGCCGTCGCGAAGGGCCTACCTTGTCCGACCAATGCCGCGATCGCGAAGGCCACGGGCCTGCCCGACGAGAATGCCGCATCGTATCGGCTGAAGCTGCTCCAGCGGCGCGGCCTGATCCGCGTCATCGTGCCAAACGATCCCCGCTTGCGCCGGGTCGTGACGATCGTCGCGTCGGGCAGGTCGACGAAGCAGGTGCTGCTGTGATGATCGAAGCCCGTCGACCCTGGACCGCGCAAGAGGAACTGACGCTGCGGCAGATGGCACCCGATCACAAATGGGCTGACATCGCCAAGGTGCTGAACCGTTCCCCGCGCGCAGTGCAGAAATATGCCGTCGACCGGCGCATTCTGCGCGCGACCGACGGGCGGGACTGGTCGCCATCGGATATCAACCGGTTGCGGTCGGAATATCCCCATATGACGACCGCCGTCGTGGCCGAACTTCTGGGGCGCACGGCCTCGTCAGTGCGCGCCAAGGCCTATGAGCTGGGGATCATGAAAGACCCCGGCTTCATCAGCAACCTGCGGCAAGGGCTGGCGCGAAAGGCGGCGATCCAGCGTAGTACGTCGGCCTTTCTTCAGGGCCGAGCAGGCCGGTTCGACCGCGAGGGCGGCGTCTATACGCCGACGCAGGACGCGGTTCACCATCTTCAGAAGATCGGCCCGATCTGGCGTTGCCGCGCCGACGGCACCACCGACCCCAAGGGGGATCACTGGAAGTTCAACGGGCGCGTGATGGACGCCGCAGCGGTCGAGGCGCGCGCAGAGCGTGCGGGATGGGTGCGGCCGTGAGCGTCACCATCCTGATTGGCGACGTGCGCGACAGGCTGCGCGGAATGGCCGACGAGAGCGTCGATTGCGTCATCACCAGCCCGCCATATTGGGGGCTGCGCGATTATGACGTCGAGGGGCAGATCGGCATGGAGCCGACGCTGGCCGAGCATCTGGCCTTGATGGTCGAGATTTTCGACGAGGTGCGGCGAGTGCTGAAGCCGACCGGTACGGTCTGGCTAAACTATGGCGACTGCTATGCCACCGCGCCGAACGGACGCAGTGCGGCCGAAACCAAGGCCGAGGGCAGCGACGATCGGACATTCCGTGACAAGCCCTTTTCGACGGTGGGTCAGATCGAGCGTGCTCCTTCGAACGTCACCGAAAGCTGCGGCACGCGGGACGGTAGCGGTCGGCGCGGCGGCGGCAACAATCCCGCCGGCGGCTATCTGAAACCCAAAGACCTGTGCATGCTGCCGAACCGCCTGGCGATCGCGTTGCAGGACGCGGGCTGGTGGGTACGCAGCGAGATTATCTGGGGGAAGCCGAACGCTATGCCCGACAGCAGCGGCAAATATCGTCCGTCGACCGCGCATGAGAAAATCTTCCTGCTGACCAAGAGCGGCGACGCCGACGTATGGGTCGCGCGCGACAGTGGCGAGATCAGCTTTTCGCCGGACCTGACCGAGCGTTGCCCGCTAGTGACCAAGCCTACCGAGTCGGGGCCGCGCTGGGTCAAGCTGGGTGCGCATTATGATGCGGGCGCGGTGAAGCTGCCGGTCAGTGGCAACAGCAACGCGCGCTGCGCGAAGCGCGTCAAGGCGCCCGATAGCTGGGACACAGGGGCGGGCGGTCATGGCAACCATCACCGCAACGGCCGCGAAAAGGGCAAGGTGCTGGGCGGCGGTCCGAAAACGGTTCCTGTCGGCACTTTCAAGACGAAATCGAACGAAAGCATGCATGCCGCCTTGGTCGATCAGGTCGACGCTCGCTTGCTTCGCAATTTCGAGCAAGCCGACGCGATCGCTCAACTGGTGCCGCCGGACGTGATGGCGTGGGAGATTGCGATTGCGGGCTTTTCGGGCGCGCATTTCGCGACCTTTCCGCCTGCGCTGGTCGTGCCGTGCGTCCTTGCGGGCTGTCCCGCCGGCGGCACGGTGCTGGATCCGTTCGGCGGCGCGGGTACGACCGGCCTCGTCGCCGAACGTCTGGGTCGCGAGGCCGTGCTGATCGAGCTGAACCACAAATATGCCGCCATCGCGCGTGACCGGCTGCGCGGGGCGCTGTGCAGCGTCACGATAGACGGCGCTGACCTTGCCTCCACTTCGCAGGGCGGGCTGTTCGGAGCGGCGGCATGAGCGCGGCGGAAGAGCTGGGCCCTGCCCTCCCGCCGCGCGGTGTGATGCGCGCCAAGGCACAGGAGGCGCACCAGCTGGTGCTGATCCTGCTGGAGACGACTGTCGCCGGCGGCGACCTGGGGCGGGCCGCGCGAACATTCAGAAAATTGCAGGCGGTTGTTGGACCGCCGGAAGGCGACGTCTTCGCCGGGTCGCATTGATCACAGTTTATCAGGAGGTTGAAATGGCAAGCAAGAAGGGAGCCGCGATCGTCGATCGCGAGCATATGCTGCGCGCTGCGTTGGTTGCGTCGTCGGCTCAGTCCGGAAAGGACATGATCCCGATCCTGGGCAATATGTTGGTCGAGGCGTCGGCGGAGCAACTGGCGCTCACTGGCACCGACATGGACGTCGCGGTGCGGCTGATCGTTCCGGCGCGCTGCGAGGGTGAGCCGATCGAGACGACGGTTTCGGCGAAGCGCCTGGCCGCCCTGGCGGGGTCGAGCGACGATGATTGCGAGATCCGGCTGTCGCATGCGGCAGGCGCGCGCGATCTGGAAATGATCGCGGGGCGCAGTCGATACAAGCTGCCGGTGACACCACGCGCGGATTTTCCGCTGATGTCGTTCGATCCCGGCCCCTGCACCTTCATGGTTTCGTCGTCGGCGCTGGGGTCATCATTGTCGCGTTGCGCCTTTGCCGAGGGCGATAATGTCGCACGCTATTATCTGTGCGGCACGTCGCTGATTGCCCTTGACGGTGCGATCTTCGCGGTCGCGACCGACGGAAATATCCTCGCGCGCCTGACGATGTGCGACGCGCCCTCCGAATGGCCGACGGTGATTTTGCCAAGCAAGCTGACCGTATTGCTGATCCGCATCCTGAAGGACGGTGCCGGCGACGTCGCGGTCACGCTGGACGCCGAGGGGAAGCGCATCCGGTTCGAATGGGGGTGCTGGACCATCACCAGCAAGCTGATCGACGGCCAATTCCCCTCCGCATGGAGCCAGATCATTCCTGCGCCCGATCCGGATCGTCAGGTCGTCGTCGACGCCGGCACGCTGGAACGCGCGGTCCGCCGCGTGGGCGAAATGGCCGAGGGCAAGACGCGGATCATCGAAATGCTGCTGAGTGCCGACCGAGTGACCATGCGCTGCCAGTCGATCGAGGCCGGGTTCGGCGAAGAGGATCTGCCGGCAGCATGCGGACTCGAGGACATGACGCTGCGCTTCGTGATCCATCAGCTGCGCGACATCGTGTCGGCGGCGAGCGGCGACAGCGTGCGGATGACATTTGGCGCCGATGGCCGCGCCAACGTGCGGGTCGAGCCCGAGGCGGGCGGCGGCTTTGTCGGCGTGCTGCAGCCGCTGAATCTGTGAAGGGAGAAGGGTGATGGGACGGGAACTTACGCGCCTGCGCAACGTGCTGGTCAACGCTTTCGGAGACAAGGGCGTCCCCGCGAATATTCGGTCGGAGGTTGAGCGGGTGGAGGCCAGGGTCGCGGACCTGACCGCCAAGAAGGCCGAAGCGGAGGAAGCTCTTGCGGCGGCCGATGAGGTGCTTTCGGAGGAACGCGACGCGGATATTCAACGCCTTGCCGACGATCTGGAGCCCATCTTCGCGGCGATCCAGATCGGCGACATCGATCGCGCGAGGGGGGGGGTCAGGCAGTTGGCAGGCACTCTTGGCGGCAACGATCCTATCATCCTCGCAATTCAGCGCGCCAAGGCCAGGCCGCAGTTGCATCTGCACGTTGCAGCCTGACCTGACCGATGCGTTTCAGCCCGGCCTTTCTCGACGATCTTCAGTCGCGCGTGACGCTGTCCGATCTGATCGGGCGGACGGAAAAGGTCACGCGCGCGGGGCGCGAGTTTAAGGCCTGCTGTCCCTTCCATAATGAAAAGACACCCTCGTTCACGATCAACGATGAGAAGGGATTCTACCATTGCTTCGGTTGTGCGGCCCATGGCGACGCGATCCGCTGGCTGACCGATCATGGCGGCCTGTCCTTTGTCGACGCAGTCGAACAATTGTGCGCCGATACGGGCGTTCCGGTGCCCCAGGCGTCGCCCGAGGCGGCACGGCGGGCCGAGACGATCGCGGGGCAGCGTCCGACGTTGGAGGCGGCGCAGGGTATCTTTCGCGCCGAGCTGGTCAAGTATCCCGTGCCTCGACATGAGCTGACCTGCCGCAGGATCGACCAGGCGATAATCGACGAGTTCGGAATAGGTTTTGCGCCCGAGGATGGCGCGCTGCGCGATCAGGGGTTCAACCGCGGCGATTTGATGGCCGTCGGGCTGATCGGACGTTCCGAAGGCGGCTTCACCTATGTCCGCTTCAAATCGCGGATCATGATCCCGATCCACGATCATCGCGGGCGCATCGTCGGGTTCGGCGGGCGCGACGTGCCACAGGCGCATGGCGGATCGTCGGCGCCGAATATCAAATCGAAGGCAAAGGACCGCCCGAAATACGTCAATTCGCCCGAGAGTGAGATATTCGACAAGGGTCGGTTGCTGTTCAATCTGCATCGCGCGCGCGAGCTGTATCGGTCGACGCGCCGCCTGATCATCGCCGAGGGATATTTCGACGTCATCGCGCTGCACCGCATGGGGCTGGCCGCGACCGCGCCAATGGGGACTGCGCTGACCGACGGTCAGTTGGAACGTGCGTGGCAGATCGACAATTGCCCCCTGCTGCTGTTCGACGGCGATGCCGCCGGCCAGAAAGCGGCGGTGCGGGCGGCCGAGACGGCGTTGCCGCAACTTGGCCCCGGCAAATCGCTGATGATCGGGACGCTGCCGCAGGGGAGCGACCCCGACGACCTGGTGAGGGACAGCATCGCGGCGGCCGAGGATCCGGCGCTGGCGCTGGCGGCGTGGCTGACCAGCAATCCGCCGATGTCGGCGCAGGAATGCCTGTTGAACCATGCGCTGGAGAGCGTCGGCGACGTCGACAGCCCCGAGGCATGGTCGGCGGTGTGGAAGCGGCTGAACGATTGGGCGGCGACAATCGTCGACGGCGATACGCGCACGTTGACGCTGATGCATTGGCGCCGGCGGTGGGAGGTTGCGGCCGACCTGATCGCCGATATCGCAGTAACGGTGCAGCTGTCGCCCGAAGAGGTCGACGACGACTGGTCGTGCGACGAGTGCGGCCTGGCCACTGATCCGCAGGCGGGATGCATGAAGGCTGGGCATTGCCCGCACCGCGACGGGGCTGAGCGCACGGTCGACGGCGGGATGAATTTCGACGGCAGCGACGCGCGCGTGCAGGCGATCGTGCAATGGCTGGTCGGCCAGTTCGACGACATCGCGGCGATTCAGGAGGATATCAAATTCCGCCTGTCGATGGCGAAGGAGATGGGGTTCGATACGCCCGTGCTGCGCCGGATGGCGCGTGCGGTGATCATGGATCGCGACAAGCCCGACAAGCGCGTCCTGAAGGAAGCGCGCGAGGTCGCGTACCGGCGCGCGATCGGCCTGAAAGGCCCGATGACCGAGGAAATGCTGCCGCCGCCGTTCGCGATCGCAGAGGCGATCGAGGGCGCGAAGGCCCGCGCGCTGCCGCCGCCGACGCGGCGGATCGAGGCGATGACGGATATGATCGAGGGGAGAGCGTGATGGTCGCGAAACGGTCTGCATTGCAGGCGGCGATGGATTTGGGGGAAATGGGTCGCGACCTCGGTCAGCAGGTCGACGTCGTTCAACATCACATGTTCGGCCAGCGCGGTGCGATCATGTCGCCCTGCGGAAAATATCGCTGGCTGATTTGGGAGACGTGGAGCCTCGACCCGTTTCTCGGCATGAATCTCCTGAACCCGTCCACAGCGTCGCACCTGATAGATGACCCGACGTGGGTACGCGGGCGTCGGCGCGCTGTAACCAGCCGCACCCCGACTTTCGGCGGATTGCTGTTGTTCAATTCCTTCGCGTACCGTGCGACCGATCCCGCCGACATGAAAGCGTCGGCTGATCCTATCGGCTCCCTAAACGACGCGTTCATCGACGCGGCGATCGATGCCAGCGATCGCATCATCTGCGGGTGGGGAGCGCATGGCGGGCATCTGGGCCGAGACGAGCAGATGAAGGCGCGCATGCGCGCAAAAGGCGTCACACCGTACATCCTGTCGATGACGAAGGGCGGCCACCCCGGCCACCCGCTCTATTTGAAAGAGGCGCTTCAACCGGTCCCTTGGGACATCGGATAAGTGGCATCCGCAGCCGATACCCCCGGCCCCGGTGATGGGCCTGTTTTGCCGCCCCTTCCGAATGGAGGGACGCCCGCCGACACTTCCGGGGGTACGGGGGGAGCGAGCGGTCGCATTCGCGTGCTGCCCGATCCCGACCGCGATCGCGTCTGCGCGCTGTTGCCGCAGACAGACCTGGGCAATGCCGAGCGGTTCCGCGCGCGCTTCGGCGACATGTTCCGTTTCTGCCCCGATGTCGGCTGGCTGAAATGGGACACGAAGCGCTGGGCGCTGCTGACGTCGGAAAAGGACGAATTGCCCGGCGAAGTGATGCAGGCGGTCTATCTGACCGTACGCGCGATCGGCAACGAAGCGGCGGCCGTCCAGAAGAGCGGGCGGCTCGACCAGGCGCCCCCCGGATCGCCCGAGGCCGAAACGGCGATGGATTTTCAGGTGAAGGCCGCGACGAACAGCCGCGACGAAGTGCTGTTCAGCGACACGATCCGCGACCATGCGAAGTCGAGCGAGAGCAAATCGCGGCTGTCGGCGATCCCAGCGCTGGTGCAGAATTTCGAGACGACCCTGATCCGCGCCGACCAGCTCGACGCTGATCGTGACGCGATCAACGTGCTGAACGGCACGATCCGGCTAGAAAAATGCGCGCCCGAAAAGGGCGGGTATCGCGTCCGCCGCGCCGACCATGATCGCGCCGACCTGATCACCAAGGTGGCGAACGTCATCTATGACCCGAAGGCCGAATGCCCGACCTATGACGCGTTCTTTCTGCGGGTGATGCCCGACGAGGCCGACCGGCGATTCCTGCACCAGTGGGCGGGCCTGTCGTCGACCGGGGACATCACCTATCACAAAATGGCGTTTTTCTGGGGCAAGGGGCGCAACGGCAAATCGACCTGGGTCGATACCGTCGCTTCGATCCTTGGCGAATATGCCATGGTCATCAAGTTCGACAGCTTCCTCGAGCAGGCCAGCAAGCGCAAGGGGGGCGATGCGACGCCCGACATGGCGCGCCTGCCCGGCGTGCGTTTTCTGCGCACTAGCGAGCCCGAGAAGGGCGCGAAGCTGGCTGAGGGGCTGATCAAGGAAGTCACGGGCGGCGAGGTCATCACCGCGCGGCACCTGAACAAGGGCTTTTTCGACTTCCTGCCATCGTTTAAGCTGACCGCGCAGGGCAATTATCGTCCGAAGATCACCGGCCACGACGATGGCATCTGGGGGCGTGTGCGACTGGTCCCGTGGACTGTGCGCATTCCCGACAGCGAGATCGATATCCGCCTGCCGGCGAAGCTGAAGGCCGAAGCATCTGGCGTATTCAATCACATGTTGCGCGGACTGATCGACCTCAAGCTGAACGGCCTGATCGAGAGCGACAATATCCGCGCCGCGACCGAGAAGTATCGGGATCAGAGCGACCAGCTCGGCCGCTTTCTGCACGATTGCACCGAGGATCGGCCCGGGGGCGGCAAGGATGACCGCACGCGATCCTCCGCGCTGTTCGACCTGTTCAAGGCATGGGTCGCGGCGACGGGCGGGGGCGAATGGCAGCCGCAGGGCTTTGCCAAGGCCATGGAGGACCGTGGGTACGAACGCATCACGTCGAACGGGGTCTGGTGGGTCGACATCGTCGCCACGGCCACGATCGAGGAAGTGCAGTCGGGGAAGTTCGGCGATGGATCGGCGACGGCCGAGGATGATTTCCGCTCGCCCATCGTGGGCGATGACCCCGGATATAACCCGCTCGATGACTATTGATGCGCCCCCGCACCCCCGCTTTGGCGGCCGAAAATGGAAGGAGTCATCCTTCCGTGGAAGGGCCGCGCCTGCACCGTGGAAGGAGGCGCGCAGCCAGCTTTCTTGCGGCTTTGGAAGGAGCGGAAGGAGATTTCCCCCTCGCCCCCATATGCGGGTGCGGGCGCGCGCATGCGCGCTATCAGGGTCATATGTCCTTCCACTCCTTCCATATCATCAGGTCATCAACTTCAGGGCATTGGAAATGAACGGGAATATCGGAGCGGAAGGGCGCATGCGCCGTCCTTCCACAGGGGTTTCAGTGGAGGGAGGGTATCTCCAATGGTGAGTGTCGAGGAAAAGCTGGCGGCCGATGGGCTGATCAGTTTCAAGGATGTCGAGCGCGCGATGGTCGAGATGATCGAGCTATGGCGTCGGTCGCCTGGCAGCGGGCGCGGATCACCATGGGCGGCCGATGCGCCGTGGGACATGGGCGACCAGCCGCTCTACGGTCCCGACGTTGACAAGGACGTGCCGCTGCGCCCCGCTCCGCTGACCCGTGCCGAGGTGGCGGTGCGCGATGCGATATCGGGATGGCATCTGCTCGTCGTCGAACGCGACCGCCGGCTCGTCATCCTCGGCGTCAACCAGATGTCGCGGTACGGCTATCAGTCGCCGAAGTTCAAGGAATTGCGTGCCGCGATGGGCGTAACTCTCGGCGCCGATGGCCTCCGCATGCGGTACAACCGGGCCGTCAGCGCTATCGCACAATATCTGAATTGCAATGCGACTGCCCGCAAAGCCGCAGGATTGCGTACCTAGAATGCGTCAACAGGTAGAATCCGACATGACGAAAATAAAGGGTGTTCGCCTCGCACCCCAAAACTCGTATCTGGAGATCAGACTGGCGGGGCGTGCGGGCCTGACCTTGCGACAGGCCGCCGCGCAGGATTGCGACCCCGGCGCCCATCGCCGCCCCGCCGGTCACCCCCTACCCCGATGGGTCCTTCCCGGATACCTCGGCTATACGGGGGCCGAAGGGGTTCGCTCTTCGGCTGTGCGATATTTTTCAACGACTTACTTTTGTTCTTTCGGTTTCGGTTGCTAGGAGATGCTGGGCAATCTCGCCGATCTTGCCGCCACGGGCCTCGCGTCGGAGCCGACGCTGCGAAAGTGGCTTCGGGACCTTCCCGACTGCGACTGGCTGAAAAAGCGCGGGTCGAACGGCGACGCCTACGAGATCGACATCCCTGAAGCGATCGACGCATGGAAGTCGAAGGAGGCCGAGAAGGCCGAAGCGGAACGGAAGAAGTCGGAAGACCTGCGGCAGATGGGCCTCGACCTCGGGCTGGCAGCGCCAGCGCACGAGGCCGGTCTGTCGATCGCCGACCGCAAGCAGCTGATCGACGAAGAGATATCGGCGATGAAACTCGCTCAGCTTCGCAAGGAGCTGGTCGCGGTTGCGTCGGTGGAGGCGTCGGTCGGGGACATATTGGTGCGCGACGCGCAGCGCCGATCGACCTTCGGCGCGCGGCTCGCGAAGAAAATCGACCTTTCGCGCGAACAGCTCGCGGCAATCGAGACGCTGATCACGGCCGACCAGACATGGTTCGCCAATCTGATGGAGCAATGGGGTAAGGGCATTGTTGACGGCAGTGACGATCCCGGCTCCGCGCTGGAAGCTGCCGCCGCCGACAACCGGCCCTGATATATTCCGGCGGCAGGCGTTCAACGCCCGCCCGAAACTAAAGACATCGGTCAGCCAGTGGGCCATCGCGAACCGGTCCTACGACCCGACGACGCTGGCCTGGCAGACCGAGATCATGGATGCCTTGTCCGACCCCGAGGTCGGCGAGGTCGGCATGATCAAGCCGTCGCAGTGCGGCGGTACGGAGATCGGCCTCGCGTGGATGGGGTGGATCGTTGACACCGATCCGTCGGATTCGCTGATATGCCAGCCCGACCAGTCGATGTCGGGGACGTTTTCGAAAACGCGCCTCAATCCGCTGATCGACGACACGCCCGCGGTGAAGCAGAAGCTGAAGCCGGGATCGGATAGCAATGCGATCCATCTGAAGCTGTTCAGCGGCATGTCGCTGGCCGTCGTGTGGCCCGTGGCCTCTCAGTTCACCCAGCGCCCGGTGCGCTTCGGCTGGCTGGACGATTACGATCAGTACGACGAAGATATCGGCGCGACCAAGGATGGCGGCGGTCAGGGCTCGGGCATTGCGCTGCTCGAGGGTCGCAACACTTCGCACGAAGGCCGCGACAAGAAGTTCATATCGTCGTCGCCAGCGCGCGAGGACGGGGGCGGAACCGAGGCGTTCGTTGCGGGCGGAACCGACGAGCGGCTGCATCCCAAGTGCCCGTCGTGCGGCGAGCGCTGGGAAATCGACATCCTGCGCGATCTGCATTTCGATCGCACCGGTAGCGCCGATGACGCAGAGAGTTCTGCCGAAGTTCATTGCGGCACCGGAAACGGTTGCCGGCTGATGCCGTCGGATCGTCGAGCGCTGCTCGATAGTCTGGCGGACTTGCCGAACAAGGGATTCATCGCTGCGAACCCAACAGCGGGCAAGCGGCGGCGGACGTTCCGGATCGATGGTCTGATGGCGCTGACGAGTTGGCCGCGCCTCGCGCGGAACTGGCGCGAAGCCTCGCTGGCTTGGGAAACGCGGCAGGATGAAAGCGACCTTCGGACGTTCATCAACACGAAGGCGGGCAAAAATTACCGGTCGATATCGAGCGGCGAGAAGCCGATCGTATCGAACGATCTGAAAAAGCGGCTCGAGGCGGGATGGAAGCTCGGCACGGTGCCGCGTGGCCCGGTCGTCGTGAACATCATCGTCGACGTCCAGCACGACCGGTTCGAAATCGGCGCTGTCGGATATGCGAAGCTCGGCGAGCGCTGGTTGATCGACCGAACGAAGATCGACGTCCTCGACGACGGGCTGACGCAGGTGCAGCCGTTCACGCATCACGAGCATTGGAACGTGTTGCTGCGGCTGTTCAGCAAGAAGTATCCGCTCGCCGAAACCGGCGAGGATGGCAAACCGGTCGGATATGCGCCAGTCCTGTCGGTTACGATCGACACGGGCGGCAGCAGCGAGGAAAGCGACGGCGGCAAGAAAGTCGACCAGGCGACCGCCGCGGCGAAGGCGTTCTGGAATTCGGCGGTGGCGCTGGGCATTCATCCTTCGCGGATCACGCTCGTTAAGGGTGGCTCGAACCCGAAGGGCAAGGATTTGATGCCGCCGGGGCAGTTCGCCGACCAGAAGAAAAAGGGCGGCGCGAAACGGAACAGCGCGCGTCTGTGGATACCAAACGTCCACAAGATCAAGAATATCGTAGACGCAAAGTTGCGCCGCGCGAAGCCCGGCCCCGGCTATTATCACCTGCCCGAGGACTTGTCGGACGAATATCTCGACGAGGCGACCGCCGAAGAGCTGCAAAAGGGCAAATGGAAAAAACTGCGGCCGCGCAATGAGACGTGGGACATCATGATTTACGGCGAGGCGGCAATCTTAAAGCCGCCCTTCGCGCAGAGCCGCACCGACATGGCTTGGGTCGGCCCTGATTTCCGGATTCGGTGGTCCACTGCGATCGATACGGCGCGGCAACGAAGCGCCCCGGTGCCGAAGCAGGCGCCGACCGAAGTAGACGAGATTCCGCCGAGCGATCCGCCAGCGGCTTTCGCGGTGAAGAAAACAGTATCGCGTGCCCCGCGCCAGCGGAAGCCGCAAAACCCCTACACGAGCAGGAAGCGATAAAATGGCAGCTTGGACGCAGGACGATCTGGCGCGCGTGCGCACCGCGATCGCCAGCGGCACGCGGTCGGTCACTTTCGCGGATGGCCGTAAACAGGAGTACCAGACGCTCGATCATCTTCTGGCCGCCGAAAAGGTCATCGCCGCGGCGCTCCAGATGCAGGCCGAAACTGCGGGCGGCATCAATCGCCGCCGAACGCCATACTATCGCAGCGGTCTATAATGGCCTCATTCATTGACCGCCTGCTCGGCCGTTCGACCGACGCAAGCGAAATCGCAGCTGTCCCTGAACAGCGCCAGACTCTTGCTCGCGGATCCTCCGCGATTGGGCGGCGTCCCGGGGTCCGGACAGGGGTGCAGCGCATTTCGGCGCCGCGTGCGGAATATGACGGCGCCACCCTCGGCCGCCGTGCCGCTGGGTGGCGGCGCACGCGGCTCGATGCAAATGCTGAGCTGAGCCCGGCAGTGCAGCAGGCGTTGCGGGGGATTGCTCGCGACCTAGAGCGAAACAATCCATGGGCGCAGGCGGGCGTGAGCAAGATCGCCGAGCATATGGTCGGCACGGGCATCACCTTTCAGGTTCACCGCAACGGCAAGATCGACAATGCGCTGAACGCGCTGGCGAGGAAGCATTTCGACAAGACGCGCTGCGATGCTGAGGGCTTGCACGATCTTTACGGGATGCAGTTGCAGGCAGCGCGCACGATCGTCGTCGGTGGCGAGGTCCTGTTGCGCCGCCGCTGGCGCCGGTTGAGCGATCGTCTGCCGCTGCCGTTCCAGATGCAGGTTTTGGAGGCCGATTACCTCGATTCATCGAAGCATGGGCCGATGTCGAGCGCACCGGGCAAACAGGGAGCGCACCTGATCCACGGCATCCAGTTCAGCCCGATCGGGCAGCGTGAAGGATACTGGCTGTACAATGCCCATCCTGGCGCCGCACGGCCGAGCGAGCATGGGTCCACATTCGTCCAGGCGAAGGATGTCGCCCACGTCTTTCGAGCCGACCGACCCGAGCAGCAGCGCGGCGCCACATGGTTCGCGCCCGTCATTCTGCGGATCAAGGATTTCGGGGATTTCGAAGACGGTCAGCTGACCCGCCAGAAGATCGCATCGGCCTTTGCAGGCTTTGTGAAGGGCGACGCCGATGCAGCGTTTCCCGGCATCGGCACCGAAGGCGAGGACGGTGAGGACGGCGACGCCGGCGAGTTCTATGACCGCGAGCCGCTCGACTATGTGGAATCGGGCACGATCCAGTATCTTCGGGAGGGCGAGGATATCGTCTTTCCGACGCCGCCCACGGTCGACGGCTATATCGATTATTCTCGCGTATCGCTTCGCGCAATATCTGCCGGCCTTGGCGTGCCATACGAGATGCTGACCGGCGACCTCTCGCAGGTAAGTTTCATTTCGGGCCGCCTCGGTCGGCTGACATTCAATCGCGCTCTCGCGACGTGGCAGTGGCTGATGTTCATTCCGCGGTTCTGCGCCGCCGTCGAGCAATGGTTTCTCGATGCGGCAGAGATGATGGGGCACAATATCGACGGCGTCGAGTTGCGCTGGACGCCGCCGAAGCAGGAGATGCTCGATCCGGCGAGTGAAGTTCCCGCCAACCGTGATGCGGTGAGGGCGGGCCAGAAGACACACAGCCAGGTCGTTCGCGAGAATGGCGACGACCCTGACACATTCTTCGCCGAACTGGCAGACGATCTGAAACGCCTCGACGACCTCGGCATCGTTCTCGACAGCGATCCGCGTCGCGTGACGCAGGTCGGCAATGCTGTGCAAGTGCCGAACGCAGACCAAAGGGAGCCTAAAAAGTGACGGAAATCCTGCTCTACGGGATCGTCGGCGACAGCTGGGACGGTCTCGATGCCAACACGCTCGTCCCGTTGATCAGCGAGGGCGATGACGACCTGCATATCCGGATCAACAGTCCCGGCGGATATGTGATGGAAGGGCTCGCAATCTTCAACGCGATCACGCGCCAGAAGAAGAAGGGCCGCGCCGTCACGACCTATATCGACGGCCTTGCCGCTTCGATGGGGTCGGTTCTGGCGATGGCCGGCGACGATATCATCATGGCCGACAATGCACTGATGATGATCCACAATCCTTGGGATTGTGCGTGCGGCGATGCCGAAGAGCTGCGCCGTACCGCCGATAAGCTCGACCTGATCCGCGACCAGCTTGTCAACATCTATGCCCATCAGTCGGGCCTCGACGCCGAGACGCTGAAAGGCCTGATGGACGCAGAAACGTGGATGACCGCGGTTGAAGCGCTCGCACAGAATTTCGTGACCACGATCGACGAACCGATGACGGTAGAAGCGTCGTGCGTCCAGCCATTCGGGTTCAAGAATGCACCCGAAAACCCGCTCATCTCCGCAGTGGCGATGGCGCGGGGCCCTCGCGCGGCAGCCGCCGCCCCACAACCTCCAAAGGAGAATGAGATGCCGAATCCGGCAAATCCGGCGGCCGTCACCACGCCGCCCGCAACCCCCGCAGCGGCAGCCGCCGCACCGGCTCCGGCCCCCGCGCCACAGACCGAAACCTCGGTTACCGCGCTGACCACCGCCGATGTCCAGGCCGCGATTGCGACCGAACGTCTGCGCGCCAATGGCATTCGTGCGCTCGGCAAAAAGCACGGAATGGCCGAGGATTTCATCGAAACCCTCGTCACTGGCGATACCACGCTCGACGCTGCGCGCGAGAAAATCCTGGAAAAACTGGCCGAGGCGGGCGACAGCGCGAACATCGGGCATAACAGCCCTGCTCGCGTCACGGTCGACCAGCGCGACAAGTTTATCGAAGGCGCGAGCAACTGGCTTCTCGTGAAAGCCGGCGTCGCGCCGCTCATCGAGAAAGCCGCCAAGGCTCGCGGCGAGACGTTGAAGATCGACCCGGGCGAGTTCCGAGGCGTCCGTAACGTCGACCTCGCCCGCGAAGCCCTGTCGAACATGGGCATCGCCTGCTCGGCGCGCGATCCGGACATCATCGTTCGCGAAGCCATGACCGCGCGCAGTGCGATCATAACGCAGACGACCGGCGATTTCCCGATCCTGTTCGAGAACGCCATCCATCGCACGCTGCAGGCCGCCTATTCGGTGACCCCTGATACGTGGTCGCGCTTCTGTGGCATCGGATCGGTGACCGACTTCCGCCCTCACACACGCTATCTGCGCGGCAGCTTCGGCGCGCTCGATACGGTCAACGAGGCCGGCGAGTTCAAGAATAAGCCGATCCCCGACCTCGCGAAGGAAGCGATTTCGGCGCTCACCAAGGGCAACATCATCAACCTGTCGCGTCAGGCGATCGTGAACGATGATATGCAGGTCTTTTCGGGCCTCGCGGTCGATCTGGGCCGCGCCGCAAAGCTGACGATCGAAGTGGACGTCTATGCCCTGCTGGCGTCGAACCCCACGATGAACGACGGCGTTGCACTGTTCCACGCGAACCACGGCAACCTTGCCGGATCGGGCGCAGCGCCTTCGGTTTCGGCATTCGACGGCATCCGGGTTGGCATGGCTTCGCAGAAGGACGTGAGCAACAACGAATATCTCGATATTCGTCCGTCGGTCGGCCTCTTCCCGATCGGCATCGGCGGCGCCGCGCGCGTCACCAACGGCAGCCAGTACGATCCGGACGCCGCAAGCAAGTTGCAGCGGCCGAACATCGTTTTCGGAATGTTCGACGACATCGTCGACACGCCGCGCCTGTCGGGAACCGCATATTACGCCTTCGCGGATCCGAACGTCGCGCCGGCTATTGAGGTCGTGTTCCTGAACGGCAACACCGAACCGTTCACCGACAGCCAGGAGGGTTGGCGCGTCGACGGCGTCGAGTGGAAGGTCCGGCACGACTATGGCGTCGGCGCCGTCAACTATCGCTCGGCATACAAGCAGCCCGGCAACTGATCGCCGCCACCATCGACGCGCGCGCGGGGCGGCTTCGGCCGCCCTTCGCGTTCTCGGGAGAAATTCCATGAAGTACGTAAAGCTGACCCAGCCGGGCTATGTCGGCGGCGAGCTTAAGCTGCCGACCGATGGCGTCCTGCCGGTCGAGGACAAAGACGAATTCAAGCGCCTCACCAAAGAGGAAGGCGCCGAGGACGTCACTGCCGATTTCGCCAAGGCCAAGCCCAAAGGCACGGCCAACCCCACCCCCACTCCGCGCGTCTGACGGCGCCGGTTCGAAGGAGTACGCCATCATGGCCGCAAATTTCGTTCAGCCGGGTGAAACGCTCACCTGCACCGCTCCCTACGACGTCGCCGGCGGCGCGGGGTTCCTTGTCGGGGTCCTGTTCGCCGTCGCGCTTAACGCTGCGCTGTCGGGCAAGCCGGTCGAAGGTCGCCGAACCGGCGTCTGGAACCTGGCCAAAGCGACCGGCGAAGCGTGGACTGCCTATACGACCAAGCTGTATTGGGACAATACGAACAAGCGTCTGACCAGCACGTCGAGCGGCAATACCTATGTCGGTATCGCCGCCGCCGGTCAGGCTTCGGGTGACACCGTCGGGCGCATCTTGCTGCACGGTGCGATCGTCTAATCCCATCTGCCTAAAAACACGAAGCGGGCGCCGATTTGTTCGGCGCCCCTTTTCGTTGCCCGCGCCGTGCGCCGCTATCCCCGCGCGGCGCGGGCATCGCAAAGGAATGCAGGAGCGAATTCATGAAAGCTGTCCAGCTCAACACCCCGCGCGCCGACAATGGCGGATCGTTCCGTGATGCCGGATCGACCATCGATATCGGTGACGATGCCGACCAGATCGTCGCCGATACGGCGAAGGAATGGACTGATGCCGGCCTCGCTGTCGACGTGCAGCTGATCCAGAAGCAATCGGGCGGTCAGGTGGCTGATGCGATTGTCGACCCGAAAGGTAAGCCCGGAAAGTGAGCTGGGCCGACGTCGCGGGCGCCGCGGCGGCCGACATTCATTCCGCCTTTGCGGATGCCGAGATCAGCATCGAACCGAAGGCGAGCGCCGCGATAGTTGGCGTCGCCGCGGTCGAGGTCGATTATCAGGGCGACGATCCGATGGGTTACGGCAAATCGGTGCGTCAGCATGGGTATGAAGTCCGGAAGGCCGACGTGCCCGAGAAACCGGCGAACGGTGCGAAGATCGTCCACGGCTCCGCGATCTATCGCGTGATCGAGGTTCGCGACGGGCGCGATGTCGGTGCTTGGATGCTGATGGTCGAAGACGAATGAGCGGTACCCCTGAACGGCAGCAGGTCATCGACTGGCTGACCGGCACGATCGAGGGCGTCGTCGGCCCCGATGGCGAGTTTGAGATCAACCCCTCGGGCGAGCCCGCGTCCTTTCCTGCGATCTATGCCGAGGAATCGGACCAGTCGGCCGACGACACGACCGAACCCGGCGCGACGCGATACGAGCTGGAATTCGGGCTGGAAGGTTATGTCAGCGGCGGCAGCGGGATCGAGGCGACGACCGCGCGGTCGGAGCTGTACGATGCGCTGATAACCGCGATCCTCGACGCGACGTCATGGCCCGACTGCATCGAAGAAATCCACGAAGGCGACATGCGCCTTTCGACCGCGACGCTCGCAGCAGCAAGGCGGCTCGGCTTCAACCTGACGGTGACGATCCATTTCGTCGCCCCCCGATAATTTCAGCAACCCGCGCATTTGCGCATGATTGGAGGACCTTATGGGTGATATCGTAATTCGCCTGCGCAACGTGCTGGGCATGTGCAAGCTCGAGTCGACGGAGGGCGTCGACCCGACCCCCGCGGCGGGCCTCGACGCCTTTCCGTTCGAAATCGACAGCCTGTCGATCGGCTCGCCATTTACCACGGAACAGAGCGGCGAAGCGACGGGGACCATGATCGCGGGCGCTCCGCTGGTCCTGGGTCAAGCGGTTCCCGTCGGCATTCGTTGCCGTATGAAGGGTGCCGGCGCAGGCGTCGTTTACAGCGCGTCGGTGAAGCCGCCGGCGCATGCATTGCTCGCGTCCTGCGGATGGGTCGGGCTATTCACTGACGCCGTCGCGGCAACCGCGCTTTCCGCCGGCACCACGACCAGCGCGACGCTGGCCTCGCCCTTCGCGGCGACGGCGCAGCTCTATCGCGGGATGCCGCTGCTGTTGGGTGGAACGGGCTTTCCCGGCGCGCGTCCGTTGATCACCAACTATACGTCGGGCCGCGTTGCCACGCTCGCCGATATATTCGGATCGGCCCTCTCGGTCAGTGCCACGGCGGAAATCAAGCCGAACTGGACCTACGCGATGACCTCGCCGGTTTCCGACGCCGAACGGACAGCGCAGCAGCCCAGCGCGGCGCTGTATTTCAACGAGGACGGGATCAACTACAAGCTTCTCGGCTTTCGCGGAAAACTGGCGATGGGCGCGCAAACGGCGCGGCCCGGCTATTTCGATATTCAGGGCATGGCCATCTGGGGCGGTCAGGCCGACGTCGACATGCCCACCGGCGCGGTCGTCGCCAGCCACGCGGCGCCGATGTTGAACATGCAGAGCGGAATCAGTCCCGCCTTTGCGATCGACCGCAAGCTGTTGCCCATTTCGAACTTCAACTATGACCCTGCGACGCAGGTCGATAGCTATGAGGATCCGAATACCATCAACGGTTTCGGTGCTGCTCAGATCGGCGGGCGTGAACCTGCGCTGACCTGCGACCCGCTAAAGACCCGCTTGTCTGTTCGCAATCATCTGGCGGCGCTGGAGGCGAATGGAGGCCCGTTTGTCGGTGCCGCGCGTGCCGGTCAGGTCAGCGGCAACCGCTGGACGCTGGCGCTGCCCCAGTTGCTGCCGCAGGCCGTGGAAATGGCGACGCGTGGCAACGCGCGGTCGGAGAATCTGACTTACCGTGCGATGTCGGCTGGCCGCGACAATGCGGGCCGGGATGGCGACGCCATCCTCTGTTTCGACTGAGCCCGGGCAGATGGTTTCTATCAGCACGGCGCCGCGGTCGTGGCGCCCCGAGTGGATGCTCGAAAATGTGCCGGAGTTCACCTGGCGCGTTCCGACGGTCATCGAACGCGAGTTGTTCGAGGGGAGCATGGCGGAGCATAATGCGCTGGCCGCGTTTCCCTGGGCGATCGATGCCCAGTTTCGCGCGGGGCTGGAGGCGCTGCTGCCGGATGATCCGGAGAAGGTCGAGAACCTTGCCGACATGCGCGATCGCGTTTCGTCGGGCACCAGCAGCCTTACGGCCAAGGAAATGGCGCTGTACGATGAAGCCGTCGAGGCGGTGCGCGAATATTGGCCCGGGTATCGCCAGATCATCGCCCAGGCATCGCGGCGGGAATCGCTGCTGCCGACGATGGCGTTTCGCAAGTTCGTCACGGGCTGGGACGGGGTGACCTTCAAAGGGGAGCCGGTGTCCTTTTCGCGTGGCATCGACGGGATGGTTACCGACGATGCGCTTGCATGCGTCGAACCGACGATCATCCGCGCCCTGGGTCTGAAAATCTATTCGGCCATGTATGATCGGAGTGCGGAAAAAAACTCCGAGCCGCCATTGCCATCCGAAGGCGGCCGCAAGAATTCGAAGGCGAAGACGCTGAAGGTTGGCAAATCGGCCCGGACGCCTGGGAGAAAAATCCCCGACTGAACCTGGACCGCAGCTATTTGTCGGCGGTCGACCTGTGGCTGATGTGTCGCGGGCAGGAAGGCCGCCACCTGATAGCCGCCGGCGGTATAGGCGATCAGCCTGCGACACTGTGGGACGCGTTCGAGACGATCGCCCGGCTGTGGGACGAATGGGACAGCGACGATGCGGCTTGAGGTTTCGGAGCGCGACCTTGCCGCTGCGGCCGACGACATCATCCGTGACGTCCTGCGCGAGCTGCGCGACGCTGTCGAAGAAGAGACGAGGGGTCTCGAAAAGGACCTGGAGGGCATCACCCGGATGGCGGTGCCGGGGCGGCTGTGGCGGGCCTGGACGAGCGAGACTTTTCCGAAGGGAGGCCGCATCGCGCGGGTTCCGGAGGGTGAAGTCTATGTCAAGGGCGGCGATCGCAGCCAGGGGGCGATGACGTTCCATACGGACAGCGGACGCATCCGCTCGAGGGATGGTCAATATCTGGCGATCCCGACAAAAGCGGCAGGCGGCCGCGGGCGCGGGCGCAATCTGACTCCCGGCGAGTGGGAGAAGATCACGGGCCAGAGACTGGAATTCGTCTACACCAAACGGAAGTTCGCGTTGCTAGTCGCCAGCGGCGTAACAAACGCACGGACCGGTCGATACCGGCAGGCGACGCCTCGGCGCGCCGCTGGAGATGCGCGGCGCGGCAAGGTGCGAGAGGCGAAGCCTATCGTGATCTTCGTCCTTGTGCCGTTCGTAAACTTCAAACCGAGCTTTTCGGTCGAGCATCAGCTGCAACGTCGACAGGCGTCGCTTGCAGCCCGGGTCGGCCGAATTGCCCGTCAATAACATCGCGGCAGGGCGGCTATCCGCCCTGCCTTTTTCTTGTGGAGCGCAGCGTGACCAAAAGGACGGCCGTAAAGCTGGTTGCCGATGGCAGCGAGTTTGCGCAGACGGCGGATCGCGAAATCCGTTCGCTCCGCCAGAAATTCGCCGAAGCTGGCAAGGGCCTGGCGAACGAATTTCCCACCGAGTTCGCCAAAGGGATCAAGCAGGCCGAGGCGCAGGTTCGCGGATTCGCCGACGAGTTCAGTCGTCTGTCGAAAGGCGCCAACCTGACCGGCGGCCTGCTGAGCTTCGATCGCGGTAACATCAATGCCGAGCTGGCGTCAGCGCGGCAGTATCTGATGACGCAGCAGCAGCTGGCGACGGCGATCGAGCGTGTCGCGGCCGAAGAGGGGCAGGCCGGGGTGGCCGCCCGCGCGCGTATCGCCGCGCAGACGATCGAAATCCAGAAGACCGAAGAAATGGTCCGGGCGATCGAGCAGGAAATCGCCCTGATGAACCGGCTCCAGGCCGAGCTGGGCGAAACCGCGCAGCAGCAGCGTCGCGTGACCGTCGTCAGCGGGGAACAGCGCGCCGGCATGCAGCAGCTTTCGTTCCAGCTGGCCGACATCGCCAGCGGCTGGGCAGCGGGCGTTCCGCCCATGCAGATTTTCGTGCAGCAATCGACGCAGGTCGTCCAGGCCATGCAGATGATGACGAACAAGTCGACCGGGCTGATCGGCTTCCTGTCGGGGCCGTGGGGTTTGGCGTTCACCGCCGCCGCAGTTGTCGTCGGTGGCCTCGTCTCGAAGTTGTGGGATTCCAACCAAGCGATGCAGGCGGTCGAAGTTACATCGGATAATCTAGGCCAGGCGCAGGCCGCTCTCAGCAAAATGTTCGATCTATCGACCGGCAAGATTGTGAACAATACGCAGGCACTGCGCGACAATATGTATGCGCAAATGATCGCGGCACAGGCGAATGCAGCTAGTTCTCGCCGGGAGGCGTTTTCCGCGCTGAAAGATGCGGGCGCATCGCCGACGACGTTCTGGGAGCGTGCTTATGGTCGCGCGAACACGTTCGCCAACCTGGGCCTGGTCGGTAGCTATTGGGCAGAGCGTCAAATCCAGAAACGCGATGCGTCCGGGCGCAACTACGAAGCGCTTATACGGAAAGTGGCGGCGGGCTATTCGCTGGAGAAGGCTGGCGCCGAACTAGATATGCGCTCAATGGGCGAAGAGCAGTATTATGCCGTTCAGAACGCATTGAACAGAGCGAATGATTCCTACACTGCGGGGCAGTCAGCTCTAGACCTAAGGGCGGGATTGGGTGGGAAGCTTCCCGATCGATATCTCGCGCCGAAGAAAGATCGCGGCGGCGGCGGAAAGAGAGATCGTGGCGGCCCCGATCCGGCAAAGATCGCGGAGTCGATGGCGAGCAAGCTGGACGAAGCCTATGAAAAGGCCGTCCAGCTTCGCGGCCAGTTCGACCAGATGCCGTCGGATATCGACCGTTCGAACAATGCGCTGATCGACGCCCAACAGCTGATCGCTCAGGCGCAAAAGACGCTGGCCGACCCGAAGGCGACGGCCGAGAACAGGAAACGCGCGCAGGATGTGCTGAAGGTCGCCAAGGAAGCGGCGGCGCTGGCCGGGGCCGCGCCTGGCAAGGTTCTTCGCGATCAGCTGGCCATCATGGACCAGACCGCGCAGTCGCAGCAGCTGATCGCTCAGGGGCGCATGGCCGAATATAATATATTGCAGGACAATGTAGAGCTGGCGCGGATCCTGGGCGCGGAGAACGTGTCGCAACTCGACACGATGATCGCGCAGCGGAACATTACCAAGGCCGAGCTGGAGGATTATTACAAAAAGCGGCAGCAGGCGCGGTTGATCACGATCGAAATTCAGCGGCAGCAGGAAGAGCAGCAGCGGCTGATCGGCTATATCGACGATGCCCAGAATGTCGCGAAGCAGGGAATCTATGATTTCTATAGCGGCAAGGGGCTGAATGTCGCGAAATCGGCGATCAAATCGTTGATGGATATTCAGCGGCGGATCATGACCGAAGAGGCGTTCAAGGTCATTTTCGGCGACCAGTTCGAACAGCAGAAGCTGAAGATATTGGGCCTAGATCAGGTCGACGAGGCCGGTCGCCGACAGGCGACGGCGATCGAGCGAACGATCCCGCCGATCGACCGGCTGGGTCAGGCGGCCGCCAGCGTCGCGATCCGGCTGAACTCGCTGGCCGCGAACGACAATCCGTTTCGAAGCGTCAGCCAGAATAGCGCCGACGATATCGAGCGCGGCCAGCCGATCATCGTGAACGGCACCCGCGCCGCCTCGACGCCCAGCCCGGAAACCAAGCAGCTGCTGACCGGCTTCACCGAATCGCTCCAGATGGTGATGCGCGGCGCGGCCTATGGTCAGGCGTCGTCGGGCGTCCTGCGCAGCCTGGGCCTGAAACAGAGCAATCTGGGCGCCCAGATCGGTGGAGCGATCGGCATGGCCGCGTTCGGCCCGCTGGGCGGTTTCGTCGGCGGCGCGCTCGGCGGAACGATCGGCGGGCTGTTCAAAAAGACGCCGAAGGGGTCCGCGACCGTCACCAGCATTTCGGAGAACGCCGCCTATTCGGGATCGAAGAGTCTGCGGCAGTCGGTGTCGGGCTTGGGCAGCAATGTGCAGGACACGCTGGCACAGATCGCAGACGCGTTGGGGGGCGAGGCCAACAGCTTCAGCGTGTCGATCGGCCAGCGGAAGAAGAAATACACCGTCGATCCGACGGGCAAGGGCCGGACGAAAGGCTCCGGTGTCCTGACGTTCGCGAGCGAGGAAGAGGCGATCATGGCGGCCGTGCGTGACGCGCTGTCGGACGGCGCCATTCGCGGCATCAGCGCGGCGGCGCAGCGCATCCTTCAGTCGGGCGGCGACCTGCAAAAGGCCATCGAAAAGGCCAGCATGATCGAGAGCATACCCAACCTGCTCAAATCCCGCCTTAACCCGCTGGGTGCGGCGCTCGACGATCTGAACGAGAAATGGGACAAGACGATAGCCGCGCTGAAGGAAGGGGCCGCGACCGCCGAGCAGATGGCCGACGCCGAAAAGCTGTACCAGCTGGAACGCGACGAGATCATGAAGGCCGCGAACGACAATCTGCGCGAGTTCATCAACGGGTTGAATTTCGGGCCGTCGAGCGCGCTGTCGTTGCGCGATCAGGAAACGAACGCGCGCGCGAACCTGCAGCCCTATCTCGACGCGATCAATCGGGGCGACATCGCCGGCATCGACCGCGACAAATATCTGGCCGCCGCCGACAGCTTCCTGCAAATCAGCCGTTCGCTGAACGGCAGCACGTCCGGATATTTCGCCAACGTCGACGAGCTGCGCACCGCGACGCAGGCGCTACTCGATCAGAGCGAAAGCCAGTCGAAGGCGGCCGAGGCGCGCGACCCGTTCGTCGAGGCGACGGCAAAGAATACCGCGGATATCGCGGCGATCCTGAACAATCAGACCGGTTTACTGATGCAGATCGTCAACGGCGGCGGGATCGTCATCGGCGACGATAGCGGCTTCATTGGCAATCCGCGCAGCTTCGTCCGGCTGGTCTGATGCCCGCTCTGGTTGCCGACGTCGCGCGCGCGATGCGCCGCGCGACGATCGTCGAGTCTGCCGATAGCGCGATCAAGGCGACATATCCCCACGCCCGCGATGGCAGGACGTCGCCGGCGGCGGGCCTGTTCGACGCCGCGTCCGATGCGCAGACCGCGCTCGACGCACGGCGATCGCTGATCGGTGTGGCCGGGCGTCGGCGCTTTGCGGTGCAGGCCGATGCCATGATCTGGCCCGACCTGAACGCGGGCGTGCCCGTCTGGATGCTGATCGACGCCGAACATGACGTGTCGAGCAAGCATCTGGCCGCGCGGCTTCAGATCGATGCCGAGGAAGAAACCACGACGATGGAGCTGTTCGGGTGAGCAATGCGATCATTCTGCCCCCGGCGCCAATTGTGGCGGTGACCGCCAGCTCGTCGGCGGCGGGGCACCTGCCCGACTATGTCGCTAACGATTATCTGGGGGTCACCTGGCAGAGCAATGGCGGGACGACCTCGCAATATCTGACGATCGACCTTGGCGCCGACGTCGAGTTCGACACGATCGCGCTGTTCGGCCTGACCGGGGCCGCGCTGACATGGCAAATGCAGATCAAGGCCGCGACGGCCGCACAGGGAAGCAGCTTTCCGGGCGGATCATGGGTCGGATCGGTCGATCAACTGCTTGCCGGGTCGGCGATGCCGACCAGCGGTCGCGGCAAGGCACTGTGGCTGGCCCCGGCGGTTTCCCCTCCGCCGCCGAGCCGCTATATTCGCATTACGCTGGGCGCGCCGTCGAACAGCGTGTTCACCGTGGCGCGCGTCGTCATCGGCAAACGCTTTCAGCCGAGCATCAATTTCAAGTTCGGCGCCGCGTTCGGCGTCCGCGACCTGGGCAAGATCGACTTTTCGTCACGCGGGGTCCTGTTGCGCCGTTATGGCGCGAAGCTGCGCACGACAGGCCTGACCTTCCCCCATGTGCATCGCGACAAGATCGACGCGGTGATACAGCCGTTGATGGAGCGGATCGGCAACACCGATTGCGTCGCGCTGGTCACCGATCCTGACGCGCACGAACAGCGGCAGAACCGCATGTATTTCGGTCCGCTGATCGGCGATCAGGAATCGATATGGGCGCGGCCCGGCGGTCTGGAATGGCGCGCGAACATGGTCGGGATGGATATCTGATCCGATGCCCGCCGCCTGGTTGTGCCAAATCGACGCGTTCGCGCGCGCCGACGGGTCTGCAAAGACGATCCGGCTCGCCAGCCACGACGACGACCGGCTGTGTCATTTGAACGGCGCCACCTGGTGGCCTTCGATCGAGCGGTTGCCGACGCTGGCCTATGACTTTTTCGACGGTGCGTTCACGGGCGATATCGTCACACCGTCGGGTCGGTCGGATATTTCGATATCGGCCATCCCCGGGTTTGCCGGATTGATGTTCCACGATGCCTCGATCCGCTGGTGGTCGGGCGATCTGGGTGCCGCGTGGGGCGACTATGTCCTGCGCTTCGACGGGCTGATCGACAATCACCCGGCGATACGGGACGGCGTCGGCGCGATGGAGTTTCGCGTCGATGACCGCTGGCTCGACGATCCGCTGCTCGGGACCTACACGGGCGCGGGCGGCGCCGAGGGCGAGGCCGCGATGAAGGGGCAGGTAAAGCCATTCCTGCTGGGCGCGCCGCGGATGGTCGAGGGTGTGTTGGTCGACGCGATCGACACGATCCTGCAGTTGAGCGACGGCCCGATCGAGGCGGTCGAGGTGGCGTTCGAGAATGTGCAGCGCTTCGACGCGCCCGTCGCCGACTATGCCAGCTTTTCGGCTCTTGATGCCGCGACGATCGCGCCAGGCTATGTCGCGACGTCGAAAGCGGCGGGCCTGATCCGTCATGGCGCGCCGGGCGCCGGCGTGCTGACCTATGACGTGCGCGGCAGCAACAGCGGCGCGGATGGCGGCGGCTGGGTGCGCAAGCCGGGGGCGCTGATCAAGCGTCTGGCCGCGCGCGCGGGCAAGCTGAGCAAGGTCGATACCGCGGCGCTCGATGCGCTCGATGTCGCGCGGCCGTGGAATATGTCGCTGGCCCTGACGCAGCAGACGACCATGCGCGAAGTGGTTCAGGCGATCGCGCAGAGCATCAACGCCGTCGCGCTGGTCACATGGACCGGCAAGCTGACCGTGCTGCCGATCCCGCTGCCGGAGGCGGTCAGCGCCATCGGCACGCTGGCGGCCGACGGGACGGCGTTGCCGCCGGTCGCCAGCGTCGTGCAGCTCGGCATCGCCCCGCCGTTCTGGCGGCTGGCGATCGAGGCGGAGATAACGAACCGCGTCCATGGCAACGACGAGGTCGCCTATTACGACGTGCCCGTGATCGAAAAGACGGTCTACCGGCGGTCGGCGAGTGCGCCGACGACGCCGACCGGGGGTAATTTCAATTATCTGACCGGCGCGACCACGCCCCCGACGGACTGGTATGCGGACATCGGCAGCGTTCCAGCTGGCACGGACCCGCTATACGCATCGTCGGCCGTCGCCAGCAGGTCGCCGACATCGGGGACCGCCCCGTTCGGCACATGGTCGACCCCGGGGATATTCGCGCAGGACGGCGCGCCCGGCGCATCCCGTTATACCTGGTACGCCTATGCCGACGCGCCCGACGGCAATTTCAATTTCAACCCCGGCTCGCCGGGAGGCCGCACCTATCAGGGGATAGCGTACAACAAGACGACGGCGACGGAGAGCACGAACTACCTTGACTATGCCTGGGCGCCGTACGGCGGCCCGCCGAACTTCGGACTTGCGAACTTCAACGCCAACACCGTTCTTGCCGGCAACAAACTTATCAAGGTGGGCGGATCGGGATGGAATGGCTCGATCCACTCCACCGAAAGCTTCAAGGGCGGCGCCTCGGTCAGCTTCGTCGTCGACAGCACCGGTATCGACTTGGTGGCTGGGCTCAATACCGACCCCACAACCGACGCGGACTGGGCAAGCATTGATTTCGCGATCAACCTGACATCGTCCGGAAATGTCGCGATCATCCAAAGTGGCTCGATCGGCCCCAACATCTCCACCTATGCGGTCGGAGACGTCTTCACGATCACCTATAATGACAAGTTCGTCGTCTATTCGAAGCAGCCAGCGGCGGGGGGTGCAGCGGTTATTCTTGGAACGAACAGCTCGCCCGGCGCGGGGCTATCGCTGTTCTTCGATTCTTCGCTCTACACCGCGAACAAGCACTTTGGGCGCATCCTTTCATTTTCCGCCGCTGGGACGGCGGGAGCAGATGGCACCTCGCCGCCCCTGATCTTCGTCGCCTCGACGCATCAAACCTTTCGTTACGACGCGGCGGGCTCGCCTGTGGCTCAATCCACGACCATCACCGCCACTCGGCAAAATACGGCAGGCACGACCGAGTGGCGGGTGTCGAACGCAGATGGGTCAAGCCCGTCCAGTTGGGTCAGCGCCGCAGCTCTGGTGACGGCTGGCGGGGCTTCAAGCTCTCCGAATAATGACACTTTGGTTCTGAGCCACACTCAATTCCAAACCTTGTTGACTGCTCGATCCACCAACGGGCTCATCTATGAAGCGCGTATGTCGGGTGCGATTGGCGTTCAAGATCGCATCAGTATCGTAAAGGTGCAGGACGGCTCGAACGGCACGAATGGCATCAGCCCGGTCGCCGCCGTCGCCGTGCCCGCGAGCAAGCAATTCGCTGCTGATGCCGACGGAACGATCAAGAGCGCGGGGAGCGTGCTGCCGTTCAACGTCGCCATCGATGCGACGAAGGCGGGGGCGACGATCGGCGGCACCGTCACAATCCTTGCTGTCTCCGGCTGCACCGCCACCGCCATTTCTGGCGGCTTCACGATCGACGACGTGACGGCCGACACCGGCTTCGTGAATTGGCGATTTACCGCGTCGGACGGCCAAGTCGTCGAAGGCAAGATGAGTCACAGCCGCCAGCGCGACCCCGCCTCGGGCGCGCAGGTCGTCGTCAATTTCAGCTCCACGTCGTGGTGGGGCAGCGGGTCCTACGCGTCCAGCGGTCCCGGCACGGTACTGGCGGCATCGTCGACCGGAAAGCTGAACATCGGCGGCTATGCCCAATTTTATTGTGGCGCGAACGGCACCGCGACACTCGCCGCGAAGCTGCAATACCGCCTTGTCGGCGCGGGGTCGTGGACGGATTCGGGTTTCACCAGCTCGGGCTCGGCGCTCAAGACGGCCGATCTTCCCGGTGAGCCAGGCGAAAACAGCCCCGGTGAAGTCAATCCGGGCGGCAGCCTGACCGGCCTGACGGCGAACGCTGCCTATGAAATTCAGATGGTGGCCAGCCGGACAGGCGTTTCGATCGGCAGCGCGGCAGGCTTTACCACGATGAAACAGGTGATTTGATGCCGGCCTTTTTGCACACAGAAACCGGGTCGGTTCATATCGTTGCCGACCCTGACGAGTACGGCGCGCCTGATTGGGAAGCGCTGCCGGATCCGCCGGAGGGTGCGGGCCCGTGGCGGTGGGTCGGCGAGGCCTGGGAAAGAGACGCCGCCCCGGTGTTGGCGGCGCTCCGAACCGAACGCAACGCGCGGCTCGCGGCCAGCGACTATCCGCCGCTGTTCGAGCGCCCTGAAAGCGAACAGCCCGCGTGGCGGACGTATCGCCAGGCGCTGCGCGACATGCCCGAGACGGCCGACCCCTTTGCCCCGGAATGGCCCGAGCCGCCCGGCGCCTGAATTTACCACCGAAGGAGAATGCAGATGAAGAAGCGTGCTTACGCGCTCGCGATCGCGTGCGCCCTGACCCTGGTCGGCTGCACGGCAGACGCGCCGCCCCAGCCCACCGGGCCGGTAAAGGAAGTGCCGTGCGGGCCCGGCCCGCAGCCGAACGGCGACCCCTGCCCCTGATCGCCCGCAGCGATGGCCCCTGAAGCAAAGATAGTCGTCGGCGGCATCCTCGCCGCCGGCACCTTCCTCCTGATGGCGGCAATCGTCGCCGTTGCCTTGTTCGATAGTCGGAGGCCCCGATGAGCGGTCTTGGGGATGAGGTCACGATCGCCGCCATTATCGAGCGCTGCATGATCGCGATCGAACAGAAGCGCGCGATGGAAGACGCGGCGCGTGAAAAGGCCGAGGCGGCGACACGCCGCTGGACGATCGGCCAAATCCCGGCGTGGATCGGCGTGCTTGGGCTGCTTGTCGGGCCGATCATCGGCGGGACCATCGCCTACGCCCGGATCGATGCCCGCATCGAGAAGACCGCCGACATGGCGAAAGAGAGCAAGCGCCGCCTCGACGAGGGCGAGAATGAAGACCGCAACGTCGCTGTCCAGCTCGCCACGATCAAAGCCGATGTCGCCTTCATCAAGGAACGTGTGAAATGACCGACAATCGTATCGTTTTCGATACCGTGCGCCCCTGGCTCGATGCCAAGGGCTTCGCGCCCGACCGTATCGCCGCGCTGGATGCGGCTCTTGCGACATACCGGACCGGACTGCCACCCGCGACGCCAGCGCCGGTTGTGATGTCCGCGTTCGACGTGGCGGTGGAAGCGCACCTCCGCATCGAGGAGGGCGACAAGGCGCGCGCGTACAAGGACCACCTCGGATATTGGACGATCGGCATCGGTCGCCTGATAGATCCGCGCAAGGGCGGTCGGATCACGGCCGAGGAACAGGCAACCCTCATCGCCAATGATCCGAGCCGCCGGGGCACGACGATCATGGAATGGACCCTGACGCCCGCCGAACGGTCGATGCTGCTCAAGAATGACGTGAAGCGCTTCACCGACGCAATGGCCGACTGGCCTGCGTGGAAACGCGTCCAGGGCGATATCCCCCGCATGGTCGCGATGACGAGCATGTGCTTTCAGCTTGGCGAGAAAGGCTTTGCCGCTTTCGTCAATACGCTTCGCATGATCGCGGAGGGCCGGTTCGCCGACGCCGCGACCAACATGCTCCTGTCCAAATGGGCGAAAGAGGACACGCCCGAGCGCGCGCAGCGCGTCGCGGCGATGATGAGGACGGGCAAATGAACGACCGCGAAACCGGCACTTTCCGAAACTGGCTCGCCTTCTTTCTGGTCGCGGCCTTCGTCTCGGTCCTCCCGCTGCTGATCTTCAAGACGATCCCCACCGATAACAAGGAGATCATCGTTTACATGCTCGGCCAGCTCAGCGGCATGGCGACGATGGCACTGGGGTTCTATTACCTCAACAAGGCAGGGCAGGACGCTCTTGAAGCGACCAAAGCCGACAACACCGGCAAGGCATTTGATGCCATCACGGCGGCGGCGGCTTCGACACCGCCTATCGAGCCCGAGCCCGACGTCATCCTCAAACCGGGCGAAACGGCCCAGGCCGAGGAGAAATCCTGATGCCCCGGCCAATCAAGAAGCCTGACGCAGAACGCATGGACGAGCTTGAGCGCGAGATAAAGGAGCTGCGGGCCGATCTTGCCAAACTTTGGGGCGCTCATACCAGCCTGTCTCGTCGAGCAGCGGACGCGGTCCTTGCGCACACGAGGTTCGGATGAGGGACCGCACCGAGGCGGACGATATCGTCCAGGGCGCATACAACAGGGCGCTTCTCGACCTGATCCTGCCGCCGATCCGGCGCGCCGCGCAGGACGCCGGCTATGCAATCACGGTCCACGGTTCGCTGAACCGTGACATCGACCTCGTCGCGATCCCTTGGGTCGAGCACAACGTATGGAGCAAGGAAACGCTGGTCGACGCGATCTGCGGCGCCGTGCGCGGCGTCGTCGGGCGCTGCTACTACCATTCCAACAAGGACTGGACCGTCAAGCCGCACGGTCGGTTCGCAAAGACACTGATGGTTTGGTGCGGTCAGAACACGGCCGATCTCGACCTCAGCGTCATGCCCGCGATCCAGAATGAGGAGAAACCATAATGCGTAAGATGATGATCGCCGCGCTGGCGGCGCTCAGCCTGTCGGCGTGCGCCACGACCGGCACAGGGCCGCCTGCCGCGCCCAGCCAACTGCCGTCGGTCCTCGCGCCGCTCGCCGGGACGCATGTCGACGACGAGGTCATCAAGGCAGCCTGGCGCACGGCCGATGCGGCTCTGTACGGCGTCGACCTGATGCGGTCCCTCGGTTGGATCGTGGACGGCTCGCCGAAGGCCCATGCGGTCGCGGACGCCGCAGAGCGCGTCAAACGCTGGTTGATCGCCGCCGACGAGGCGCAGCAGGCCGGACAGCAGCCGAACGCCGTAGCGGCCTATGCTCAGGCGTCGACCGCCTATGCCGCCCTCCTCGCAGCTCTGGAGCGCTGACCCATGAACGACGCCATCAAACATCTGATCGCCGCTGCGCGCGATATCGTTCCCGCGATCGTCCCGGGCGCCGCTCCCGCCATCCAGCTTGGCAAGGCCATCCTCGATGCGCTCGAGGCGGGCAAGGATCTGGTCACCCCGGGCGACCAGGCGGACTACGGCGAAACCCGCGAAGCCCTCCGCGCCAAGGTGCTGGCGCATTTCGACAGCACGATCGCCGGTCTGCGCGGCGAAGGCTGATCATCCGAAAATCAAAGGAGAAAAGACAATGGCGCTGAAAATCAGCGAGTTTCGTGGCATGGCCGAAATCGCGTTCAACAGCCAGCCCCAGCTGCCCGACGGCCCGCCGCTGCGGGTAACGAACGCTGCGGGGGCCTTTACCGTTGGCGCGGATTGCCGGCTGATCCGCATCAAAGGCACTGGGACAATCACTTGGCCCGGCGTCGGCACGCCCGAGGATTTCGACGGCATTGAATTCCGCCGCGTCAAGGCCGGCGATCAGTTCACGGTCGCCTGATGTTCGGGCTTGGCTTCGGCGTCGGGTTCGGGCGCATGGGAGCGGCGGCGGCCTATGGGCTGCCGCCTTTCGTTTTTCCATCAGACAAGATGCTGCTCGGCATGGGCTTGGGCGGCATCGCAAATTACACCGGCGACTATCCCTTTGCCAATCCGCTGTGGAATGCTGACCGTTGGAGCCAACAGAGCGGCACCGGCACCTACACGCAGGAATGGGGCGTCCTCAACGCGCAGACCCCCACGGACATCTTCGCCTGCAAATTTGCTGACGGCGCGAGCGCGATCAACAATCTCCCTTCCGGGACATACACCGTCCTCAATCCTGACGGCCTTGAAATCGGCATCGGCTGGGGCGGCTCGCCGAACCTCACTGGCTTTGTTCCGCCTGGAACGCCGGAATTCACTTTCAACCGTCCGAGTGCCGGCGCGGGCGCCATTGCGCTATGGGCGAAGGGCAGCGTCACGAACAACAACGGCCCGATCCAGATCATCATGCCGGGGCGCAAGGCCGCGTTTCAGGCCGGTGACTATTTCAATCCGGCCTTTATTTCGGCCCTATCTGCGCTCAACGTAAAGTCGCTGCGCTTCATGGACTGGCTGCTGACCTATGGCGACCTTTCGGTTGATTGGTCCGAAGTTGCTCCCGGCTTGCCCATCACGTTCGTTGCGCCCCAGACCCAGCTTCAGGCCAAGGTTCCGTATCGCCTAGTCGTCGATCTATGTAATCGCCTGAATATTGCGCCGTGGATCAATGGGCCGGTCCGCGCGAACGCCTCGTATCAGAGTGCCTTGGCCGCGTATCTCAAGACCAATCTTAATCCCGGCCTGTACGTTTTTCCGGAATTCGGAAACGAGGTCTGGAACCCCGGCGCGGCCTATAACGACGCGCGAGCTTGGGTCGAGACCTACAATCACACGCGAATCCGCGCTGACTCTAATTTGGGCATCAACGGGTGGACGCTTACCGCCCACGGCCTGTCCAATGACGACCCGGTGAGCGTCTTTCAGGACAAGGGGAATTTCACTTACCGCAGGGGCCAAAGCGGTGATGGCGGTGGGGCCGCCGACTGGCCTCTTGGTGGCGGTGCGACGCTTTATATCGAGGTTGTCGATGCGAACAATTTCCGCCTTCGTGTCGGCTCTTCTTCCGGCACGATCGTGGCGCCGACGGCGCAGACGCCAAAGATCACGATCAGCAAGCGAACGGAAGCCGGGAAAACGCTGAGCGTTGCCGCAAACCACGGACAGCAATCTCTTGCAATGTGGAACCGCTTTGACGCGATCCTTGGTCGCAACCGCTGCCATCACGTTCTCGGCGTCCAGCTTGTCGATACAGGCGGGACGACGACCAGGCTTGCGCAACCCGGTGTTGCGGCGGCGACAGATTCCATTTCGGTCGCGGTGTATTACTCAGGCGACTGGTGGGTGTCGTGCCTCGACATAACATCCGGACAGGTTGTCCCTAAGGGGTGGGCGAACCGCGGCGGCAGCGCGATCCGCATCGCCGTCTATGCGCTCGGGTCGACCCCGACGATGGCGGAAGTCCTGGCGGGAACGGGCACCGGCTATGTCGGTCACCGCGACATCTCGATTGCTTCCAGCAATATGAATGCGCATACCAGCGCGGCGGCGATCACTGGCCTGACCAACGGCACCAGCTACGAGCATTACGCCGTGGCGACGCTGGAATACGGCTATAAGTTCATGGCGCGCGGCCAGTTCACCGCCAGCGCGACACCGTCGACGGTCTGGATCAGCGACAGCGACGACAACATGGCTGCCCGTGCGCGCCGCAGTTCGCTGAAATGGTTGGAATTTGCCGACGCACAGCGTGCCGCAGTCGGGTCGATCGCAATCGAGGCCTATGAGTGCGGCTCCGATTTTCAGGGAGCGAGCGCAGCTACACCAGCCGAAGTGCAGGCGTGGCGGGCGGCATGGTCACAGACATCGGTCGCGGCCGATGCCTTTGCGTACGTCTACAAGGGCATGGCGGCGCACAATTTCATTATCGCCAACCAGTTCGTATTGATGAACGGGACCCCCGGCAACTTCAACATGATGGAGAGTTACGACGACACCGCCGATTTGCGCTACCAATATTATAGTGGCGCTGCGGGCAGCGTAGCGAAAGCGACCCCGCTTACGATGGGGAATGTCACGGCGGCCGACATCAAGGTTGCTCCCTCGTACCCGGCGACATTCCACACCTTCGCCAACGCGGCGCTGACCTATCGGATCCACACCGGGGATGTGAACGGTAACTTCGCGATCAGCGGCAATCAGCTTCGGATCGTCAACGGCTACGGCATCGACTGGGTGGTTCCGACCATTCGTTCATTGGTCGTCGAGGCCAGTGACGGCAACACGTCGATCTTCTTCACGGTCCAGTTCTCGACCGGGTTTGCCTGGTATCCGGCTGACGCGCAGCTTGCGTTCGACAGCATCGTCGATTCCGACGGCGCTGCAATGAACCCGCTCATCGGCAACACCCTGAATCTCACGGGCACCGCACCGGCCATCAGCGGTGGTATGTGGGATTTCGAGGCGACCGGGCGGTACAATTTCGCGACTACCCTGACGGCAACGATCCCCGGAACCGTGCCTATTCTCATCGCGGCTATTCTCGACAAGGACAACCACACCGCAGCAGCCGGGATCTTGCAGGCCTTCGCATCAAGCTACTGCTCATTTTATTACAATAGTGGCGTGCTGTACGCGCGCTGGGTCGCCAGTGGTACCAACGATGTGCCGTTTGCGGCGACGATGCCCACCGGCAAGCACGTCTTCTGGACCTATTACGATGCTGACCCGACTACGCCGAAAATTCATGCTGGTGTCGACCAAACGGAGAATGTTGCTGCCGCAGTGGCGAAGAACCTCTCGGGCTTCACCTTTTCGCGCAACATGTATGTTGGCGGCGACGGCAGTCTAACCGCGACGTCGAAGATGCAGCACGGTTCCCTGCTGGTCCACGGAAAGGCCGGGTTGACGCAGGCCGACGCGCTGACGCTGGTTGGCAACATGCAGACGTTGCAAGGCATTCCTTAATCCGGTCGCGAACCACAAAACGTCTTCGGGCAGAAAAGCTAACCGTATTGCGATTTCGCGTCCTCGGACATGACAAGAAAGCCGCGGTCAATCAGGACTTCGGGCGCTGAGTCGGTATCCATTTTGGAGACATCAAAGCGGAACTCCCCGGAATTTCCCATGACGTCTGCGCGCAGTTCAGTCTCGTTATGTGAAATGCGATTATTGGCGATGCGCTCAGCTTCCCTGGACAGAAAATCGCCAGAAAACTTATAATGACGCAGCAAGGCTGTGAAGTCTGCCAGTTTCAATCCCGTGCTAAGGTGAGGATGGACGAAGGTCCTTACCCCGTAAGCGTGATAATACAGCGCGTGCTTTGTCAGGCAGCAATCTTCCCCGAAATACTGACGGCGCAGACCGCCAAACTTCCACTCGATATCGACATCGGGGAGGGTGTTATCTCGGACGAGGCCGGAAAATGGAACATCGCTGTCGGAGTAAGGAAGGCTGGTTATCTGGTCTAGCGAGAAGTATTTTGACGCCGCTGCCGACTGTTCGAATGTTCGGAGGGCGTTGCTCGCAAGATCCGCATCCGGAACCATGTCGAGCATCTGGGCAACGACACCGGTGTAACCGCGTTCGCGCACGCTCCGCGCTAACTCCGGAAGCGAAAGCCTGTCAGCTCCAACATAGTCGAATAGCTCATCCGGGTCGATGGCCAGTCGCCAACCGTCAGAGCAGTATCGGTGCGTAATTTGCTGGCGAATGGGGATCTGATAATCTCGGAAATTCAGATCGGTGCTCAGCGCGACGGTGTTCTTCCATTTGGAAACGATGTCCAGCGAACGGTCGGTTGACCCGTTGTCGCAATAAACAAAATAGTCGGCACCCATTGCGCGATGATGGTCGTGGAAATGCTCAAGATAGTGCTCCATGTTCCGTCCCATGAGCACGACCGCAATCTTGCCTTCGGGAAGGTCAAGAAATTTGGGGCCTGAAACCAATATGAGAGAGTCGCGGACCTTCTCGTAGACAGAGTAATCCCGATACTCGCGGGCGATCTTCGAACTAGCGCGCTTTATGAAATTGAGCATTATTTTTCCTAGTTAGCGTTTCCGAGTGATGCCTTAAATCTTACAGGCGGGGCCCACACCCAGCGGCTTCCGTAGCTCCGGTAGCGTTGCCTTCCAACTATTCTCACGGCATGATATCGAGCGCAACATGAAGCGCGCAGCTATCGCCGTGGCGGTCCTTATCGTTTTTGCTACCGTCTCTCTGCGGGGGTGGGAACATACGCTGACCGCTCTACCTCATCTGGAGGCTCAGTGTCCCAAGGCGACGGACGCAATTCTCGTGCTGGGCCAATCGCACGCGTCCAATACAGGGACGAAACGGCAAGTAGCGTGGGAGAGGTCTTATTCCTTCGATCGAGAGAAATGCTTCTACCTCCGCGATCCAATGCCAGGGACAGCGGGCAATGGCGGTTCGATCTGGCCGTCATTCGCTGAATTCACGGAGAATCCAGTTGTCATCGCGGACATGGCCATATCGGGTTCGGCGATCGAGCAATGGACGACTGAGACTCAATTGAGGAAGATCCGTCGTACTCTCGCTGCGATGAAGCGCGCGGGTTATTCCGAACCTCTCGTTGTATGGATGCAGGGCGAAACGAACGCCGCGCGGCGAACCGGCGCATCGACCTATAATGCCGAATTGGAAAAGCTGATAGCTGTGGCGCCGCGTCTCAAATGGCTAATCGTGCGCGAAAGCGTCTGCGATGATGTCCAAGTGAAGTGGCGCCCCCTTGACGAGGCGCGTGACAAGCTCGCTCGAGAGCATGCGAACGTCGTGATAGGTCCTGATCTTGACCATATCCCGGCACGCTTGAGGCAAGAAGACCGCTGCCATCTTACGCCAGAGGGCCAAAACCTGTTAGCGAGACAACTGGCGGAGAGTGCGAAGCCGCTGCTCTCAAATTGACGGCGGCAAGCTCTATGGTGCCGCGCCCGTTCACTCTTGGGCACACCTCAAACCTGCCGACCGCCGAATCGTTGACAACACTGAACCTCATATGCGCAATTGGGCTATGGCAAAGATCGGCTACATCGTTCCCGAATTTCCGGGCCAGACGCATATATTCTTCTGGCGCGAAATTAAGCGGCTCGAAGAGATGGGCGTCGAAGTGGACATCGTTTCCACCCAGCGACCACCGGTCAGCATCAGATCGCATGCATGGTGTGAAGAAGCCGAGAACCGGACCGCCTATCTTGCTGAAGGCGGCAAAATGTCGATCGCCGCTGGCC
This sequence comes from Sphingomonadales bacterium, assembly GCA_017309275.1. GTDB lineage: Bacteria > Pseudomonadota > Alphaproteobacteria > Sphingomonadales > Sphingomonadaceae > Sphingopyxis. The sequence continues at coordinate 49,809 of JAFKLT010000040.1, read as the reverse complement.
TCGCCGCGGCATCGGTGCGCTCAAGTCTGGCTGGCTGGGGAAAGTGCCTTCGCTCGATCGTGCGCGCGGACGTTTCCGCCAAGCAACGCGCCGAGATTGTCGTGATGGCCGGTTTCGGTGCGATGCTGGGCAGGATCGCGAAGGACCGACGATGGCAGCATATGCACGTTCACTCCTGCGCGAACGCTGCGAACATTACCGCATTTGCCTCGCTGTTGTCCGACGTTCCCTACAGCCTGACCTTACACGGCCCCTTATCGGACTACGGCGCCAACCAGGCTGAGAAATGGCGGCACGCAGCATTCGGGGTCGTCATCACACAAAAGCTTCTCGCCGAGCTTGAAGAGCAGTTGGGCACTTCGATCGCAGGCAAGGCTGAGATTGCACCGATGGGTGTCAATCTCGATACGTTCAAGCGCGGCGGGCCTTACTATGCTTGGGACGGGAGCGGCGTAGCGCGCCTCTATAGCGTCGGACGGCTGAATCCCTGCAAGGGGCATGACGACCTTATCCGTGCCGTCGCGATCCTCAAGCAGCGCGGTCTCGCTGTGCATCTGACGATCGCCGGCCAAGACGAGCAGGGCGGAGCCGGATATTACCGGACCCTCAAGGCGCTGGTCGATGACATGGGCCTACAAGACAGCGTCACCCTCGCAGGAGCTATCTCCGAACGCGCGATCGTCGATGGGCTGTTGTCGAGCCACGTCTTTGCCTTGGCAAGTTTGCATGAACCGCTAGGCGTCGCGATCATGGAGGCGATGGCGCTGGAGATGCCCGTGGTCGTCACGTCGGCCGGAGGCGTGAAGGAACTAGTTGAGCATGACAGAGACGGATTTCTAGTTGAGGCTCGCCGTCCTGATGCGATGGCCGGCGCTATCGAAAAAGTGCTGACCAACCCTGACCTCGCCACGCGCCTTGCCGCCTCTTCCCGCGAAACGATCCGCAACGGTTTTCAGGACACGCGAAGCGCCGAGCTGCTGGCGCATCGCGTGTCTACGCTACCGCCCAGATAAGAGCGGCAATCCCGACTACCGCAAAGATCAGCGTCGCACCGACCGCCCGAATGATGTTGCGGCCGACATCTTCAAGTCCGTCGTTGAATTCTGGCATTTGTAAGCCCCTCTTAGCCTCAATGAGTGCGTGCATAGCGGATAGCATACTCGCATCTGCTTTCTAAACTGGGAATTCAGATATGGTGCCGACCTGGGGATCCTGGGTTGTTGGCGAGGTAGCCTCGCATATCAGATTCCCGTCGGGCGTATGTGTTTTGCCTGGAGGTCGGATCTTCGACCATGAATAGATCATGTCGGTCGAGCGATGGACCCCAACCGAGCGATAGATGCCGTGGAGCTCGCGGCTGGCATAGTTCGACCGAACGACGTTGACCAGGTTCTCCGTCGGTTGCCCGTGGTCGCCGGCGTCGGTGACGACGCGCCAGAAGCTGTCAAAGCTATCGCGTCGGCCGTCGCTGTGCGCGTAGAGGAAGGCGAGAGCGAAGCGTAGCGCATGGCTGGGCGCGATCGGCGCGCGGCGCGCTTCGTGGCTCACCTCCTCCAGCGCGGTGAGCGCCTTCACGATCAGTCTGTCGGTCGCGATTCGCATCGCACCTATATGCCTTTTGTTCCTCCAATGTTCCACCGTCGGTTCCTAGCGGATATGGTGGATATGTAAGGTTTCCGGCGGGCCTATATCTTCGCGCTATTCAGGTGACGACCAGAGCCGATTCCCTTCACCCGCTCGGCCGAGAATGTTTTACAAACCGGTCGTAACCGATTGAAAAGAAAAGACGCGAATTCACGCTGTTTTACAGCAGAAATGGCGGAAAAGGCTGGATACGGAACGCTTGGGAAGCTTCTGCTCTACCATTGAGCTACACCCGCGTTTCAATGATTTGGCGATCATCGAGCGTCCCGACTTGCGGTGACGCGCGCTGCCAATGCCATGCGAGCCCGAGGCTCGTCAACATGGACCTTGCGAAAGCGGGTGATGCCCGGCCGATGCCATCACCTACGCGATAATCGCCGATGCGCCGCGCCGCGCTCTGGCGGCGGCGGGATTCTGCGGCAACTTCGTACCAAACGGCAGGAGAGGAATGGGTGGATTCGATGGGACCGGACGTGGCCAAGCTGTGGGATCGCGAGATGATTCGCGATTGCCTGTATCGCTATTGCCGGGGGATCGACCGCGCCGACGAAGCCATGCTGCGGTCCGCATGCTGGCCCGACGGCACCGATACGCACGGCGCCTACAGCGGCAGTGCGTCGGGGTTCGTCGACTGGGCGATGAAGGCGCTGCCCGCGATCAAGCGCGGCATTCACCAGATCCACAATATCCTGATCGACCTGCGCGGCGACGAAGCGGCGGTCGAAAGCTATTTCACCGCGTTGCAGCGTCAGCCGAACGCCGCGGGCGCGCTGGTCGATGTCCACATGGCCGGCCGCTATCTCGATCGTTTCGAAAAGCGCGACGGCGAATGGCGCGTCGCCGACCGCGTCGTCGTGTTCGACTGGTTCGACGAGCGACCGGCGCCGGAGAAAAGCGAGGCTGAGCGCTTCGCGCATCGCCAGCCGATCGGCGCGCTTTGGCCCGACGATCCGGTCTATCGACTGTTCGGTGCCGCCGCGAAGGGAGAGGAATGATGGGAATCGAGACGCTTGCGTGGGAGCCGCTGTTCGTGATGCGGCTGAACGTCGCCTATGATCAGGCGCAGCCGATCGGCGGTGAAAGCCGGCTGGGGATATTCCCGGTGCACGGCGGGACGTTCGAGGGCGAGCGGCTGCGCGGCCGGGTGATGCCCGACGGGGCGGACTGGGTGACGTGGCGCGCCGACGGGACGATGATCATCGACGTCCGCACCTCGCTGGAAACCGACGATGGCGCGCGGATCGCCATGCATTATACCGGGCTGACCGTCCCGACCTCGCCCGAGGCGGCGCAGCGGTTCGCGCGGCGCGAGCCCGGGCCGTACGAAGACCTTTATCTTCGCACGACGCCGCGTTTCGTCACCGCGCATCCCGATTATGACTGGCTGAACCGGGTCGTAGCCGTCGCCAATGGCATGCGCACCGACGACGGCCCGATGTATCACGTCTTCGCGATCAGGTGACGGCGTCGGGCGCCGCGGCGAAATGATCGCCGTGGCGCTTGCGAAGCTCGGTCTTCAGCAATTTGCCGGTCGCGGTGTGCGGCAGGGCGTTGACGAACAGGATATCGTCGGGCAGCCACCAGCGGGCGACCTTCTTGGCCAGAAAGGCCATGATCTCGTCCTTCGTGCACGACGCGCCGGGGTGGAGCTGTACCAGCAGCAGCGGGCGTTCCTGCCATTTGGGGTGTGCGACGCCGATCACCGCGGCCTCGGCGACCTGTGGGTGCGCCACGGCGGCATTTTCGAGGTCGATCGATGAAATCCATTCGCCGCCCGACTTGATGACATCCTTGGCGCGGTCGGTGATCTGAAGAAAGCCGTCGGGATCGATCCTTGCGACGTCGCCGGTATCGAACCAGCCGTCGGCGTCGAGCGCGCTGCCCGCGGGCTGGCCGTGATAGGCGCTGAGCACCCACGGCCCGCGCACTTTCAGCAGCCCGGCCGCTTCGCCGTCGCGCGGCAGTTCGCTCCCATCCTCGTCCTCGATACGCAGTTCGACGCCAAAGACCGCGCGCCCCTGAAGCGCGCGAAGGTCGACCTGCGCCTCGTCGGGCAGGTCGGCGTGGTGCGCCAGCGGGCGACAGACGGTCGCAACAGGACTCGTTTCGGTCATTCCCCACGCCTGCATCGTCTCGACCCCGAGCAGGGCGCGGAACCGTTCGATCAGCGACCGCGGCGTCGCCGCGCCGCCGGTGAAGATGCGATCGAGCTTCAGCGCCCGCCGCTCTTCGGGCGACCGGTCGCGCTCCAGATGGTCGAGAAAGGCGAACCAGATCGTCGGGACGCCGAGCGAGAAGCTGACCTCTTCTCCGCGCATCAGTTCGAAGAGCGAGACGGGGTCGAGCGCCGAGCCGGGAAGAACCAGCTTCGACCCGGCCATCGCGGCCGAATAGGGAATGCCCCACGCGTTGACGTGAAACAGCGGGGTGACGACCAGGATCGAATCGGCGGCACCCAGCGACATGCTGTCGTTCGCCAGCGCGCTCATCGCATGCAGCACGGTCGACCGGTGGCTGTAGAGCACGCCCTTGGGATTGCCGGTGGTTCCACTGGTATAGCAAAGCGCGCTGGCGCTGTTCTCGTCGATATCGGGCCATCCGTCGATCGCGCGCGGCCCGGCGATGAGGCTCTGATACGAAATCGGATCGGCGATGCCGGTTTTGGGCAAGTCGGCCTGATCGGAGAGGACGATGACGCGCTCGATCTTCGGCAGATCGGCCAGCATCGGCTCGACGATGGCGAGCAGGTCGGGATCGATGCACAGGACGCGCGCGCCGCCATGATCGATGATGTAGCGAATCTGTTCGGGGAACAGCCGCGGATTCACGGTATGAAGCACCATTCCGGCGCCGCTGACGCCATAATAGAGCTCCAGATGGGGCAGCCGGTTCCACGCCAGCGTCGCGACGCGGTCGCCGGGGCGCAGACCCAGGTCGGCAAGGCCGGCGGCGATATGGCGGGCGTGGCGTTCGACCGTTTGCCAGTTCGATCGCACCAGCGATCCGTCCGCGCTCCGCGAGACGATCTCGCGCCGCGGATGGTTGGTCGCCGCGTGGCGAATCAGCATCGCGGTCGTCAATTGCTGCGCCTGCATCAGGCCGTGCATCCCGTATCTCCCTTTCAATGACTTGATTGGAAAGGACGATTGCCCAGCGCGACGCTGGCGCGAAGCGCCGCACCCCGCACGCGGCGACAATCACATTTGCGAAATTGGCGGGCCCATCCGCCCCCGGCGAGCCAGCGGGCGCGTGCTGCGGCTAAGCCCGCGTGCAAGTGATGGGAGACGCTACGATGAATCTGGATCTCGCCCCGGAAGACCGGGCTTTTCAGCAGGAGGTGCGTGCCTTCTTCGCGGACTCGATCCCCGAAGAGTGGAAGACGACCGTTCGCGCGGGCCTGCGCCTGTCGCCCGAAAATCTTGTCGCCTATCAGCGCCGCCTCGCCGATCGCGGCTGGGGCGCGCCGACCTGGCCCAAGGAATATGGCGGCACCGGCTGGACGCCGCAGCAGCTTCACATTTTCTGGTCGGAGGCTTCGGCCGCCGATGCGCCGGCACAGTTCCACCAGGGCCTGGAGCTGATCGGGCCGATCATCTTCACCTATGGCAGCCAGGCGCAGAAGGATTTCTACCTGCCGCGCATCATCTCCGGCGAGGATTGGTGGTGCCAGGGCTATTCGGAACCCGGCGCCGGGTCCGACCTTGCCGCGCTGCGCACCCGCGCGACGCGCGACGGCGACGATTATGTGATCAACGGCCACAAGATGTGGACCAGCTACGCGCACGTCGCGGACCGGATGTTCGTGCTCGCCCGGACCTCGACCGAGGGGCGGCGGCAGCAGGGCATCTCGCTGATGCTGGTCGACATGGATACGCCCGGTATCCGCATCAGCCCGATCCACACGCTCGACGAAAAGCATCACACGAACGAGGTGTTCCTCGACGATGTGCGCATTCCCGCCGCCAATCTGGTCGGTGAAGAGGGCATGGGCTGGAATTACGGCAAGGTGCTGCTCGACCGCGAGCGCATGGTCGCGGCGGCGACCGCGATGTTCCTGCCGCAGACGCTGCGCGCCGTGCGCGAAGCCGCGACGCGCCGCCGGACGACGGGCGGCCTGCTGATCGACAAGCCCGAGTTCCGCGCCAAGCTGGCGCAGGTCGAGATCGAGGCGCTGGCGGTGCAGGCGATGGTGCTTCGCCTGATGGCCGATGCGGCGGCGGGGGCCGATTCGGGGCCACGGGGATCGATGGTCAAGCTGCGCTGGTCCGAACTGACGCAACAGGCGACCGCGCTGTGGGTCGAGGCGCTGGGACCGAAGGCGCAGCATTTCGCTGCGCTCGACGAGGGCGCCGCGCCGCCGCAGGACATGCCGCTCGCGCTGCAGGGCGCGCTCTATGCGCGCGTCACCACCATCTATGGCGGGTCGAGCGAAATCCAGCGCAACATCATCGCGCGCCGCGCGCTGGGGCTTTGAGGGAGAAGATCGATGCAGTTCGCGTTCAACGACGAGCAGCAGATGCTGCGCGACAGTGTCGAGCGTTTCGGCGAGGAGCAATGGAGCGCAGCCGATCGGCTGAAACGGCTGGCCGAAGGGGCCGAGGGTACCGCGCGGCGCTGGGCGCAGATGGCCGAACTCGGCTGGCTGATGCTGCCGATCGCGGAGAGCGATGGCGGCCTCGGCGGCGGTCCGGTCGAGATCATGGCGATCATGGAGGGCTTTGGCCGCCACCTGATGACCGAGGCCTATGTCAGTCATTGCGTGTTGGCGCCCGCCCTGATGCAGGATGGCGGCGCTCATTGCACCGCGCTGCTCGAACAGGTCGGGACGGGCCAGGTGCGCATCGCCGCCGCGCTGATCGAGGATGAGGGCTTTGACGTCGCATCGATCAGGGCCGCGGCACAGGCCGACGGCGACCGGTTCAACGTGACGGGCGGCAAGGCGCATGTCGAGGACGGGGCCGACGCCGACTGGTATCTGGTGTCGGCGCGGACGGCCGGCGTTTCGGGCGAACGCGAAGGCGTCAGCCTGTTCCTCGTCCCGCGCAGCGCCGACGGCCTGACCGTCCGCCGTTTCCGTTCGGTCGACGGGCATCGGCATTGCAGCCTCGATCTGGTCGATGTCGCGGCGATCCCGGTCGGTGCGATCGGCGGCGCAGCGGACCGTATCGACGCCGCGCTCGATCGCGCAATCGTCGCGCATCTGGCGGAAGCGGTGGGGTCGATGGAGGCCGCGGTGGCGGCAACGCTCGACTATGTCCGCACGCGGCAGCAGTTCGGCGCGCCCATCGGCAGCTTTCAGGTCGTCCAGCACAAGGTCGTCGACATGAGCGTCGCATGCGAGGAAGCGCGCGCGCTGACGATGGTCGCCGCGTCACAGCTTGCCAGCGGCGGCGCGGCCTCTTCGCTGATCGCCGCTGCGAAAGTGCGCGTCGCGCAATGCGGCATCGCGGTGGCGCAGCAGGCGGTGCAGCTCCACGGCGGCGTCGGGACCAGCGAGGAGCTGGTCGTCAGCCACCATTTGCGCCGCCAGATGATGCTCGACTTGGCGCATGGCGACCGCGACCATCACAAGGCGCGCTTCGCCGAATTGACGCGCTAGGCTGTCTCGCGCGCCTCGTCGGCCGCGATGCGGCGGCCGGCGAGCCAGAAGAGCAGCGACCCGACCGCGAGCGGCAGCGCGACGAGCGCCATCGCGGCGCGCAGCCCCTGTTCGCTGCCCAGCGCAGGAGCGAGCAGGTCGCTCGCGACGCCGACGAACAGGGGGCCGAGCGCCAGACCGATCGCGTTGGTGACGAACAATTGCACCGCCGCCGCCATCGCGCGCACGCGCGGCGGGACGAGCGTCTGGACCGAGGCAAAGACCGATCCATAATTCAGCGCGTGGACGAAGATCGCGCCGCTCAGAAAAGCGAAGGACAGCGGCACCGTATCGGCGAGCGCCGCGCCTGCGAAGAGCGGTGCTGCCACGACGAGCGAGGTAGAAGGGACCAGCGTATAGCCTTGGATCCCGCGCCGGGCGGCGCGATCGGCGAGCTGGCCGCCGACGAAAGTCCCCACCATGCCGACCAGCCCGACGATCAGGCCCAGGCTGATTCCCAGGAACACCGTCGCCGGCACGCCCCAACTCGCCGCCATCGCGTCGATCCCCGCGACATGGGTGCGCATGTAGAGCGAGCCGAAGAAGGATGCCTGGCCATAATAGCCGAACGCGCCCATCGCCGTGCCGAACGAGATAAGCCAGAAGCTCGGCAGCCGGCGGAGCGTCGCGAGCACTTCGCCCAGCGGCATGTGCGGCGTGGCGGCCTGGACCGCGATCGTGCGCTTGCGCGGCTCGTCGAGCGTGAACCAGACGATCGCCGCCAGCAGGATGCCGGGAATGCCCGCGATCAGGAAGGCGGCGCGCCAGCCGAGGCTCGCGAGCAATATGCCGCCGAGAACCAGCCCCGCGAGCGAGCCGACCGGCACGCCGAGCGAATAGAGCGCCAGCGCGCGGCCGCGCTGTTCGCGCGGGACATAATCGGTGATCAAGCTGTGCGCGGCGGGGGTGCAGCCGGCTTCGCCGACCCCGACGCCGATCCGCGCGAGCAGCAGTTCGGTAAAGTTGCGCGCAAGGCCGCACAGCGCGGTAAAACCGCTCCAGACGAACAACGCGATCGCGATCATCCCGACGCGATTCCCGCGATCGGCGATGCGCGCGAGCGGAATGCCTAGCAACGTATAGAAGAGCGCGAAGGCGAGGCCGCTGATCATCCCGATCTGCCAGTCGGCCAGGCCGAGGTCGGCCTTCATCGGTTCGACGAGGATCGTCACGATCTGCCGGTCGAGCATGTTGAACGCATAGACGATCATCAGCAGGAACAGCGGGCCATAGGGCATGCGCACGGGCGCCGCGTCATCGATCGGGGTGGTGGTGGTGCCGGTCATTCGCCTCTCCATCGCGGGCGCTTGCCCGTCGGTCATGGCGGACACCCTAGGGGCTGGGCGGCCGCGCGCAGGGCCGGCGATGCTTCGGGGCGCGATTATCCCCATGCTGATTTGTCGGTCGGTCCGCCCGCGATCCTCGCCTCGATGCGCCCGGCCGATCACAGGCGGATGCACGGAATGATCGGACGGAGAGGATCGGGCATGGCCTTCGCAACCAACGGATCCGCCAGCATCCATTATGAGCGCATGGCCGGAGGCGATGGCCCCGCCGTGATCCTGCTCGCCGGTGCCGGGCGGCCGTCGACCGATTTCGACCACCTCTTTTGCGCGCCGCTCGTCGCTGCCGGCTTCGTCCCGATCCGGATCGACAGTCGCGACACCGGCCGTTCGGTGACATTCGTCGATGCCGCCCTGGACCTTCACGCGATCAGGGCTGGCGATGCGAAGCCGCCCTATGGCATTGCCGACATGGCGGGCGACGTGATCGCGGTGATGGCGGCCGAAGGGGTGGATCGCGCGCATTTCGTCGGCCGATCGATCGGCGGGCTGGTCGCGCAGCAGCTCGCGGTCCAGCACCCCGACCGCGTCGCAAGCCTTGCGCTGATCATGGCGATGAGCCGATCGATGGCCGACGTCATCCCCGACGCCGCGCTCGACCGGCTGATGGCCGAGCATATTCCCGACGAGGACGGCTATGTCACGCGCCAGCTTGGCGTCGCAGAGGCCAATGGCATGGCGGAGGATCGGGATGCCGTGCGCGTGGCCGACGAGGCGCGTATCGCATGGCGGCACGGCATCCATCGCGGGGGAACCGCCCGGCATTTCGCCGCGAGCCTTGCCGCGCCCGACCTTCGCGCCGCGCTCGGCGCCGTTCGGGTGCCGACACTCGTCATCCACGGACGCCACGACAAGGTCATCCCGCTGGCGCGCGCGATAGAGACCGCGGAGGCGATCCCCGATGCCGTCATCGAGATCGACGAGACAATGGGACATGACGGTCCGCCGCGGTTGCGGCGCGCCTGGGGCGAACGGATTTCCGCCCATCTGAACGCCGCGACCGCCCGCATCTGACGGTCGCCCCGATATCACATATGTGATATGATCCGCCGGATCGGCGGTTTGGGCCGCCTTGCGGTCTTTGAAGTTATGATGCGCGACAGCAGAGACCGTTGCACACGGCAGTTGGACCGACCGCATGAGGCGCGTGCGCCTTCCGTTGTTGGGGTGGAGAGATGAAGAGAAAACCAGTCAAATCGGCCTCGCGCACTTTCGAAGTGCTCGAATTGTTCCGCGACCGCCGCACGCCGCTGCGCCTTAACGAAATCTATTTGGCGCTCGGCTATCCGCAATCGAGCACGACGAACCTGCTCAAGAGCATGGTGATCGAGGGCTATCTCAATTATAATCGCAACACGCGCACCTATCTGCCGACCTTGCAGGTCGCCTCGCTCGGCAGCTGGCTTTATGGCCATGTCGCGTTCGGCAGCGGCTACAACTGGCTGATCGACGAGCTTTTCCGCAAGACCGACGAAACGATCGTCCTGGTCACGCAGAACGACCTGTTCATCCAATATGTGATGATGCGCGTGCCCGACCACCCGCACAAGCGGCCGCCCAATCCGGGCGAGATGCGCCTGATGTTGGATGCGACGTCGGGCATGGCGCTGATGAGCCGGATGCGCGACCGCGAGATCGACAAGATCTATCGCTATTCGAATTATTACGAGCTCAATCCCGACCGGCGGATCGCGCTGGAGGATGTGATGAGCCGCATCCGCTGGATCCGGCACACCGGCTATTGCTATTGGCCCGAGCATCCGGTGCCCGGGATCGCGTCGATCGCGATGCCGCTGGGCGAAAGCATCCACGGCATTCCCCTGGTCATCGGCATCGGCGGCACGACCGAGCGGCTGTCGCCGCGCCGCGCCGAATATGTCGACCTGATACGCGAGACGATCGCCGAGTTTCACCGGCGCTTCCCGCAGGACGCACGGGGCGATGGCGACGAAGGGCTCGACGATCTGGCGATCGCCGCCGAATAACCATCCTATTTGAAATAAGCGGGACGCGGGATGCGTCGGCCGGTGCGCGCGCCGTCCGTACGCCTATCGTCGCGTCCGAACAGGAGAGCATATGCCCGTCGAAATCGATCTGTTGGATGCCGGCGTCGCCGGTCTTGGCGAAAGCCCGCTGTGGGACCATCGAAGCGCGCGCTTATGGTGGGTCGATTCGGCCGCCGGCCGCCTCTGTTCCAGCGATGCGGAAGGGCGCGAGCAGGCCGAATGGACGCTCGATCAGCCGATCGGCAGCATCGGGCTTGCGGCGGACGGGCTGATCGTCGCGCTGGCCGACGGCTTCTATCGCTTCCATTTCGAAACCGGAGATGTCGATCCGATCGTGCGCCCCGCCATGGCGGCGGAGACGCGCCTCAACGACGGCAAGGCGGACCGGACAGGCCGCTTTCTCGCGGCATCGATGCGCACCGGCGACGCCGCGGGGACGGGGGCACTGTTCCGGCTCGACGCCGACGGCACCGCCGAACAGATCGAGCGCGGCATCGGGATCGGCAACGCACTCTGCTTCTCGCCCGACGGCGACACGCTCTACTTTGCCGACAGCCTCGACGGGATGCTCCGGCGCTATGACTATGACCAGGCGAGCGGCCGGATTGGCCCGCGCCACGACCTGGTCGATTGCCGCGACCATGGATCGGGCGCCGACGGCGCGACGGTCGATGCCGAGGGGCGTATCTGGGTTGCGCTGGTGCTCGCGCAGGCGGTCGGCTGTTATGCGCCCGACGGGACGCTGTTGCGGTCGATCCCGGTGCCGCTGCCCTATCCGTCGTGCCCGGCGTTCGGCGGCCCGAACCTGGAGACGCTCTATCTGACGAGCATCGCCAATTCGGGCCACCGCCTGGTCGCCGACCATCCCGATGCCGGGCGGATCACGGCGATCCGGGGACTGGGTGTCCCCGGGATCGCCGAAGGCATTTATCGCTGACCGATCAGCGCAGCGCGATCGAAATGCCGCCGTCGACCAGCAGCGACTGGCCGGTGACGAACCCCGACCGCGTGGAATCGGCGAAGAAGAGCACCGCCTCGGCAATGTCGGCCGTTTCGCCGAGGCGGCCGAGCGGCGTGCTTGCGACGCGCGCTTCAAAGGTCGCGTCGTCCAGCATCGCCCGCACGCCTTCGGTCGCGACGGTCGAGGGAGCGACGGCGTTGACGCGGATTCCCGCGGACGCCAGTTCGATCGCCGACGATCGCGTCATGCCTTCGACAGCCGCCTTTATCCCGCAATAGACCATCGCGTTGGGAAGGCCGAGGTGCGCCGACACCGACGCGATGTTGATGATCGCGCCGCCCTTGCCCTTGGCGCGCATCGTCGCGGCGGCGGCCTGCGTGCCCCAGATGATTCCGGCGATTCCGACGCCGAGCATGCGGTCGAGGCTTTCTTCGTCGATATCCTCGATCGCGGCATATTTGGTCCACATCGCATTGTTGACGACGATGTCGATCCCGCCAAGTGCGACGGCGGCGCTTTCGAACGCGGCGGTCAGCGCTGCGCGATCGGATACGTCGCAGCCGAGCGAGATCGCCTTGCCGCCCGCCGCCTGGATTTCGGCGACCAGATCGTCGGCCCAATGCGCCTTGCGGTCGAGCAGTGCGACCGCGACGCCGGCGGCGGCGAACCGCTGCGCGATTTCACGGCCAAGCCCGCGCGACGCGCCGGTGACGAGCGCGACGCGCCCTTCGAGAGTTTTGGTCATGGCTTGTCCCCAATAAAAATGGAGCCCGCTTTTGGCGGGCTCCAGTGGGAGAGAGTTCAGAATTTGTAGCCGACTTCGACGCCGTAGACCCGGCCCTTGTTGAGCGGGGAGAAGGTCGATCCAGCGAAGAAGGGCAGCGGAGCCTCCGTGCCGAAAGTGGCCTCGTTGAGCAGGTTGTTGCCATAGACCGACACCTTCACCCGGCCGTGCGTGATCGCGAGGCTGGCGTCGACCATCGTCGCGGCGCGGAGCAGGCCGGTGTTCTGGTCGTTGTAGAAGGCTGCATCGCGATAGTTCGCGCCGACGCGGGCCTCGGCCGAATAATCGCCGCCGATCCGCGTTTCATAGGTGATCGATCCGCCATAGCTCCACGGCGAGAGGCGCGGCAGTTTCAGCGCGAAGTCGCGATCGTTGATGACACCGTCCGCATTGAGGTCGAACAGGATCTTCTCGTACTTGCCCTTGGTATAGCCGAACTGCCCCGCGAGGGTCAGGCCGGCGAGCGGCTTGACCAGCACTTCGCCCTCGATGCCCTTGATCGACACGTCGGCGGCGTTGGTGATGATCTGGAAGTTGCCGAACGGTGCAAACGGCGCCTGGAACTCGCGCTGCGTGCCGTTGATGCGGCTGTAGAAGCCGGCGATGTTGACGCGCGCGAAGCGGCCGAATTCCTGCTTCAGCCCCAGCTCATAGGCGTCCTGCTTTTCCTGGTCGAACGGACCCGGCGCGACATTGGGGTTGAGGTTGCGGAAGTTGTAGCCGCCGCTGCGGAAGCCCTTTGCGAAGGATGCATAGAGAAGCGTGTCCTCGCTGGGCTTGAACTGCACGCCGACGCGCGGGGTGAAGCCGTTCCAGTCGTCCTTGTCGCGGAAGTCGTAGCTGCAGCGAAGCGTGTCGAGGTTGCAACCGCCGACGCCGATCGAGCGGACCTGCACTTCCTTTTCCTCGGCCGAATAGCGCGCGCCGACGCTGAGCGTCAGCATGTCGCTGAGGTTCCAGTCGATCGTGGCAAAGATGCCGCCGGTCCGCTGCTTCTGGCGGCCGCCGCCCGAAACGGTCAGCGCGCCGCCCGACAGCAGGCGCTGTTCGGCATAGTTGATGTCCTGGTTGAAATAGAACAGCCCGGTCGTCACGTCGAACGCGCCGAAGGTGCCCGCGTAGCGCAGCTCGTTGCTGAACTGCCACTGGTGGATATTGTTGCGCGAGTGCAGGCTCGTCACCGGCGATCCGTCGACGTCGGCGCCCGAGTCATTGGCCAGCGCGCGGACGGCGGCGATGTTCGTGATCTTGCCGTCGCCGAACGCGGTGTCGATGTTCAGCTCGGCGATACCCTGATCCCAGTCGGTCTTCACGAAACCGGCATAGTTCTGGTTCACGCGGAAGCTGTCGCGCGGATACAGGCCGTGGTTGGTCACCGCCGGGCCGTCGCCGCGGATGCGGCCATGTTCGTAGCGGAGCACCAGGTCGAAAGTGTCCGACGGCTGGATGCGCAGCGCGGGACGAACGATCAGCGTCTCGCTGCCGCCGATCTTCTTGCCGTCGAAGTCGTTTTTGAACCAGCCGTTGTCGTCGTTGTAATAGACGGCGATCTTGCCGCTGAGGACATCGCCGGCGAGGGGGCCGGAGACCGAGATGCTCGCGCGCTTTTCAAGGCCGGTCGACAGCGCGGCCTTCGCATCGACGCGCAGGCGGTTCGACGGGGTGGTCGTGCGCAGCAGCACGGCGCCGCCGGTCACGTTGCGGCCGAACAGCAGGCCCTGCGGCCCGCGCAGGATTTCGACGCCTTCAAGGTCGAAGGTGTCGAAGAGCACGCCCGCGCTGACGCCCAGATAGACGCCGTCGACGAACACGCCGACGGTCGGGTCGATCGAGGGGATCGAGCTGTTGATGCCAAGGCCGCGGATCGAGAAATTGGCGTAGCCGGGCGTCGTACCGACGCTTTCGAGCGATGCGTTGGGAACGGCATAGCTGACGCTGGCGATCGACCGCGCGTGGATGCTGTCGAGTTCGCTGGTCCCGAATGCGGTGATCGCGATCGGCACGTCCTGGACATTCTGCGCCGAACCGCGCTTGGTCGCGGTGACGACGATGTCGGTCAGGCCGCCGCTGCTCTGCTGCGCTTCTTCCTGCGCGGCATCGTCCTGTGCGATGTCGTCCTGCGCGAATGCGGGCGACGCCACGACCGTCGACGCAAGGCCGACTCCCGCCAAAAGACGCTTGCTGTAAGTCTTCATTGTCCACTCCCTGGTGAATCGCGCTTCCGTTCTTCCTTTCGCGGGCGATTCGCCTCGAAGGGGGTGCGCTGGCTTTAAATCCTGTCGCCCTCCGGTGAAGAGGCGACGGCTCCCGTTCTTGCTTTGCGGCGTGAAGGGCAATGCAGGCGGCGGTCGGGGTGCCGATAATCACAAGCGCGATTCCGCGAGGGCGCATTCAATCCAGAATGAGATTTTCGGACCGCGCGGCGGCTTTCGCGTCCCGATCATCGGCGCGCGATGCCATGACCCCCGCAACTGGGAGACACAATCATGAGCAGCATTCGTACAGAAGTCGAAAACCATGTCGCGCTCGTCACGCTCGACAATGCGCCGGTCAATGCCGCGGCGCTCGACATGCTTCAGGAACTCACCGACGTTTTCGACAGCTTCAACGATCGCGACGACGTGCGCGTGGCGGTGCTGACCGGCGCGGGCAAATGCTTCAGCGCCGGCGCCGACCTCAAGAACCGGCCCGACCTGTCGATCCCCGGAAAGCGCTGGAACCGCAATCGCGTCGTTCGCGAGGTCGCCTATTCGATCGCCGATTGCGCGAAGCCGGTAATCGCCGCGGTCAACGGCCCGGCGCTGGGCGCCGGCTTCGGTCTCGCCGCGAGCTGCGACATTATCGTTGCCTCTGAAAATGCGGTGTTCGGCCTTCCCGAAATCGATGTCGGCCTGATGGGCGGCGGCAAGCACACCTCGCGCATCGTCCCGCATTCGCTGACGCGCCGCATGATGCTGACCGGCTATCGCGCGCCCGCGTCCGAAATGTATCGCCGCGGCATCATCGAGGCCTGCCTGCCGGCGGATGAGCTGCTGCCCTATTGCATGGAGATGGCGGCGGTCATCGCGTCGAAGAGCCCGCTCGCGACGCGCTATGCCAAGGACAGCATGCGCACGATCGAGAATATGACGCTGCGCGACGGCTATATCTATGAACAGGGCAATACCGCGAAGCTGTCGACCTCGCACGACGCGCAGGAAGCCGTGGCGGCGTTCGTCGAAAAGCGCGCGCCAGTCTTCCTCGGCCGCTGAGGACGGGGCGATGGACTGGAATTTCGGCGACCTGCTGGACGCCACCGCCGCGCATGTGCCCGGCGACCGTCCGGCGATCATCCGCGGCGACCATGTCACGAACTGGGCGGATTTCGACGCGCGCACCAACCGGCTGGCGCGCGCGATGCTCGCCGCCGGACTGCCCGCGGGTGCGCGCATCGCCATCCTCGCGCGGAATATTCCGGAATTCATCGAGATCGCGGCGGCGGCGTTCAAGGCGCGGCTGACGCACGTCAATCTCAACTATCGCTATACGACCGCCGAAATCGACTATGTGCTGCGCGACTGCCAGGCTGCGGGGCTCTTTTATCAGGATGAGTTCGCCCCGGTCGTCGCGCCGCTGATCGACGGGGCGATCGATCATCTGACCTATGCCGTGCAGATCGGCGGCGACGGCGCCTATGACGCGATCGTCACGGCGGGTGATGCGTCGCCGCTCGACATCCGGCGCTCGCCCGACGACGGCTATCTTCTCTATACCGGCGGGACGACCGGGCGGCCGAAGGGCGTGATGTGGCGCTCGGCCGACGCACGGCGTTCGCAGCTCGAATCGCCGGTCGCGGTCACGACCCCCGCCAGCATGGACGATCACATCGCCCAGGTGCGCAAGGGAGCCGCGGGCCGTGTCATGCCCGCCTGTCCGTTGATGCACGGCGCCGGGCTCAACAGCTCGCTGGCCGAATTGCTGGTCGGCGGCACGGCGGTGCTGCTGCCGTCGGACCGTTTCAGCGCCGAGGAATTATGGAGCGAGGCCGAACGGCACCGCGTGACGCGCATCCTGATCGTCGGCGACGCCTTTGCGCGGCCGATGGCCGATACGCTGCTCGGCAATCCGGGGCGGTGGGACCTGTCGTCGCTGCGGCTGATTTCGTCGGCGGGCCTGATGTGGTCGCAGCAGGTGAAGGCCGCGCTGCTCGACGCGCTGCCGCAGCTCACGTTGCTCGACATCCTCGGCGCGTCGGAGGCATCGGGCTTCGGCTATGCGATCACCACCCGCGATCGCGCGACGCCGACCGGATTGTTCGAACCGGGGCCGCAGACGGTGATCATCGATCAGGACAGCGACCGCGTGCTCGCCGATGACGAGGCGGGACAGGGCTGGCTCGCACGGCGACCGCCCTTCGGCGCGGGGTATCACGGCGATCCCGAAAAGACGGCGACCGTCTATCGCACGATCGACGGGCAGGCCTATGCCGTTCCCGGCGACATGGCCGAGCGCCTGCCCGACGGCCGCTTTCGCCTGCTCGGCCGCGGCAGCATGTGCATCAACACCGGCGGCGAGAAGGTCTTCGTCGAAGAGGTCGAGGAGGCGCTGAAGCGCATCGACGGCGTCGCCGACGCCATCGTCTTCGGCTTGCCCGATCCCAAATGGGGCAGCGCCGTGACCGCGCTGATCGAGGCGGGCGATACGCCCGACGATCAGGCCGTGCGCGCCGCGCTCTCGCAAGATCTTGCCGCCTACAAGCAGCCGCGCACGATCATTCGCGTTGCCTCGCTGCCGCGCCATGCCAGCGGCAAGAGCGATTATCGCAGCGGGATCGAAATCGCCCGCGCCCAAATCGCAGCCCACACGTCCACGGGCTGATCGCTTCCGGTCCGCCGCGCCAGGCGTGCGCGGACCGGAGGCCTTCGCGCCGACCCCAGACAAGCAGACTCTTCCAAGGATTTTCGATGCAACAGGCCAGCTCTTCCCCCGACCAGACTCCCCGCCGTCTCGATGCGCTGATCATCGGTGCGGGCTTTGGCGGGATGTATGCGCTGCACCGTGCGCGCGGCATGGGCCTGGACGTCCATCTGATCGAGGCGGGCAACGACGTCGGGGGCACCTGGTACTGGAACCGCTATCCCGGCGCGCGCTGCGACGTGATGAGCATCGATTACAGCTATTCCTTCTCCGACGAGATTCAGCAGGAATGGACGTGGAGCGAGCAGTTCGCGGCGCAGCCCGAAATCCTGTCCTATGCGCGCTTCGTCGCCGACAAGCTGGACCTGAAACGCGACATCGGGTTCGAAACGCGCGCGACGTCGGTGCATTATGACGAGGCGGCGGCGCTGTGGCGGATCGAGACCGATCGCGGCGACCGGTTCGAGGCGACCTATTGCCTGATGGCGACGGGGCCGCTGTCGGTGCCGAAGCAGGTCGACATTCCGGGCGCGGACAAGTTCAAGGGCGAGCTCTATCTGTCGGGTAAATGGCCGCATGATCCGGTCGATCTGGCGGGCAAGCGCGTCGCGGTGATCGGCACCGGATCGTCGGGAATCCAGATCGTCCCGGTCGTCGCCGAACAGGCCGGGCATCTCTATGTCTATCAGCGCACGCCCAGCTTCACGCTGCCGATGCGCAACCGCAAGCTCGACGCCGACTATGTCGCGCATATCAAGGCGCATTATCCCGGCCTGCGCGCCGCGGCGCGCCATTCGCTGACCGGCGGCGTGCGGCCGATCACGCATCGCCCGGTCTTCAGCGTGACGCCTGCCGAGCGCGAGAAATTGATGGAAGATGCGTGGCAGCACAGCGGGCTGGCGTTCCTGGGCCTCTTCTCCGACCTGCTGACGAACCGCGAGGCGAACGAGGTCGTCGCCGAATTCGTTCGCGGCAAGATTGCCGAGGTGGTGAAGGATCCCGACACCGCGCGCCGCCTGACGCCGCAGGGCTATCCGATCTTCGCGCGGCGGCCGTGTCTCGATACGGGCTATTACGAGGCCTATAATCGCGACAATGTGACGCTGAAGGATTGCCTGGAGCATCCGATCCTGGAGATTACGGAAAAGGGCATCCGTACCGCGGAGGGCGAGGTCGAGGTCGACGTCATCATCGCCGCGATCGGCTATGACGCGCTGACCGGCGCGATGCTGTCGATCGATATCGAGGGGAAGGATGGCCGGCGCCTGAAGGACAAATGGGCCGACGGCGGGCGGTCGCACCTGGGCCTGATGATCGAGGGCTTTCCCAACCTGTTCGTCATTGCGGGACCGAACGGCCCGTCGGCGCTGGCGAATTTCATCCTGCTCAACGAACAGAATGTCGACTGGGTCTGCGACTGTATCGACCATATGCGCACCGAGGGGCTGCGCTCGATCGAGGCTGATGCAGGGGCCGAGGACGGCTGGATGAAGAAGGTGACGACGCTGGGGTCGCTGTCGCTCTATCCCACCGCGAACACCTGGTACACGGGCGCCAATGTGCCGGGCAAGCCGCGCACCTTTCCGGTCTATATCGGCGGGCTCGGCCGCTACCGCGAAATCTGCAGCGACGCGGCGGCCGAGGGGTATCGCGGCTTCACGCTTCGATAGAATCGGCAACGCGTTCGAACGGCGCGTGGGGTTCCTGACGGGATTCCGAGCGATCCGTCGTGCCTTTCGTGCAACTCGGCGCGCATCATTTTGTCAATTATATTAGTTGAGTTACTTTCCTCCTTTCGGGACGTATTCCGAGTCGACCGAGCCGCCCGTCCCGTTCGATCGATCAGAGGAGAGAGCTCATGGCCAGCCTTGCCCAGATTCCAGATATTTTCGAGACCGCCCGTTCGCTGGGCGTCGCGATTTCACCCGCAACCCCGACGATCGGGGCGGAGATCAGCGGGCTCGACCTCGATCGGCCGCTGTCGTCGAGCGAGGGCGAACTGCTGCGCGCCGCGTGGCTGCGGTTCAAGGTGGTCTTCTTTCGCGACCAGGACATCAGCCACGAAAGCCATGTCCGGTTGGGCCGGTTCTTCGGTGAGCTCGAAGGACATCCGGTGCTGCCGCACATTCCCGGCTATCCCGAGATATTGCGCATCGAAGGCGTCGAGGGCGTCCATCTGACCGCCGAGACGGTCGCGCCGTTTCAGGCGTATAACAAGTGGCACACCGACGTGACCTTTCGCGAGCGGCCGTCGATCACCTCGATCCTGCGCGCGCGCATCCTCCCGCCGCTCGGCGGCGACACGATGTGGGCCAACACCGCGGCGGCCTATGCCGGGCTGCCGCAGGCGGTGAAAGACCGGATCGAGGGGCTGGAGGCCGAGCATGACATCGTCCGCAGCTTCGGCGGCCGCGTGAGCGAGGAAAAGCGCGCGCAGCTCGCCCGCGACTTTCCGCCGGTGCGCCACCCGGTGGTGCGCACGCATCCGGAAACGGGCGAGAAGATCCTGTACGTCAACTATACCTTCACGACGAAGATCGTCGGCCTGTCCGAAGAGGAAAGCGACAGCCTGCTCCGCCTGCTGTTCGACCGGATCAAAGTGCCGGAATATCAGGTGCGCTTTCGCTGGACGCCGAACGCGATCGGCATCTGGGACAATCGGTCGACGCAGCATTATGCCGTCGGCGACTATTGGCCCGAGCCTCGCGCGCTCGAACGCGTGACCGTGTCGGGCGATATCGTCACCCGATGAGGATGATCGAGGCCCAGCTCCACTCGCCGCGCCCGCGCTTTCGCACCGCCACCCGCGTCGCGATCGTCGGCGCGGGCTTTTCGGGGACGATGCTTGCGCTGAACCTGCTCGAGCAGGCCGATGTCGAGGTGCTGCTGATCGAGCGCGACCGCCACCGCATGGGCGCGGGCGTCGCGTATAGCAGCAGCGAAAGCGCGCATCTGCTCAATGTCCGGGCGGGCAATATGAGTGCCTTTCCCGACCGCCCCGACCATTTCTGCGACTGGCTGTCGGCGCGGGGGCTCGGCTGCGACGCCGCGTTCGTCACGCGCGCGACCTATGGCCGCTATCTGCGCGAGACGTTGGCCGGCGCGATGGAACGCTATGGGCGGCGGCTGAAACTCGTCGACGACGAGGTGCTGGATATCGAGGAGCGCGGCGGACAGGTCACGCTGGGCCTGGTCAACGGCGGATTGATCGAGGCCGATCGCGCGGTGCTGGCGATCGGCAACCTGCCGCCGCACGATCCGCCTGCGATCGCCGGCGCGCATCTGCCTTCGCACCGTTATATCGGCGATCCGTGGGCGAGTTCGTTCGAGGAGGGGCTGGCAAAGGACGCGCCGGTGCTGGTGATCGGCACCGGGTTGACCGCGGTCGACGTGATCCTGCGCCTTGTCACGCATGGCCATGAAGGTCCGATAACGGCGCTCTCGCGACGTGGACTGCGCCCGCATCGTCATGTCGACGGGCTGCCGCGTCCGAAACCGGTGCTTGCCAAGCCCGCGCCCGAATTGTCCGAACTGGTGCGCTGGGCACAGACCGAGGCGCGCGGGCAGGACTGGCGGCTGGTGGTCGATTCGATCCGGCCCATCACCCAGATGATGTGGGCATCGGCTGATGCGGCGAAGCGCGCGCGCTTTCTGCGCCACCTGCGTCCCTTCTGGGACGTGCATCGCCACCGGCTGGCGCCCGAGGTTGCCGATCGGATCGACGCGCTCGTCGCGTCGGGCCAGCTTAACTTCCATGCCGGCAAGATTGCGAAGGTGACGGTCGAACCCGACGCCCTGGCGGTTTCCTGGTTCCCGCGCGGCGGCGACGCCGCGGTCGTCACGCGCGCGGTGCGGATGATCAATTGCACCGGGCCGCAGGGCGACCTGCTCCGTTCGACCGACCCGCTGGTGAAGCGGATGCTGGGCGCGAAGCGTATCCGTCCCGACGCGCTGCGCCTGGGGCTGGATATCGACCGCGATGGCCATGTCATCGACGCGCGGGGCCTGCCGTCCGAGCATATTCTGGCGATCGGGCCGATGACGCGCGGCGACCTGTGGGAAGTCGTCGCCGTGCCCGACATCCGCATTCAGGTGAGCGCGCTGGCGCGGCGCCTGGTCAACGCGCACTGGACCGGCGGCGAAGGGCTTTAGAGCCCAAGACGGTCATTGTTTCGGTCTGCTCGCGTCGGCGGCCGAGTCCGGCGAGTCCGGAAATTTTTCATCCTCCGCGCATCCGCGATGCATCCGCCGACGTCGGTCGCGCCGTCTAGTCGGTGATCGGGCTTGCCCGGTCCGGCGGCGACTTCGCACGCACCAGAATCCGCTCCCCCGTTGCGGATCATGATGCGCCTTGCCGGGAGTCGCCGCCTGTGGTTTCACCATGCCGTCCGGCATGAAGGAGGATGAACATGACCTATCTGCTTGCCGCGACCGCCGCCGCTGCCGCCGCGCCCGCCGCGCCGCCGCCGACCGCGGCGGTGCCCGTCGCCGTCGCGGGCCAGTCGATCAGCCCCGCCGACGTCGCGGCCTATATCGATCCGCGCGACATCGCATCGTTCATGCCGCCGCCGCCGCCGAGTACCGAACTGGTCGCGATCAGCGACAGCTTCTTCGGATGGCTCGAAAATATCACGATGGTCGCGCTGTTCGTCATCGGCTTTTTCCTGCTCGCGCGCCTGCTGCATGCGTGGATGCTGCACCGGTCGATCCGCCGCGCGATCGAGGCGAAGTCGGACGCGGCGCTGCCGATGATCGACAAGCTCAACAAGCCGTACGAGCATCTGGGGTTCGGGCGGACCGGCGACGCGCCGGGCGACGATCGCAATGGCCTGGTCCTGCTCGCGCTGGGGCTCGCCATGGCGGGTTTCGGCCTGATCCAGGGGCACGAGCAGATCATCCGGATCGCAGCGGGAGCCGCGCTTTTCCCCGCCTTCGTCGGCATCGCGCTCCTGTACCGCCGCCGCCTCGCGCGTGCGGCGGCCATCGAGGAGCGCGGCGCTGCGTGACGATGAGGACCAGCTTCTCAACCAACGCGTCGCAGGGGGCGATCGCGCGGCCTTCCAGCTCCTGGTGCTTCGGCACGAGGGGCGGCTGCGCAGCTTTCTGTCGCGCGTCGCGGGAAGCGATGCCGACGATCTGGCGCAGGAGGCCTTCGTTCGCGCGTGGCAGCGCGCCGGCGATTATCGGGGGCAGGGCAGCTATGCCGCATGGCTTGTCGGGATCGGCTGGCGCCTGTTCCTCGACCAGCGGCGTACCGCGCGGCGGCGCGAGGGGCTGGCGGCCGGGGAGGACGCCCCGACGGCGACCGACCCGCGCGGCCGCAGCGACGCCGCGATCGATGCCGAGCGCCTGCTCGCCGGATTGTCGCCGCAGGAGCGCGCCGCGCTCACCCTGTGCTTCGGTCATGGATGGTCGCATGGCGAGGCGGCGGAGATCATGGGGGTGCCGCTCGGAACGCTCAAATCGCTGGTCTTGCGCGGGCGCGCGAAGGCGCAGAGGATGATCGGCGAAGGAGGCCCGGCATGACGCATCCGACCGACGACCAGGGCGGCGATCAGACCGACGCGTTGCTGGCTGCGCTGCTGGCGCCGCCTGAGCGAGCGGGCGATCGTTCTTTCATGCTGCGCGTCGACCGCGCGATCGAGGCCGAGACCGCGCTGGCCCGCGCCGAACGGCGATTCTGGAAGAGCTTCGCCTTCGAGGCGGCGGCGATCGGTGCGTTGCTCGCCGCGCTCTGGCTGCTGTCGTCGTCGAACCTGCTTGCGCCGCTCGCCGGCCGTGCGCAATGGGGGCTCGCCCCGCCGCTGCTGCTGGTTGTCGCGCTGTGGTTCGCGGGCACCCAGCGGCTGCGACAGGTTTAGCCGACCGGCGAATCCTCGCCGTCGATCCCCTGATATTTTAGCTGAAGATAGCGTTCGCGCGTCGCCAGCTTGTCGAGTTCGCCCGCCGCGAGGCTGCGCGCGGCGTCGCCGATCTCGCGCTCCAGCATCGTCAGCCCGCCGACCAGCGTTTCGTCGGGAGTGCGCCCGGCGTGCGCCTCCTTGCGAAGACCCGCGGGGATGCGCTGATAGCCCGCGACCAGTTCGGGCAGGTCTTCGCCGACCAGCTTGCGGATGTTCGCCGCGGCCGGGCTCGACGCGTCGAGCGTCTGGAGCTGCGGCGCGAGCAGGTCGAGCTGGACGCCGATACCGTCGACAAGCTGTCGCGCGGGCGCGGGCAACGCGGGGCGTTGGGCCTCCAGCCAGATTTCGGTGCGGCCGGCGAGCTGCTTGAGATCGGCCTTGGGCAGGTCCTGCTGGCGCGGTTCGGGGAAGGGCGGCCATTTGCCGAACAGCACCGCGACGCCAAGCAGCAGCACGAACAGCGCGAGCAGTCCGGTAAAACCCAACGGCTGGATCAGTGCGCCGAACAGCGCGGCGCCGATCAGCACGATGCCGCCCGCGACGAGCACGCGGCCAAGCTTCTTGTAGAGATGCTGGCGGCGCAGCGCGACGCTCTTTGACCCGATGGGCCGCCGCCGTTCGCGCGAGCGCTCGATTGCCGATGTGGCCGAGAGGCGGACCTTGTCGACCTCGCTCATCGTCATGCCTTACCCTTCCAGCGCGGCCAGCGGGCTGTCGGCGCCGCCGACGCTTGCCTGCGCCTGGCTCGCACCCTCGGCGCGCGCGATATAGCCCTTCGACTTGGCGACCTCGCCTTCCAGCGCGTTGACCGTCGTCTTCATCGTGTCGAGCGCCTTGATCTTGAAGGTGTCGATCGCGTCCATCGTGTCATAGATATTCTGGAACGCGCGGCTCAGCGTCTCCATCGGGATCGTGCTCGACGCCGCCTGTTCGTGGATGCGCGCCGTATTGTCCTTCAGCATCTTCGACGTGCCGTCGATGATGTTCGCGGTCGTGGTGTTCAGCGCGGTGATCTGTTCGAGCACCAGCTTCTGGTTCGTCATCGCCTGCGCGACGGTGATCGCGGTCTTCAGCGCGCCGACGGTCGTCGTCGACGCACGGTCGACGCCCTTCACCAGCTCGACATTGTTCTTCTTGACCAGGTCGAGCGCCAAATAGCCCTGCACCGTAACCGCCATCTGGGTCAGCAGGTCCTGCGTGCGCTGGCGGGCATAGAAGAGGGCGTTTTCGCGAAGGATTTTCGCCTTGGCGGGATCGGTGCCGTCGAGCTCGGTCGCCTTGGCCTCCAGCCGCTCGTCGAGCGTCTTGGCGATGTGGACCATCTGCTCCAGCTTGCCCATCGATTCCCACATCTTGCGGCGTTCGACGTCGATGGCGGCATTGTCCATCAACAGCTCGTCCTTGCCATTGGCAAGCGCGGTCAGGATGCCGCCGATATGCGTCTGGGCGCTGCGATACTGGGCGAAATAATTGTTGATCTTGCTGCCGAAGATCTTGTCGAGGAAGCCGCGCTTCGACAGCAGCTTGCCGTTCGCGGAGGGGTCGAGCCGTTCGACCGTCGTGCGCAGCTCGATCAGGCTCTGGCCGATGTCGGTGTCGCGATCGATCGCCTTGATCGGCCGGTCGAGGAAGCGGTTCGAATGGCTCGCCGCCTCCAGCATCTCCTTGCGGCCCATGTTGGTGATCTGGTCGACGCGCTTGCCGAATTCGGGCGAATTCTCGTCCTGCGCGACCAGGTCGTCGATAAAGCCGTCGACGCGCTCCTCCAGCTTGGACTTCTGCTCGCCCGACAGCGGGACGAGGCCGGCGGCCTTTTCAGGGGCGACGGTGGGGACGGGTTCGGGCGGCGTCAGCGTCAGTCCTTCGGTTGCGGTCGCCGTCGCGGTCTCTTCGCTCATTCCTGTTCCTTCCAAGGCCCGAAGTTGCAAATAGTGCCACGTAGCCTGTCACGTGGCCTATATGGCATGTGGAGCTGTGTTATTCAAGCATTACACCCGCGTTTGCCGATTCAGGACCGGGGCGATCCAGGCCGACAGGATCAGCTGCGCCATATGATAGACGAGGATCGGCACCAGTACCATGCCGGCGGTTGCGGGCGGAAACAGCGTCGCGGCAAGCGGCGCGCCCACCGCGATGCTCTTTTGCGCGCCCGAGAAGAGCAGCGTGATGCGCTCCGGCCGGCCAAGCGACAGCAGCCCGCCGAGCATCCACGCGCCGCCGAACGAAAGCGCGAGCAGAAGGGCGACCGCGGCGAAGACGACGCCGATCTCGCGCGCGTCGAGCAGGCTCCAGATCCCCGCGACGACCGCGGCGGAAAAGGCGACATAGACCGCGATGGCGATCGCCGTGCGATCCATGAATGTTGCCAGCCCGCGGTTCGCGAGCACCCAGGGGCGCAGCCAGCGTTGCACGAGCTGGCCCGCGACGAAGGGCAGCAACAGGATCGCGACGATGCGCAGCACCGCTTCACCGTGAATCTCGCCCTCCGCGCCCGCCAGCGCGGCGAAGAGCAGCGGCGACGCGGCGACGCCGACCAGGTTGAGCAGCGCCGCCGCGACGACGCTGGCCGCGACATTGCCGCCGGCCAGGCTGGACGCGGCGGTCGCCGACTGGACGGTCGAGGGCAGGATGCCGAGGAAGAGAAAACCGAGCGCAAGCGTCGCGGGCAGCAGCGGCGCCGTCACGAACTGCGCGGCCAGCCCGAGCGCCGCCATGACCCCGAAACAAAAGGCGAGGGCGCTGCCCTGAAGTTTCCAGTTGCGGATGCCGTGCAGCACCTCGTCGCGCGGCAGGCGCACGCCGTTGAGGAAAAAGAGAAAGACGATCGCCGCGGTCGACACCCCCTGCGCAATCGGCACCGCGCCCCCGCGCACCGGCAGCAGGCTGGCGAGCAGGATCGTCGCGAACAGCACGGGGACGAAGCGATCGGGAAAAAGGCGTGCGAGCATCGGACCGAGCGATGGCGGGATGCGGCGGGGTTGGCAAGGGGCAGGGATGGGTCGGAATGGGGTGGGAGCGGACTTTACTCCCTTCCAAAGTTCAGGAAAGTTCAGCCTTGTGCGCTCCCCCATCTGGACCACGCAATGTGTTGGGCGCGCGCCGTCGTGAGAAGGCCGGCGGGGACCGTGTTTTGTTCACTGAATGAAAGAGCCGGGATCGGCGCTGACATAGCCGGATATTGTAGGAAAGGCCTTTTTTCGTCGGTTTTGGGGTGGGAAGCGGACCGACCGTCATTAATTGATATTCTTCGACTAGCTGCCATAAACGAGCGGGAAGCGGGGGTTGTAATGTCAATAATCGGGCGTCTGCTAGATAAGTCTGAAAACGGCGGGTCGAGGCAAAGTTTTACCGTCGACCCTACAACCCAATCGGCGGCGCATCGCGTTGATCGCGGCGGACATTGCCCATGTCTCGCTTCAAGAGGAAAGAGAGGCACGCCAAGCGTGCCAAATTTGCATGTGGAAGAACAGGATACATTAGCGCCCGGCTGGCAGGCGCTGCTAACATTCATCAAGAGCAAACAGGCAGCGTCCGTTCTAGAGCCGTTAGCGGCAATACCTGCAGATCAATGGGCGAGCGTCATCACTTTGCCGTCTGAAATACAACTTCTTGGGGCGGTTGAACAATTACGGCTCTATGGTAGCCATCTGCGACGCCTTCCTCCCGAGATTGGACAGCTGTCCTCGCTTAGAAATCTGGACATTTACACCTCTTACTCGCTGCATTGGCTTCCCTATGAGGTCACACGCTGCACCCGCCTGCACGATACGAGAATGAGCACGCGCGCGTTGTACGGAAACATCAAAACACGGCTGCCCTTCCCGAGATTGTCAGCTCCGCTAGCTGAATTGCAACCTGAGACTTGCAGCGTTTGTGATGAGCTATTCGAAGGGCGTGAAGCGAAGTCTTTCTGGACTACACAGCGGATCGGGACTGATGTGGCGCCCTTGCTGGCTCATACCTGTTCTTCGATATGCACGGCCCGTATTCCCGACGCGCCCGAGGGATATTATGCGAGGCCCCATAAAGGTGGCGGCGGAGTTGGTATGCCTGATCCTGACCTCTGACAAATCACATCCGAATGTCTGATTTTGAACGCTAACCGATTAAGACAGAGCGTCCGAAACCGGTCGATTCCAGTCACGCGGAGGGAGTCGGCGCAACGCCAGATTTGGAGTGGTGAGCGGGCGTCAGATTGACCGGGGCGAAAGAGGTAACCCGCCGCGACGCCATATCCAGGAATAGGCGCCAACAACAGTGGCGGTTACTAGCAGGCCGACCGCTCTTTGCGGATAATCAAGTTCGGATTTGAATATGCAAACAAGGAGGTTGAAGGCTGCGGGCCAAAGGACGACCGCCCAAATCCTATTTGTGTCTCCGACAGAAGGCTTCAAAGCCCCCCAAAGTATGGCGCCGAACACGAGCATATTGGCGAGAGCGCCTATCACGATTTCAGGCAATGTTGCTGACATGACTCGTTTCCTCCAAGCATAAGGGACTACAGCAGGGGCAGTTATGTCCGCAACCGATCGTTTGCGGTCATCCCGGCAGCGCGGGCGCTGCGCCTGATTTGGGATAGGGAGTGGCCATCCAACGCTCGTCATGCTGAACTCGTTTCAGCATCCATGGACGGACCTTTAATCTGACGCTGCGCTGGAAGCATCGTCGGGCCATGGACCCTGAAACAAGTTCAGGGTGACGGAAGAAGAGACGTCACCTTCCGGTCGCAAACTGACCTGGCTTCCTACGCCTTCGTCATCCCGGAATCGATCCGGGATCCCACTTATTCCAGTCGTCGAGCGGGACCCCGGATCAAGTCCGGGGTGACGAGGAAAAAATCCTCCCCATGGCTGCGGCACAGGGAGGACGGTCGCAATCGCCCGCGCGCGGCCGCCCCCGCGCGAATCCTTTTCCATCGGAGCAGGCAGCCGCTACAGGGGGCCATGGCCGATATCCTGATCCTCGCCGCGCTTGCCGAAGAAGGCGATGCGCTGTTTCCCGACGCAGGCGCGCGTGAGAGCGGACCGTTTGCGGTGCGCCGGTTGGCCGCGCACGGCCATGCGCTGACCATCGCGACCTGCGGCCTCGGCAAGGTCAATGCCGCGCTTTGCGCCGGGATGCTGGGCGCCGATGCCGACCTGTTGCTGATGAGCGGCACCTGCGGCTCGCTGGGGGCAGAGGCAGGCCGCGCCTATTGGATCGCCGAGGCGGTGCAGCATGATTATGGCGCGGCCGAGCCCGGGCTGTTCCGCCGTTACCGCGCCGGCGAATGGCCGATCGGCGAGGCGGGCGAGACGCATTTCCGTGCGATCGCCGATCCCGGCCTGACCCTGCCGCATGCCCGGATCGCGAGCGGCGACAGCTTCGTCGCGTGCCCCGACGCCGCCGCCGATCTGGCGAATGGGCTGGGCGCGACGCTGGTCGACATGGAGGTCGGCGCGGTGGCGCAGGTCGCCGCGCGGCTCGGCAAGCCGTGGGCCGCGATCAAGGCGGTGACCGACGAGGCGAACGAAGGCAGCGCGGGCGATTTCCACGCGAACCTGGTCCGCGCCGCGCGCATCGCGGGGCAGGAGGTCGAACGCCTGGTCGCCCGCCTGTGAGGCGCTGACTGTCCGCCGGGCTATCGCCGCTGGGGCGGGGATTATCGGGCGGCGTCGTCGCCCTGTCGGTGAGGCGGGCAATTTTGTTGCGACGCAGCACCACTTCTGTTAGGGGCGCGGCGTTTCGCGGCGCTCCGGGTGCTGCCCCCTTCCATCAAGGCTCTCTACGCATGTCTTTGCGCAATATTGCGATTATCGCACACGTCGATCATGGCAAGACCACCCTTGTCGACCAGCTGTTCCGCCAGTCGGGCACGTTCCGCGACAACCAGCGCGTCGAAGAACGCGCGATGGATTCGAACGACCTGGAAAAGGAACGCGGGATCACCATTCTCGCGAAGTGCACCTCGGTCGAATGGGGCGAGGGTGATGACGCGACGCGCATCAACATCGTCGACACCCCGGGCCACGCCGACTTCGGCGGCGAGGTCGAGCGTATCCTGAGCATGGTCGACGGCGTCATCCTGCTGGTCGACGCCGCCGAGGGCCCGATGCCGCAGACGAAGTTCGTGACCGGCAAGGCGCTTGCGCTGGGCCTGCGTCCGATCGTCGTCGTCAACAAGATCGACCGCAGCGACGCGCGCGCCGCCGAAGTGCTCGACGAAGTCTTCGAACTGTTCCTGACGCTCGAAGCCAATGACGAACAGCTCGACTTCCCGATCCTTTACGCCTCGGGCCGCGGCGGCTTCGCTTCGGACAGCCCCGACGCGCGCGAAGGCACGCTGGAGCCGCTGTTCAAGACGATCGTCAGCCATGTTCCGACCCCCGGCCTCGACGAAGACGGTCCCTTCACCTTCCTCGCGACGCTGCTCGACCGCGACAATTTCATCGGCCGCATCCTGACCGGCCGCGTCCAGTCGGGCTCGATCAAGGTCAACCAGCCGATCCACGCGCTCGACATGGACGGCAAGGTGATCGAAACGGGCCGCGCCTCGAAGCTGCTCGCGTTCCGCGGGCTCGAGCGCGTTCCCGTCGACGAGGCGAAGGCGGGCGACATCGTCGCGATCGCGGGGCTGACGCAGGCGACCGTCGCGAACACGATCGCCGACACCAGCGTCAGCGCGCCGATCGCCGCGCAGCCGATCGATCCGCCGACGCTGTCGATGCGCTTCGCCGTCAACGACAGCCCGATGGCGGGCCGCGAAGGCAGCAAGGTCACGAGCCGCATGATTCGCGACCGCCTGCTCCGCGAAGCCGAAACCAATGTCGCGATCCGCATCACCGAAAGCGCCGACAAGGACAGCTTCGAAGTCGCGGGCCGCGGCGAGCTCCAGCTGGGCGTGCTGATCGAAACGATGCGCCGCGAAGGCTTCGAGCTCGGCATCAGCCGCCCGAAAGTTCTCTATGGCGAGGATGAAGCGGGCAAGCGCACCGAACCGTATGAAACCGTCGTCATCGATGTCGACGACGAACATAGCGGTACGGTCGTCGAGAAGATGCAGATCCGCAAGGCCGACCTGACCGACATGCGTCCGTCGGGTGGCGGCAAGACGCGCATCACCTTCAGCGGCCCGTCGCGCGGCCTGATCGGCTATCATGGCGAATTCCTGTCCGACACGCGCGGCACGGGCATCATGAACCGCCTGTTCGAGAAATATGGCCCGTACAAGGGCGTGATCGAAGGCCGCAAGAACGGCGTCCTGATCTCGAACGGCAATGGCGAAGCCGTCGCCTATGCCCTCGGCCCGCTCGAAGAGCGCGGCATCCTGTTCGTCTCGCCCGGCGAGGCGCTGTACGAAGGCATGATCATCGGCGAGAATGCGAAGCCCGACGATCTTGAAGTCAACCCGATGAAGTCGAAGCAGCTCACCAACTTCCGTTCGACGGGCAAGGACGACGCGATCCGCCTGACCCCGCCGCGCCGCATGACGCTGGAACAGGCGATCGCCTATATCGACGATGACGAGATGGTCGAGGTGACCCCGAAGAACATCCGCATCCGCAAGGCGCTGCTCGACCCGCACGAGCGCAAGAAGGCGTCGCGCAAGAAGGAAGCGGCATAAGACACGAACCGGCGGCCCGAACGGCCGCCGGTTTTTCTTTGCGCCCGGTTGTCGGGATGAGAGGTGCGCCGTGGGACGGTTGATCCTGTTCAACAAGCCATATGGCGTCCTGTCGCAATTCACCGATCGCGGGATGGCGGAGGCGCGCGCGACGCTGTCCGACCATATCGACGTGCCCGGCGTCTATCCGGCCGGACGGCTGGACCGCGACAGCGAAGGGCTGTTGATCCTGACCGACGATGGCGCGTTGCAGGCGCGCATTTCGTCACCGCGCCACAAGACGCCGAAAACCTATCTGGTGCAGGTCGAGGGCGAACCCGATGCGGCGAGCCTCGACCGGCTGCGCAGCGGGGTCGAGCTGAACGACGGCCCCACGCGCCCCGCGACCGCCCGCCGTATCGATCCGCCCGATCTGTGGCCGCGCGATCCCCCGGTGCGATATCGCAAGAGCGTGCCCGACTGCTGGATCGAACTGACGATCACCGAGGGCCGCAATCGCCAGGTGCGCCGGATGACCGCGGCGGTCGGCTTTCCGACGCTGCGCCTGGTGCGCTGGCGGATCGGCGGCTGGGAGCTGGGCGACCTGGCGCCGGGGGCGTGGCGCGAGGTCGGCTAGCACGGGCTGCGACGCGTTTACCGGCTGTTCATCGGGCCGTCTTATGCCCGCATGAGAGGGACCGCTCGGATCGAGGGGCCCCTATGCCCAGGGTGCGTGAAATCGAACGGCTGCGCGCCGAACATGCCGCGCTCGTCACGCTGTCGGGTTTCCTGATGGTGATGGTGATGGCGCCGCAGCGGCCGCGCGCGACCGAACTGGCGTCGGTCCGCGGCATGCTGCGCGATACGCTGGTGCGCCACCTGAAATGCGAGGATTGGGCGCTTTATCCCCGTTTGCGGGCGGCGGGCGACCACAGGCTCAAGCAGCTTGCGCAGGAATTCGTCGACGAGATGGGGCATCTGGCGGGCGATTTCATGAGCTATGACACGCGCTGGACGGCAGAGGCCGTCGAGGCCGACTGGTCCGGCTTTTGCGAGGAAACGACGGGCATATTGGACGCAATGGCGATGCGCATGGAGCGCGAGGATCGCGACCTGTATCCCGCCGCCGAACGGATCGCCCTCGCCGAGGCCGAGCGCGTCGAGACCCGGCGGAGCCGCCGCGACGCGGCCTAGCGGTCGCGGTTCGTCACCAGCGTGAAGGGCGCCCAGCTTGCGGGGTGCGCCCAATGGGGCTTCCATCCCTCGACCGGGCTGCCGTCGCCATGCCGGCCGGTGCGGATCGCCTCCATCGCCGACGCGAGCGCCGTCGCGGGGGTGGCGCGGTCGTTCGCCAGCGTTTCGACGATCAGCGCCGCGGTCGCATCGTCGGCGACCCGCCAGTGACTGGCGAGCAGATTGTCCGATCCCGCATAGAGGAAGCTGCGCGCCAGGCTGGACAGCGATTCGCCGCTCGCGCCCGCCTCGACCCCCGGAGTTGCGGTGTTGCACGCCGACAGCACGACCCATTTGGCCGAAAGCGACAGCGCCGCCGCCTCGCTCGCGGTGAGCAGGCCGTCATCCTCGACGCTGGCCTTGCCCGGCGGCGTCAACACCAGCCCGGGTTCCGAGCCGATCCCCATCTCATAGGGCAGCAGGCCGTGCGTCGCGAAGACGACGGTGATCGCCTGCGGCAGGTCGGGATCGGCCTTGAGCGCCGCCTCGGTCGCGTCGGCGCCCAGCCGTGCGCCGTGGCCCCGGCCGATCACCGAGGACAGCCGCGTCAGTTCGGCGGCGGTGCCGGGGAGCGGCTGCAGCAGGCGGAGCTTGTCGACCGACGCCATCGTCTTTTCGCCGTTCGCCTCGGTCAGGCCCGACCCGCGCACGCCCACCCCGCCGCGTCGGCGCGGGCCCGCGCCGCGATCGTCGCCGGTCGCCGCCGGCTGGCCGCTACCGAGCAGCGTCGGCGCGCCATAGGCGACGAGCGGCGGGCGCAGCGCGGCATCGGCCGCCGGCGCGCGCCGCGTCAGCGCCAGCGCGCTGACCGACGGCAGGGTGATGAAGCGATATTGCTTGCCCAGCCACGCGGTCGCGGCAAGGTCCTCCGCCGCGCCGCTTTCGGCGTCGCCCTTCGGCGGCGCGGCGACCAGCGCGGCGAGGGGTAGCCCGGCGATGGGTCCGCTCACGACGCTATAGACGCGTCCGCCCTTGGGCAGCGCGGTGGCGACCGGGGCGATGAGCTGTTGATAGAGGCGATACGCCGCCGCGCGATCGTAGCGCGGATAGCGCTCGTCGATCACGCTCGCGGGCCCGCGCCCCTCGGCGGCGAGGAGGCCGTTATAGTCGGCCAGCGAGCAGGTATTCTCGTCGATCCGGCATTTCAGGCGCGCGACGTCGGCGGCGATCGGCGCGGCGCCATTGTCGACGCGGTGCCACAGCGCCTTTTTCTTCGAGATCGCGAAGGCATAATGATGCCCCTCGGACGGCAGCAGCATCAGCACCGCCTCGTCGGGCGCTAGCAGCGCCTGTACCGCCGCGATGTCGATCGATTTCGGCGCGACGAGCGTGGCATAGTCGGGGAATTCGGCGGCGATCCGCGCGTCGAGCGGAACGAGCCGGGCGGTCGCCTCGTCAAGCTGCTGGCGCAGCGCGGCGGCGCGCGCCTCGTCCTTGCCCAGCGACTGGTCGCGATAGCGCTGCGTCAGCGCGACGACCGCCTGCGCGGCGTCCTGCCGCTGGCGGACGAGATCGCCCAGCGGACCCGTGCCCGCCAGATCGCGCGCCGCGGCCTCGTTGATCGCATCGCCCGCGTCGGTCAGCGTCAGGTCCTGCGCGGCGAGAAAGGCCGGGCCCATCGCGTCGACCTTTTTCGTGTCGCGCGCCGCCCAGCCCGCATACATCACCATGTCGAACGCGCCCGACAGCGGGTTGCGGCGCGCGCCCTTCGCGACCGCCTTTGCCAGTGCGACGACCGCGGGGTTGGCGTCGCCGCCCTTCATGCCCGCGTCGCGCCGGGCGCGCAGCCGGTCGGCGGCCTCGATCGCGGCCGCGACCGCGTCGGCCTCATGGCCCTTCACCTGTGCGCGGGCGCGGGCGAGGGTGGTGAGGAGGATGATCGTATCGTCGCGGCCGCTGCCGCCCCAGGGACCGCCTTCGGCGGCACGCTGCAGCGGCAGCGCTTCCTCGAAAAAGGGCAGCGCTTCGCCCGCCTTGCCCTGTCCGAGCAGCGCGAGCGCATAGTTGTAGCGCGACTTCTGCGTCCCGATGTCGTCGCGGCCGTCCATCCGTTCGCTCTCGACCGCGGCAATGCGGCCGGGCTCCTCCGCCGCGGCGAAGCGGCCGGCGATGTTGCGGTAATAGCTGATCTGGTTGTTCGCGAACCGCGTGGCGCGCGCATTGCCCGCGACCAGCGCCAGCGTGTCGGCGAAGCGCTGGTCGGCCTCGCCGTCGCGATGCGCGAGCGTCAGCGCCTCGGCATAGCGCAGGACGAGTTCCCAATCGTCGGGCTCGACGCCCGCGGCATCGAGTTCGGCGAAGGTGTCGTCGAGCGCGCGGACGAGCTCGTCCTGCCGCCCTTCCTCGAGCAGCGGCCGCCCGGCGATCTCGATCGATACCCGCGCGCTCCGCCCGAAACCGCCGGCAAGCTGCCCCAGCTCGGCCGCGCGCCGATGGACCAGCCGCGCGTGTGCGAGCTGGTCATCGGACGGCAGGCCGACGGTCATCCAGTCGAGGAACAGCAATTCGCCCTCGCGGTTCCCCGCGCCGCGGAAGCGGTCGGCATGCCCGCGCATGCGGTCGAGGACGCGGCGATAGTCGGGGCCGTTCCGGTCGCGATCGTCGCTGCCCATGTAGATCCAGAGGGTGGTGTCGATGTCCGAGAGCGTCCGCCGCGACAATTTGCCCTGATGCCGCGCGACGGCATCGACCAGCGCGATCGCGGCGTCGACCTGAGCGGCGCCGTTCAGCGATTCGAAGCGTTCCAGCGCGGCTTCGACGTCCTTGTTCGCATCGTCGTCGATGCACTGGCCCGTCGCATTCTCGGCGCATGTGGGCTTGTCGGGCGGGGCGGCTAGAGCGGACATGGGAGCGGCCAGCGGCAGAGCCGCAAAAAGGGCAAGCATAGGGCGTATCGTCATCGAAGACCTGTCCAGCGATACGCGACCCGCGGGCCTTATCGGCGCAGACGGGCCCGCGCGCAAGGGGCTGCGCGCGGGCCCGTCTCCCCCTTTTTCTTTCGCCGCGTCCGGTCAGGGCCGGATCGACAGCTTCCAGCTCAGCGCAACCCGCCAACCCTGGTCGAAGCCGGGCACCGGCTGTTTCCAGGCGTCGGCTACCTCCAGCCCCAGCGTGGCATTGTCGGCATAGGACAGCCGCACCCCGCCGCCCCAGCTTCCGAGCTGATAGCTGGTGCGCGGCGCCGCCGGCCGCGTCAGCAGCGTGACGTCGGCATAGTCGGCGAAGCCATAGACCTCGCTGGTCGCCAGCTTGCCCTTGCGCAGCGGGCGCAGCGCGAGTTCGGCAAAGCCGGCGCCGCCGCGATCGCCCGCCACCAGCCCCTCGTCGAACGCGCGGCCAAAGGTCGCGCCGCCGACGTTGAAACGCTGCGCGGCGGGCAAGGTATCGCGCGTCCAGCGGCCGGCGGCGGCGACGCGCAGCACCATCGCCTTGCCGATCGCCTGGTTCGCCTCCAGCCCGGCATCGGCATATAGAAAGGCCGTCTCGCCGACGGCCGCCGGTACATTGGCGCCCCATATGTCGAGCCCCTTCGACACGCCGATCCGCGTGCCGATGACGGTGCGGTCCTCGCTCAGGCGAAAGGCAAGGCTGGCGTTGGCGGTCCACGTCTTTTCGGCAGCGAGCGTCGATCCGAAGAGCGCATTCTTCGAATCGAGATGGTCGAGCCGGGCCGACACGACGAGGTTGCGCCGCGTGCTGCGGATCAACGGATGGCTGACCGCCATCCCCGCGCTCCAGGCATCGCCGTCGATCGCCAGCCGGCGCGGCCGGGTGCGCAGCGCCGCGACCGAGATTTCGGCGCGCGTGCCCTCGATCCCGATCGGCGTCGAATGCGCGGCGGCGACATAGAGCAAGGACTTGAAATTGACCGCGGCGGCGCCGTTCAGCCGCGTCTCGTCGCCACTGCGCAGCAGGCTGGTCCCGCGTGCATTCGCCTCGACGATCCCGTCCTCGACATAGCGGCTGGTCCGCGTCGAGAAGCCCAGACCCAGCGTCGGCCGCCGCGCGTCGACCGCAAGGCCCAGCGCGACCGCGCCCGGTTCGCCGGTCAGCGAAAGCGTGGGAGTGACGCGGGCGCCCGGAATGTCGGCGATCGTGCCGAGCGTGCGCGCGAATCGCGCGCGGGGCAGCGGCCGCCGGCCGGGCAGGGTCGACGCCATGCGCGCGATCAGCGGCGCGGGTCCGCCTTTCGTTTCGCCGCTCAGCGTGACCTGGCCGATATAGCCTTCGGCCGACGCGACCTCGACGATCCCGTCGGACATATCCTGTTCGGGGATGACCAGGGTGAAGAGCGCGACGCTCGACCGGCCATAGGCGCGGGTCATCGCCCCCGCGAGCTTTGCCAGCGTATCGGCCGACGCGCGCTTGCCGACGAAGCCGCGGGCGGCCTTGGCGACGTTCGCGGGAACGCCTGCGCCGAGGAAACGGATTTCGCGGATGACGACATCGGGACGCGCGCCGAGTTCGACCTTGCCGAGTTCCACCGTCGGGGGCCTGGGATCGGGAAGCGGTTCGCGATTGTCGCCGGTGGGGGCAAGCGGCGGCCGACCGTCGATCGGCGTCGCTGCCGGTTGGGCCGCCCCTGCCGCGACGGGGAGGAGCAAGGCTCCCGCCACCGTCGCGGTGCGGCCGAGACGCCTGAGCGTCACGATGCGGCGCGGCATCGGCGCCTATTCGCACTTCGGTTTCAGGCTGCCGAGCACCCCGCCGACGGTTTCGGTGACGCCCTGCACCAGGCCGCCGACGGCGTTGCCGCCGCCACTGCCCGTTCCGCCGGTGAGCCCGCCGGTAACGCCGCCGACCGCGCCGGTGACGCCGTTGACGGTATTGCCGACCAGCGCGACCGGGGTGCCGGCCGGCTGGCCGGGCGTGCCGCCGGTGAGCCCACCGGTCAGGCCGCCCAGCAGATTGCCGTCGGTGCCGTTGCCCAGCGTCACGAGTTGACCGCCCGAACCGACGCCGACCGTCACCAGCGACCCGGTTTGCTGACCGGGCGACAGGATGCTCGCGCCGATCAGCGGCGATGCACCCGGCGATCCGATCGCCGTCGCCTTGCCGATCGTCGCGGTGACGAGTTGACCCGGCGCGGCGGCCAGGCCGTCGACCAGATATTGCTTGCCCTCGCCCGTCTGGACGAGCGCGACGCCGGTCGATTTGACGACGCCAAGGACGGTGCCGACCAGATTGGTGCCGCCCGGCACCTTTCCGTCGACCGCGCTCGCGAGCAGCAGGCCCTTGTCGGCGACGACGTTGACCAGCCCGCCGGTCTTGATCAGCACGC
Source organism: Sphingomonadales bacterium (assembly GCA_017309275.1). Lineage (GTDB taxonomy): Bacteria > Pseudomonadota > Alphaproteobacteria > Sphingomonadales > Sphingomonadaceae > Sphingopyxis. The sequence goes on along the minus strand of JAFKLT010000040.1, from coordinate 12,538 downwards.
CGCCGATCACCGGATTGACGCTGGCGGGATCGCCGGTGTTGGCGAGCAGGCCGGTGCCCGCAATGCCGCTGGGGCCGACGAGGCCGCCGACGGCAAGCGCGCCGGCGTCACCCAGGCCGAGTCCGCCGCCTGCGGCTCCGGCCGGGCCAGCCGGGCCCGCCGGTCCGGCCGGGCCGGTCGCGCCGGTCGCGCCAGTTGGGCCCGCGGGTCCGGCCGTCCCCGTGGCACCGCCCGCGCCGACGCTGCCGACGCGATAGCTGCCCGAGGATTCGCATGCGGCGAGCGCCAGGCACGCCGGAATCATGACAAGCATATTCAGAGTGTAACGAGACGAACGCATGAAGCCTCTCCTTCACGAACTTCTGGTCCCTCTCGCAACGACGGCTTGCGTTCAATTTAGTTCCGATAAATCAAATAGTTAATTTGCGTTAAGTGTAATTAATATCTATCGAAAGCGTTCGTTTTTCGCGCGCCATGCGCAAAACGGTCCGGCCGACGATTAACTCTCTTTTGCGTCGCAACGTGCCCGATCGGCGACGATATGCGGCGGGACGCGTGCGAAATCGGCCGCCCGCTTAATCGCACGCACAAAGCGCTAAACTGCGCTTATCATTGCGCCCGCGCTTGATTTGCGACGCGCTCTCGCTTAGCGGCGGCGGCCAGAAACCGGAGATTTCAGATGACCGATACGCCCCCCGACCATTTGTCGACCAACCCCCGCTCGCCCCATTTCGACATGGAGGTGCTGCAGCGCGGCATCGGCATCCGTTTCAAGGGCAAGGAACGCACCGACGTCGAGGAATATTCGATCTCGGAAGGCTGGATCCGCGTCGCCGCGGGCAAGTCGAAGGATCGTTTCGGCCAGCCGATGACGATCAAGCTGTCGGGCGAGGTCGAGGCCTGGTTCGAAGACAAGGCCGCCGAGGGCGACGAAGCTTCGGAAGACTGACGGCGCCATCCGCCCTCCGCGATATCGCGGATGCGGCGATGTCGATCCGCGGCGCTATCTCTCCCCATCGTCACCCCGACTTGATTGGGGGGGCATGACTTTCGCGCCGCGATGGATCCCGTATCGAGTCCGGGATGACGAAGCGGAGGAAGCGGGCGAAACAGCGAAATCGCCCTGCGTCGTTACACGCTACACGCTACACGAGGCACGCTGCACTGCCGACGGCGTTCGCTGCCGATGCCGGCGCGCGATCCCTGATCGAGCTGTTCCATAATGGGGGAAGCCACCCGGAAGGCGTGGCCCTCCGGATGGCTTCGATGCTCGTCAGTGGCCCTGGAGGGTAGTGGGGGGCAGGGCTCAGCTGCCGAGCGAAGCGGCGACGAGTTCCAGGCCGTTGCCCGGCTTCCAATTGTTGTTCGCCCAAACGGGCGCGTCGAACGTGTTGCGATCGGGGCGGGCATTGCCGCCGGCATAGATGAAGCCCTGAACCGGATTGGCGCGCAGGCCCAGGTCGCCGATCGGCGCATACCACACGCGCACCATGCTCCAGTCGCCACGATCGCTGACGTCGACGACGCGAACATTGCGTTCGATCTGGCCGCGACGGCCACCGATCGGCGACCAGTTGGCATGGTCGATCAGGATTTCGCGGTCGCTGACGACCTTCTTGACGACGGCGACATGGCCCAGCGGCATGCCGCTGGTACCGGCAAAGGCCATCACGGCGCCCTTGCGGGGCTCGTCGCCACGCTCATAGGTGCCGGCGGCCTGCGCCCACCAGGTCTTGGCATTGCCGCGAATTTCGACGCCCGATTCGGCGCGGGCAAAGGGAACGCACTGCAGATAGTCGCGCGCGGCCGCCGGAGCGCTGGCGAGGGCACTCGCGAGCAGGGCGACGGACAGGGTGATGGCACCCAGAAAGCGGCGATGTAGCATGGAAGGCGACCCCCGTTTGGCTTGTCTTCAAGCGTTGCAGGGTCTTTGCCACAGGCTTTGAAAGCCACCACCCGTCTAGCGGTGAATCGCGCCGTCGATGCGGTGAGTGGGGGAACCTTTTGTTAACGCCCTCAATTCGTCGTGCGGGCGTTTCGGTTGGTCGGCAGATCGGCCCGTCAGGCCGCGGCGGTCGACATCGGTTCGGGCGGCCGGAAGAGCGTCAGCACATCCGATGCGGGCATCGGACGGCCGTAATAATAGCCCTGGATGTTGTTGCAGCCCAGCGCGCGCAGCGTGTCGACCTCGACCTCGGTCTCCGCGCCTTCGGCCGTGGTCGACATGCCCAGGCTGTCGGCGAGCGCGACGACGGCGCGGATGATCGCGATCGATTCGATACTGCCCTTCGCCGCCCCGACGACAAAGCTGCGGTCGACCTTGATCGTCGAGAATTGCGTCTTGCGCAGATAGCCGAGCGACGAATAGCCGGTTCCGAAATCGTCGAGGCTCAGCCGGATGCCAAGTCCGATGAGCTGGTCGAGCAATTGCGCCGCGCCGCCGCCGTCACGCAGGAACACGCTTTCGGTCACCTCGATCTCCAGCCGCTGCGGCGGCAGACCGCTCTGTGCCAGCGCCGATACGACGACCGAGGCAAAGGCGGGGTCGGTCAGCTGTTCGGCCGACACGTTGATCGCGACCTTCAGGTTCGACGGCCAGCGCATCGCCTCGGCGCAGGCGGTGCGCAGCACCCATTCGCCGATCGGCGAGATCAGGCGGCTGTCCTCGGCAAGCGGAATGAAGCGGCCGGGCGATACGTTGCCCAGCTTCTGGTTGTTCCAGCGAATCAGCGCCTCGAAACCGTTGAGCGTGCCGTCGGCGGCGGTGACCACCGGTTGGTAGTAGAGCTCGAACTCGCGGCGTTCGAGCGCGCCGCGCAATTCCTGTTCCATCACGCGCCGTTCCTCGGCCTGCGCGTGCAGCGAGGCGACATAGGCCGCGACGACGTTGCCGCCCTTGTCCTTCGACTTGTAGAGCGCAAGGTCGGCGTTGCGGGTCAGCGTTTCGACCGTCGCGCCGTCGGTCGGGCCGATCGCATAGCCGACGCTGGCGCCGACGAAGAGCTGATGATTGTCGACGACATAGGGCCGGCTGATCGCCGCGATGATCCGCGTCGCCAGATCCTCGGCTTCCTTCGCCGACGGGACGTTGTGGAGTACGACCGCGAATTCGTCGCCACCCAGGCGGCCGCAGGTCATGCCGCGTTCCATCAAGCCCTTCAGGCGCGCCGCAACCTGTGCCAGCAGCTTGTCGCCCACCGGATGGCCCAGCGTATCGTTGACCGCCTTGAAGCGGTCGAGGTCGATCATCAGCATCGCGCAGCGCGTCTTGGCCGCGACCGCATGGGTGAGCGCGCGTGCCAGATCCTCGTGCAGGCTGAGGCGGTTGGGCAGGCCGGTCAGATTGTCGAAACGCGCCATCTTTGCGATCTGTTCGGCGGTCGCATGTTGTTCGGTGACGTCCGATCCGACGCCGCGGAAGCCCAGGAACTTGCCGCCCTCGTCGAGGCGAGGCGACGCCGAAAGCTCCCACCAGCGCGGTTTTCCGCCGATCGTGACCGGCACGATCAGGTTCGAAAAGCTCTCGCGCCGCTTCATCCGCTCGGCCATATCGTGCAGGGCCTTGGCGAAGTTGCCCGCCGCCCAGGCATCTCCCGACAGTGCCTGAAGCAGGGGCACGCCCTCCAGCGCCTCGGCCGTGTCGCCCAGCGCGTAGGCGAGCCGCGGCGAAACATGGACCAGGCGACGATTGTTGTCGGTCTGCCACAGCCAGTCGGCCGAGGTTTCCTCGAACTCGCGGAGCAGCAGGCTGACCGTCTCGGTCTTTTCGTGAAGCGTTTCCTCGGCGCGGCGGAAGCGGACGTGCGCCTGCGCGAAGCGAATGCAGAAGAGACTGAGCAAAAAGCCCGCGGCGACCGCGACGCCGGCAAGCGAAGGCGCGTTGGCGGCCAGCAAGGCGGCGCCGGCCGACAGGCTGACCGGGGCGATGAACAGGATGCAGGCGCGCGGAATGCTGTGCGCGACGATCGCCAGCGTCAGCATCATCAGCAGCGCGACCGCCCACATCGACAGCGCATGTTCGAGCGTGGGGGCAAGGCCCTGCAACCAGAAGGGCGTCGACCAGACCACGGCCGAATAGACGGCGTGGCGGTTGCACAACGCATATTCGGCGACGCCGGAAGATTTGAGGTCGCCAAAGGGCTGTTTGGCGAAGGCTCGGTACGACCACAGGCTGAAACCCATCGTACCGGCCAGCCAACCGCTGATCAGCGGCCAGGCCATGCCGCTGCCGACCATGGTGAAAGCGGCGACCAGCGCCATGCCGACGCCCATCCACAGGCGCAGGCCGCCCTTGCCGCGGAGCGGCGCGAGCTGAAGCTGGCGAAGGTCGCCAACGTCCTCGTCCTGCGGTCCCAGCCCCAAAAGGGTCCGCGCAGGAATATTGTCGGTGACTACAGGATCGGTCAGCAAGCTCTTCACGCTGCCCGGTCTAGCGGCGACGGGTTACCCGAACGTAACTATGCGGCTGTTCTGCGACGAAATTTCTGTACCGTCACGGGACAGAAACGACGCTGTCAGGCGGCGAGGCGGAAGGGCTGGATTTCGCCGGCCAGATACTGCGCGCGCGCCTTCGAACGGCTGAGCTTGCCCGAGCTGGTACGCGGCAGCGTGCGCGGCGGGATCAGCTCGATCAGGCAGTTCATCCCGGTGATCGCGCGCACGCGGTCGCGAATCGTCTCGCGCAGCGCGACGCGTTCGCTCTCGTCGCTGGTGCGGCACTGGACGAGCACCGCCGGCGTCTCTTCGCCGCCCGGCGCGGTGATCGCAAAGGCCGCGATGTCGCCCGACTTGAATCCCGGAAGCTGCTCGACCGCCCATTCGATATCCTGCGGCCAGTGATTCTTGCCGTTGATGATGATCATGTCTTTGGCGCGGCCGACGATATAGATGTAACCGTCGGACAAATAACCCATATCTCCGGTATCGAGCCAGCCGTCGGCCATGCAGGCGGCGGTCGATTCGGGGTCGCGGAAATAGCCGGTCATCAGCGACGGGCCGGTGCACCACACCTTGCCGACGGTCTGGTCGGGCAGGACGTTGCCCGCCTCGTCGCGGACCTCGATCGTCATGTCGCGCGCGGCGCGGCCGCAGTTGACGATGGCGCGATAGCGGGTCGGCCGGCCGGCGTCGCCGGCGGCGCCCGACAGCTCGGTCTCCTCGACCAGCTCGACGACGATGCCCTCGCCCGGCGGCATGATGCTGACCGCCAGGGTCGCCTCGGCCAGGCCATAGCTCGGCAGGAAGGCGCTCGCCTTGAAGCCCGCGTCGGCAAAGGCGTCGACGAAGCTCTGCATCACGTCGGGGCGGATCATGTCGGCGCCGTTGCCCGCGACGCGCCAGCGCGACAGGTCGAACCGGTCGGCGACGTGCGTCTGGCTCGACACGCGGCGCGCGCAGATGTCATAGCCGAAGGTCGGCGAATAGCTGAGCGTCGTGCCCTTGTTGCGGCTGATGAGGTCGAGCCACGCCAGCGGTCGGCGGGCGAAATCCTCGGTCTTCAGATAATCGACCGACACCTGGTTCGCGACGGGCGAGAGCAGGCAGCCGACCAGGCCCATGTCATGATACCAGGGCAGCCAGCTGACGCAGCGGTCGCTGTCGCGCACCTCCATGCCGTGCGAGTGCGCGGCGAGATTGTTGAGCAGCGCGCCGTGCGTCACCGCGACGCCGTGCGGGAAACGCGTCGATCCGCTGCTGTACTGAAGATAGCAGGTCTCGTCGGTCTTTTGCGCGGGCAGGTCGGCGACCGGCGCCGCGCGCGTTTCGAACTCGCTCCAGTCGATCGGGACGACGCCGCGTGCTTCGGCCGCGTCGATCGCCATCGCGGCGATTTCGGGCGGGAAAAACAGCATCTTGGGATCGCAGCTGGTGAGCTGGACGGTGAGCTGGCCGACATAGGAATCGCGGCCGCCGAAGCTGGTCGGCAGCGGCAGCGGCACCGGCCAGGCGCCGGCATAGATGGTGCCGAAAAAGAGCGCGGCGAATTCGGGCCCGGTCTCCGCGATCAGGGCGATCCGGTCGTTCGGCTGCACGCCCGCGGCGATCAGGCGATAGGCCGTCGCCAGCGCATCGGCCTTGAGCTCGCTGTACGGATAGGGACGCGTCAGTTTCCCGCGCGGATCGTGGAAATTGAGCCCACGGGTTCCGCTGGCGGCATAGTCGAGCGCTTCGCCGACGGTGGCGAAATCCGAAAAGCGGCGCGGCTGGGCGCATTCGGTCGGGGTGGGGACAAGGTCCTCCACCACAGGGGCGGAATTTTCGGTCATAAAGGCTTTCGAGTCCCGGCTATCGGGACGCGCGGCAATAATCATGTCATCTTTTTGAGCCATGTCTGCGCAGCGCGACCCCGGTCAGGTGGAACAAATTGGCCCATTTCCGGGCGTTGATGCCCGATATGGCGGCTCTGATCGTTCTCAATCGGGCTTGACTGTGGCATAAACATGGCATGCCGCGTCGCCAGGCTCCATCCGACCGATCCCGCAGGCCGTTGAGCGCAGCGAAGCTCGACGAACTGGCGCTCGCCTATGTCGCGCGATTCGCGACCAGCCGCGCCAAGCTGACGCGCTATCTGTCGCGAAAGATTCGCGAATCCGAATGGACCGACGATGTCGATGCGATGACGGCGTGCGAGGCGGTCGCCGACCGGATGGAGCGGCTGCGTTTCCTGGACGACCGGCAATATGCGACGATGCGCGCGGGCGCGATGACGCGGCGCGGGCTGGGCGTGCGGCGGGTCAAGGCGCAGCTCTTCGTCGACGGCATCGCGCCCGACGACAGCGGCGAAGCGATCGCCGAGGCCGAGGACCGGGCGCTCGCCTCCGCGATCGGTTTTGCCCGGCGCCGACGCTTCGGCCCCTTTGCGGTTCGTACCTCCGACGATCCCGCCGCGCGCGAGCGGCAGGTCGCGGCCTTTGCGCGCGCCGGGCACAGCCTGGCGCTCGCGCGGCGGATCCTGGCCGTCCCGCCGGGGGACGAGGATGCGCTGGCGGCGCTGGACGCCGAAGCGGCGCTCGATTAGGTCGTCGCCCATCCTGTCCCGGCGAAAGGATTTGCCGATGCGTATCTTGCTTGCTGCCCTTGCCCTGTCGCTCGCCCTGCCGATCGCGGCGTGCAGTCCCGGCGGCAGCGAGGCGACGAGCGCCGCGACGATTCCGCTGACGATCGACATGGCGGGCAAGACGCACCGTTTCGACGTGGAGGTCGCGCGCACCGAGGCGGAGCAGGAACTGGGGCTGATGAACCGCACCAGCCTGCCGAAGAATGGCGGGATGCTCTTTCCCTTTCCCCGGCCCAAGATCGCGAGCTTCTGGATGAAGAATACGCTGATCCCGCTCGACATGATCTTCGTGCGCGCCGACGGCAGCATCGACCGGATCGCCGAAAACACGATCCCGGAATCGCTGGAACCGGTCGCAAGCGGCGGCGAAGTGGCCGCCGTCCTCGAACTCGCGGGCGGCACCGCCGCCGAACTCGGCATCGACGAAAGCGCCAAGGTGGGGTGGAAGGACAAGAAATAGCAGCGCCCCCCACCGCGATCCCCCCAATATACGTCAAACACCGCTTGCGAACCGCGCTGCCTTCCCTGTAAACGCCGCAGCCATGAGCATCTTGGGCAAGATTTTCACCTGGTGGGACGGCGCGACCGTCGGCACGCTGCTGAACAGCTGGAGCACGGGCGAGAAGGTGGGCGAGGACAGCCTCGGCAACCGCTATTTCCGTGCGAAGAAGGGCAGCCGCCGCTGGGTCCTTTATAATGGCTCGAACGACGCGAGCCGCGTTCCCCCCGAATGGCATGGCTGGCTGCACGGCACGCTCGACGAGTTGCCCGGCGATGCCCTGCCCGCGCCGCGCGCGTGGGAAAAGGAACCGAGCGTCAACCTGACCGGCAGCGTCAACGCCTATCGCCCCGCCGGCGCGCTCGAGCGCGGGGGCCATCGCGCCGCCGCGACCGGCGATTACGAAGCCTGGCGTCCCGGCGCCGACTGAGCTTCGTGGGGTCGCAACTCTCCCGTATCGCGCTTCTGACGCTTGTCGCGGCGACCGCACTGACCGCGTGCGACCGCAATGGCAACGGCAAGCGCCCGGGCGAGGCCACCGCGCAGCTCGCCAAGTCGGACCGTGTTCGGCAGGAAGTCGGCGGCATCGAAGGTGCGACGCCGATGGAACAGCGCGTCGCGGTGGTCGGCCTGCTCAACAAGCGCAACGGACTGGTCCGCGAGCTTGAGATGAAGCCCGGCGACACCGCGCGGATCGGTCGCGCGATCGTCCGCCTGCGCGCCTGCGAACAGACGGCGCCATGGGAAGACCCGCCCGAAACCGGTGCCTTCGTCCAGTTGACCGTGCAGGATCAGCGCGACGACAAATGGTATCGCGTCTTTTCGGGCTGGCTGTTCAAGGAACGGCCCGAACGCAATGTGATCCAGCACCCGATCTATGACGTCTTCGTCAAAAGCTGCGCGATGACATATCCGGGCGGCGAGCCCGTCGCGCGCCCGGCGCCCAAATCCGCCGCTGCGCCCAAGGCATCCAGCGCCGCCCAATCGCCCGCGGCGAACGGAGGCGAGGGCACGCCCACGGCGGCTCCCGCAGCCGGCAACGCGCCGACCGCGCCGGTCGCCGCGCCGAAGGCGCCGCCGTCCGACAACGCCGAATAAAGCCGCCGCAGATAATCGGCCTGCGGGATTTCGATCGCCCCCAGGCTTTCGAGGTGCGGCGTGATGAACTGGCAATCGAGCAACTGCCAGCCGCCGGCCAGCAGCCGCGCGACCAGATGCGCGAGCGCGACCTTCGACGCATCGCGCGCCCGGCTGACCATCGATTCGCCGAAGAAGGCGCGGCCGAGCGATACGCCGTAAAGCCCGCCGACCAGCTCGTCGTCCAGCCAGCATTCGACGCTGTGCGCATGGCCGAGCTGGAACAGTCGCTCATAGCTTGTCTTGATGACGGGGTTGATCCACGTCGTCGGCCGGTCGTCCGCCGGCTCGGCGCACAGCGCCATCATCTCGCGAAACACGGTGTCGGTGGTGACCCGAAAGCGGTCGGAGACGATGACCTTTTTCAGGCTGCGCGACAGGTGAAAGCCATCCAGCGGCAGAATCGCGCGCAGCCGCGGCTCGACCCAATGGACCGACGGGTCATCCGCCCCGTCGGCCATCGGGAAAAGCCCCTGCGCATACGCGCTCAGCAGCAGCGCGGGGTCGATGGTTTCGATATGTTTCAGCGGGCGGGCTTCACGAATTTCAGCGTCATGCGGTCCGATTCGCCGATCGCCAGATATTTCTCGCGATCCTTGTCGCCCTCGCGCAGGTTCGGCGGCAGGGTCCACACGCCGTTCGGATAATCATGCGTATCCTTCGGGTTCGCGTTGATGTCGCTTTCGCCTGCAAGCTTGAAGCCCGCGGCTTCGGCAAAGGCGATGACCGACGAGCGCTTCATGTAGCCGCTCTTTTCTTCGAGGGCTGAATCCATCTCTTCGGGCAGGCGATGCTCCTCGACGCCCAGGATGCCGCCGGGCTTCAGCATCGCATAGATTTGCCGGAACGCCTCGGCGGCGTTGTCCTTGCCGCCGAAGCGCCAGTTATGGATGTTGCGGAAGGTCAGCACCGCGTCGGCGCTGCCATCGGGAACCTTCGGTCCCGCGCCGGTGCCGGGAAATTCGGCCAGCTTCAGCGCGCCATAGGTGCCGGCATCGGCCGTCTGTTTTTCCTTGATGCGGGCCAGGCCTTTTTCCCATGGCGCCGCGACATAGAGCGTGCCGCCGCCGGCTTTTGAAAGCGGCGCCAGGATTTCGGTGTACCAGCCGCCGCCGGGCCAGAGTTCGACGACCGTGTCGCCGGGCTTCACGCCGAAAAAGCTCAGCGTTTCGGCCGGGTGGCGATATTTGTCGCGCGCGATGTTGGTCGGCGTGCGCGTCGGTGCGGCAACCGCGGTCGCGATCGGGTCGGCGGTCCGGCTTTCGGTCATGGCAAAGGCAGGGGCGGCAAGCGCGACGAGGGCACTTGCAACGAGGATCAGCGGACGCATATGGGCAACCTCTCTCTTGGGGGGAAGTGGCCCCTGTTTGCGAAGGGATGCGTGTCAATGCAAGGGTCGATGCTGACCGTCAGCGCGGTAGGCGCGGCAGTTGCGGTGATCGCCGAGCTTGCCGACTATCGCCGCCGTCACCGGCACGATGTCGATGCGGTCGGTTTCATGCCATGGCGCGGCATCGCCCTGACGGCGGTGACGGTCGCGCTGTTCGCCGCGGCGTTCGCGCTGAAACCTTAGAGGCAGGCCTCGAGATACGGCTGGTCGAAACCGAACTGGCGCGCCTTTTCCAGCGTGTAGGGGCGGAGGCCCATTGAGCGATATTCGCCAACGATCTTTCCGTCCTTGTCCTCGTCATGATATTCGAACTTGAACAGTTCCTGGGTGACGATGACGTCGCCTTCCATGCCGATGACCTCGGTCACGTTGGTGACGCGGCGCGAGCCGTCGCGCAGACGCTTGATCTGGACGATCAGGTCGACCGAATCGGCGATCTGTTTCGAGATCGCTTCCTTCGGGATCTTGATGTCGCCCATCAGAACCATGTTTTCCATACGGCCCAGGCACTCGCGCGGGCTGTTCGAGTGGAGCGTACACATCGATCCGTCGTGACCCGTGTTCATCGCGGCCAGAAGGTCGAAACATTCCTGGCCGCGGACCTCACCCATGATGATGCGGTCGGGGCGCATACGCAGCGCGTTCTTGACGAGGTCGCCCATGTGGATCGCGCCATTGCCCTCAAGGTTCGCGGGGCGCGTTTCGAGCGGCAGCCAGTGCGGCTGCTGCAGGCGAAGTTCGGCGGCATCCTCGATGGTCAGCACGCGCTCGCCGGGGTCGATCATCTTCGACAGCGCGTTGAGCATCGTCGTCTTGCCCGAACCCGTACCGCCCGAAATGACGATGTTGAAACGGCTGGCGCCCGCGATCTTCAGCGCGGTGCACATCTTCTGGCTCATCGCGCCCCACTGACACAGCATGTCCAGCGTGATCGGCTTGGCCGAGAATTTACGAATCGAGATGGCGGTGCCGCGAAGCGACAGCGGCGGCACGATCACGTTGACGCGGCTGCCGTCCTTCAGACGGGCGTCGGCGAGCGGCGTGGTCTGGTCGACGCGGCGGCCGACCATGTTGCAGATGCGCTGCGCGATCTGGAACAGATGCTGTTCGTCGCGGAACTGGATCGGCGCGATCACGAGCTGGCCCTTGCGCTCGATATAGGTCTGGTACGGACCATTGACCATGATGTCGGAGATGTCGGGATCGGCCAGCAGCTCTTCGAGCGGGCCGAAGCCGAGCAGTTCGTCGACGAGCACCTTTTCCAGCGCGAATTGTTCGCGGCGGTTCAGCGTGATGCGGAGTTCGGCCAGCACTTCGAGAATGATCGGGCGGAATTCCTCGGTCAGCTCGTCCTTGCTGAGCGTTGCCGCCGCTTCGGGATCGACGCGTTCGAGCAGGCGCGGCAGCACCTGTTCCTTGATCTTGTGAACCGACGCTTCAAAGCCCTGAACCTTTTCGGGTTCGGCCATTTCGGCGGTCGAGCGCTGATTGAGCCGCTCCATCGCCTCTTCTTCGGGGGTCAGGTTCGACGGGATCGGCGGCGGCGCTTCCGCGGCCGGGGTGTCGATCGCAGGGAATTGCGCGCCGCCCGAGAATCCGGGGCCAGTCTGCATCGGCTTCGCCACGCCAAAGGCGGGGCGGCCAGCGGTACCGGGTCGGCGTCCGAATGCACTCATCGCTTCATCCTGCTTCGAATCAAGAGGCGGAGAAATCAGCCAATTTTCATGGCTAAACCCCCATTCGACACGGTGAATAAATCGGAAACTTTGATATTCTCCTAATATGCCCGGGCGATTGTGGGCGCGCACAAAAAAGCCCGCATCCGGGGATGCGGGCTTTTGCTTTGCCACGAAGCGCGGGAATCAGCTTGCGATATGCTCGGCGAGGACGGTCAGGCCGGCTTCGTTCACTTCAGCGAAGCCGCCCTCGACCTCGATCGTCTCGGGCGCGGCGCCGTTGGTTGCGTAAATGGTCAGCGGACCGTTGCGCAGCGTCGCCATGAAGGGCGCATGGCCTTCCAGGACCGAGAAGTCGCCTTCGCTGCCCGGCACGGTGACCATATAGACGTCGCTCGACCGCTCGAGGCGGGCGGGGGTGACGAGTTCGAACTTCAGGGCCATGTCAGTCTCTCGATTTCCCTCCCGCCGAAGCGGGAGGTGAAAGGGTTAGGCGGCTTCGGCAGCCAGCTTGGCGGCCTTGGCGACTGCTTCCTCGATGCCGCCGACCATGTAGAAGGCTGCTTCGGGAAGGTGGTCATATTCGCCGTCGACGACCGCCTTGAACGACTTCACCGTGTCTTCGATCGCCACGAACTTGCCGGGGATGCCGGTGAAGACTTCGGCGACGTGGAACGGCTGCGACAGGAAGCGCTGGATCTTGCGCGCGCGGGCGACGACCAGCTTATCTTCTTCCGAAAGCTCGTCCATGCCCAGGATCGCGATGATGTCCTGCAGCG
>JAFKLT010000039.1 GCA_017309275.1 Sphingomonadales bacterium | reverse complement strand
TGACCATAGGGCCGCCCCACCATATAATCCGCCGACGGCGCACGCCGCAGAACATAACCCACACCGCCCCAGTCGAACGACCAGCTCTCCATGTTCGCCCCGCCAGACAAGCGACGCAAACCCGCCAGCTCGCCACAACCGGCAAACTCAATCATCGCCGACGTCAGCAAAGATGCAAAACTACTCATGGTCGCTTCAATCCATTGCGGGCCGTCGCCCGCATTGCCTTTTGCGAAATTTCTCCCGACACGGTCTGCACAGTTGCGCCTCGATCAGCATTTACTTAGTATGCTAATTATATAGACGGCGTCGGCGAGCAGACGCAAGGGGGAGACGCGACATTCCACGATTGCCCATGATTTTCGGCTACCGGAAACGCGACGCGTGAATCCCATCTGGCTTCCGGCATCGCTCCTCGGCGGGCTCTTCCAGGCTTGGCGTACGGCGCTACAACAGCGCCTGCGCGCCGAGCTCAGCGTCAGCGGAGCCGGGCTGGTCCGCTATCTCTACGGCTTGCCGTTCGCGCTTCTTTTCGCAGCTGTGTGGCTATCGATCCGGGACATGAGCGTGGAGATGCCGAGCCTAGGCTTCTTCGGCTTCTCGACCATCGGCGCGGTCACGCAAATGGCGGGAACGATCCTGCTGATCATGGCATTCGGCCATCGCGGTTTCGTCGTCGGCACCGCTTTTTCGAAAACCGAAGCGATCCAGGCTGCGCTGGTCACTGCCCTGCTTCTCGACGAGCATCTGCCGCCGCTGGCATGGGCCGGCATTCTCGCGGGCGTTGCGGGCGTGCTGATTCTGGCGCTCGCCGGCCAGGGCATCACCGCGCGCCAGATATGGCACGCGCTGCGTCAACCCGCGGCGCTTTGCGGGCTTGGCGCCGGCTCGATGTTCGCCTTTGCCGCCATTGCCATCAAGCTGGCGACCGCCGAACTTGCCGGGGTCGACACGGTCGGGTCTGCGCTCGTCACGCTGGTCGTCGTCATGGCGATTCAGAGCGGGCTTCACCTGGCGTGGATCGTCGCCCGCGATCGTGAGACGCTCCACGCAATACGACGATCGTGGCGCAGTTCGAGCCAGGTCGGCCTGCTCTCGGCGCTGGGTTCGGCTTGCTGGTATACCGGCTTCGCCGCCGCTCCCGCCGCGCTCGTCCGGATTGTCGGGCAAGTCGAGGTCATCTTCACCATCGCCTTTGCGCATTTCTATCTGCGCGAGCCGGTGCGGTGGCACGAGGCGGTCGGCCTGTTGCTCGTGGCGGTCGGCGTCGTCCTTGCCCTTCTCGCCACGGTCTGACGATCGGTCAGGCGGCGGTCGCGACCGACGCGTGCATCGCCTGCATCTCGGCGAATTTGACCACCTGCTGCGCCATCAGGTCGAGCTGCGTCGCAATGGCCGCATCGACGACGTTACCCTCGTCGCAAAAGACCGGCTGCGACGAATTCACCGTCACGGCCATCGGCGTCGGCCAGCCGCGGAGCGCGTGAGTGATCGAACGTAGCGTGCCAAGCGTCGTGCCGGTCGCCTGCCATCCGCCCGCAACCGCGATCAGCCCCACCGAACGGCCATCGAAATAGGCGGCATCGTCGCCCGCCATGTCCTGCACATAGTCGAGCGCGTTTTTCACCAGCCCGGAAACGGTGCCATGATAGCCGGGCGACGCGATGATGATGCCGTTCGCCTGCCGCAACGCGCCGATCAGAGCCTGCGCCTTGGGATCGCGTTCGCTGCGGTGCGGAGCATACATCGGCAGGTCGATCGCGGGGCCGGCGAACAGCGCCGTTTCTGCACCATGCGCCTCGCAGCGTGCGAGCGCATGGCGAAGCAGGCGTTCGGCCGATCCGCCGGGCGTCGCATTGCCGCCGAGCGCGACGACCCGCGGCTTTCCGGATTTCGAGGGACGCTCGATCATCTTTTCCTCCGTCAGTTGAAGGTCACCTGGCTGCCGCCGCGCAGAAAGGCGATCGCGTTGCGGCGGAGGTGATTGGTGCCGGGGTTCAGGATCGGTTCGGGCGAATATTGCGCGAGATAGACGCGGCGCATGTTCGGCGTCGAATTCGATCCGGTGGCGTGGAGCGCGAGGCTGGAGAAGGCGACGATGCTACCGGCGGGGACCTCCAGCGTCACGCCCTGATTGTCGCCGGTATAGCCGACCAGGTCGTTGCTGCCCGGCTGACGGATGTGCGGGACGATGCCCTCGCGGGTTTCGGGGGCCTGCGAGAAGGGCATGATGCGCACCGTACCGTTGGCGACGGTGGTGTCGTCGAGCGTGCACCAGCAGGTCAGATAGGGTTTGTGATCCGCGGGGCCGCCGTTGCCGACGACATAGCCCGAATCCTGATGCCAGCTGAACGGCATGCCCTTGTCGGCGCCCTTCACGACATATTGGTCGTAGAAGAAATAGGCGTCGTCGCCGAGCGTCGCGCGGCAGACGTCGGCCATGACTTCGCTGAACAGCATCTTGCGCAGGTCGGGCTGTTTGCGTTGGCATTCGCCGGCGAAATAGCGCTTGCCCTTGTGGCTGATGCCGTCGACTTCGACGCCGAGCGCGTCGAGGCGGGCGTCTTCGCGGTCGATCACGCGGCCGCATTCCTCGCGCAGCAGATCGAGCAAGGGGCCTTCGAGGATGCGGTCGAACACCGCATAGCCTTCGGCCTGGAACTGGTCGCGCTGGGCCGCATAATCCATCTTGTCTCTCCCGATGTTTGTTAAAATGCCACGTAGCGTAAGTACATCCATCGTATCCAATCGAATTGCATCCCACAGCCATACGTCTATACTATGGCCTATGCGAATGAGACAGGTCGAGGCGTTTCGCGCCGTCATGATGAGCGGGGGGATTACCGCCGCGGCATCGATGCTCAACATCAGCCAGCCGTCGGTGAGCCGGCTGATCGCCGATATGGAGCGCGCGGTCGGTTTCCGGCTGTTCGACCGGCGCGGCGCGCGCGTGCACCCCACGGCGCAGGCGCAGGCGCTGTACGAAGCAGTGCGGCGCAGCTACGCGGGCCTGGACCTGCTCGACCAGGCGGCGCGGCGTATCCGCGCGCATCCGGTGGGCACGGTCCGGATCGCGGCGCTGGCGGCGATCGCGATGGCGATATTGCCGGCGGTGATCGCGCGCTTTCGCATCCTGTACCCCGACATCAAGATCACGGTGGAGTCGCTCGGCCAGCGCGCGATCGAGGAACGCGTGTTCCTGGGCCAGGCCGACCTGGGCATCGGCGTCGATGTTCAGGGCCGCGAAGGCATAAGGTCGACCCTGCTGGCGCGCGCCGAATATGTCTGCATCCTGCCCGCCAGTCACCCGCTGGCGGCGCGCGAGCAACTGGCGGTCGCGGACTTGGCGGGCGAGGAGTTCATCGGCCCGATGCACGAGGCCGACGCGCTGTGGAACGGCATCGACGCCGCGCTGGAAACGTCGGGCATCCCGGTGTCGCGACGCCTGGAAACGCAGCATTCGCAAATCCTGTACGCGTTCGTCGAGGCTGGTCTGGGCGTATCGATCGCCGAACCGTTCAGCGCGCCGCTGTTCCACCGCCTGAACGTCGCGATCCGCCCGATCGCGCCGCCCGTCTATCTGGACTTTGCGTTGCTGGAGCCCGACATCGGCCCGACGCCGGAGATCGTAGCCTGGCTGAACGCCGACGTGCAGCGCGAAACCGCGGCGTGCCTGGCGCATGTACGGAAGGTGATTTCGTCGTCCTGAGCGGCGGCGAGAAGCGGGATCCCGTCGAGCCGGGGATGACGTGTCGCAATCCCGGGGGTAAAATAAGCTGTCGGATAATAGCCGCGACCAGAATTCAGCGTAAGCTAGAGCAACTATCCGAGCATCTTCTTTGCCGGCGAAGGCCCTGCGCGTAGTTCGAACTTCGCGGGCTGCCACAAGTTTCTGCGGGCTATGAGCCAGGCAGCGACGGATATCGCGACGAGGCTGACCACGAGTGTGACGATCGAGCCTTCCGGTCCGAATGCGCCGCCCGTCAACAAGTCTGACCCTCGGAGGGTTGTCACCATCATGGCGTTTGGTGACTCGAGGCCGGACACGTCGCTGCCGAAGACGAAACCAAGTGCAAAGTTCCAACCCATGTGACTGCCGGCCACGACCCAGAGGCTTTGCGTCAGCACATAGACCAGCGCCAGAAACACGCCCATTTCGACGGCCAGAAACGTCATGGCGAGCGGGGTAGCGCCAGGGTTTGCGATGTGGGCCAGTCCGAAAAGGCTTGCGGAAATCAGGACAGCCACAAAAGTTCCCGACATATGCTGGAGTATCCGGAACAGGATAACGCGAAAGACCAGCTCTTCGAGCTTCCCGACGACGCCGGGTTTCAATATGGCCATCACAATCCCGGATACGTCGGTTCCGGCACGAAACTCGGCGACCCCCAATCCGTACAGGGCAACATAAGCCGAAACGATCAGGCCGACACCCATCGCAAGGCCCAGAAGGAACGCGGTCGCTGCTCCACGGATAGCCGTCTCGGTCACGTTCCGGCTCTCCAGCCTGGAAGCCACAAAGGAATAGGCGGCGATCATGGCGACCGTTTGAAGAAGATTGCGAACCGTCGCGATCGCTTCATGTGCCGGAGCCGATGCTGCCGGAACGAGCGGGAGCGAAACGAGCCTCGTGAAGACAACCACCAGCATCAAAGCGCCCAGATAGGCAATCAGCCTTACCGGCCATAGACTGGTGAGGAACGCGATCTTGGAGCGTCCCCCGATTGGCTCGGGTGCGGCGATGATGTCCGGCTTATCGATCGATTGTCGTTCCATGCGAGCTCGCGATACCAGTGAAATTACGTTGCTGTATTGCATGGACAATACAGCAATTGTCAACCAGCCATTCCGGGATGCTGCGCGGCTAGCCCTCGAACATTGCCGAGCATGACTGCGTCGGCTTGCCTCAGTTGTGACCCCGGAAGCAGACAATCGGCTCTCGCGCCGATGCCGTGGATCGTCCGCACCCGCTGCGACACCCTTCGCCGGGGATCACATGGGTATGCTGGCGCCGGAGATCGCGTGGGGCGCTGGCGAAAGTACTGTTAGGCGGCCCCTCCACCCCATCGCCACGCGACGGGGAGGATATTCGCGCCGTCGTCATCCCGGGTCTGACCCGGGATCCCGCTGAGCGACGGTGAAAAGCGGGCCCCCGGGTCAAGCCCTGGGTGACGATGATTTGCGACCCAAACTCTGCTTCCGACCTTATTGCGAGCCCCCTCTCTACCCAGCAGGCGGGCCGGCCATCGATGTGCGGACAATGTCGCGACAATTGCTGTCCCGGTCGGTCATCGATGAGGTCATAGCATTTGGACATATGATACCGACATTTCTTGATTGGACTGCAATGATAATGGCGCGCATCCCTATAGAGGCTGACGGGTGAAGGCGCCGGTCAGACGATTCGCGGCCGTGGGCGATGCCCTGGCCGCGGCCTGAAAGTCGAAGCGGACGAACGATCCGTCACGACGTGGGGAGGTTGCGGATGACGAATTCCAGATACCATCGGGACGTGATCGCACCGCGCCGCGCATTGTCGCGTAAGTCATAGCATCTAGACATGACATCACGACATTTCTCTATTGGACCACAATCATAATTGCGCGCATGGATCGCCTCGCAATTGTCAATCAAATAGATTGACATAATGATCCGGCAGCGCATGCAAGGGAGGATTTGAAGATGGTTTCGTCGAACGCCAAAGCGTATCTCGCGGTCACATCGGCATTGGGAATGGCGCTGGCCGCCGTCCCGGCCCACGCCCAAGGGAGCGCCGCCGAGGCCGATGCGCCCTTCGCCACCACCGACATCATCGTCACCGCGCAAAAGCGCGAGCAGAATTTGCAGGATGTTCCCGTCGCCATTTCGGTCGTGTCCGGCGACCAGTTGGAGCGTTCGAACGTCAATTCGGCCGAGCAGCTTTTCCAGCGCGTCCCCACCCTGACCTTTCGCAAGGGCAACACCAACAAGGATTCGGCGCTGTCGATCCGCGGCGTCGGCACGATCAGCTTTTCGTCGGGCGTCGAACCGTCGGTGTCCACCGTCATCGACGGCGTGGTCTATGCCCGTACCGGCCAGCAGACGTCGGACTTTCTGGACGTCGAACGGATCGAAGTGCTGCGCGGTCCGCAGGGCAGCCTGTTCGGCAAGAACGCCAGCGCGGGCGTGATCAACATCATATCGCGCGAACCCGGCAACGAGCTGGGCGGCTATGTCGACGCGGCGTGGTATCAGGGCAATGAATATCGCATCCGCGGCAGCGTCGGCGGACCGCTGTCCGACAGCGTCCGCGCGTCGGTCACCGGATTCTGGTCGCAGTTCGACGGCAACGGCCGCAACGTGTTCAACAACCACAAGGTCAACGGGTACGAACATTGGGGCGTGCGCGGCAAGCTGATCGCCGAGCCGACCGATGCGCTGAAGATCACGCTGATCGCCGATTATTCGAAGAACAGCGACAATGGCTATGCCGACAGCATCGGCACGGTCTTTTCCTCCGCGTTCAACAATGCTGTGTTCATCCCCAGCCTGGCTCCGCTGGTGCTGGACGGCAAGAACAAGAATATCGACAACGACCTGGATCCTTATACCAAGGACAAGAACAGCGGCGTGTCGGGTCAGTTCGACCTGGACCTGGGCGGCGCGACGCTGACGTCGATCACCGCCTATCGTCACTGGTATAATTTCCAGCAGCGCGACGGCGATTTCCGGTCGGATTCGCCGAAATATGTCAACACCGGCACCGCGGCGGGCGACGTCCGGTCGCACGATCGCGGCGACCTGAAATTCGATCAGTTCACGCAGGAACTGCGCCTGGCATCGGCAAATCCGCAGTTCTTCGAATATGTTGCGGGGCTTTATTACTATCGCACGAAGGAAGTCGATTTCTTCAACCGCACGGTCACGGCCTGCACCGCGTCGACGCTGCCCACCGTGGGCGGGCTGACCCCCTGCGCCCAGGGATCGTCGACCTATACCACCAACGAAGGCAATGCGGACTTTACGACGAAGCTGACCAGCTATTCGGCGTTCGGCCAGGGCACGTTCAACTTTACCGACGCCTTCCGCGGCATCCTGGGCCTGCGTTATACCGAGGACAAGGTCAGCTATGACTTTGCGCGCCGATCGACGTCGCTGACCGCCTTTACCGGCGTCAACCCGGCGTTCGCCTCCACCGGGTCGATCAAGGACAATGGCTGGTCGGGCAATGCGGGCCTGCAATACGACCTGAGCGACGATATTGTCGCCTATGCCACCTATACCCGCGGCTACAAGGGTCCGGCGCTCAACATCTTCTTCAACATGCTGGCGCGCGACACCGGCCGCATCGACCCCGAAAAGTCGAACGCCTATGAAGCGGGTCTGAAGATGCGGCTGTTTGACCGTCGCCTGACGCTGAACCTGGCAACCTTTTACGCCAAGTACGACAATTACCAGGCGAACTTCCTGGATATCGTCGCAGGCCAGGTCGTCACTCGCCTGACCAACGCCGGTTCGGTGTCGACGCGCGGCATCGAGATGGATTTCAACGCGGCGATCACCGATGACTTCTCGCTCTCGGGCGGCTTCAACTATACCGACGCGCACATCAACAAGTTCATCTGTCCCGCAGGCGCGGCGGTGACCTGTGCCGACGCGATCAACGGCAAGCCCCTGCCCTTTGCTCCCAAGTACAAGGGCACGGTGACGATGGATTGGCGCCTGCCGCTGAATATCGAGGGTTTCAACGTCGATCTGAACAGCTCGCTCGTCTATCAGAGCAAGACCAATTTCGACATCAACCAGAACCCCAATGCGTTCCAGAACGCCTATGCCATCTGGGATGCCGGGCTGCGCGTCAGCACGTCGGACGACAAGTACAGCCTGTCGTTCATCGTCAAGAACCTGACCGACAAGCAGTTCGTGATCCAGCGGATCCCGAACGGCACCAGCTTCATGCGCCAGATCACCCCGCGCGATGCCGAACGCTATTTCGGCGTCACGGGCCGCGTGAACTTCTGATCGAATATCCTCCCCGTGCCGCACGGCATGGGGAGGAGATGGCGTGAGAATATGGCGTGAAACGCCGACGGAGGGGCTTTGACGCGACGTCGCGGCCCCTCCACCATCCCGCGGATGGCCCCTCCCCATCGCGTTACGGCGGGGAGGATCGTAAAAGATGTGCGAAAGGATGCTCCCCATGGCGCTTGAGGCGCGCGACACCGGTTTTGCCCTTTACCTGGGCGGGCAGACGATCCTGACGCACAGCGCGGCCGCGCCCTGTTTCTTCGTCGGGCGCGGCGAGCCGCATGTCCATGCGAAACTGGGCCATTTCGACGTATCGCAGGACGTGATCGAGCGCCGCGGGCTGATGCATGTCGAGGTCGCGGGCAACGTCGTCCGCATGGCCGAGGCGCCGGGCGCGCCGTGGCTGCTGGAAGCGACGGTTTCGGGCGACGGCGACAATGCGGTCGTCGCGCTGACCGCGCTCGATCCAACGCTGAACCGGCTGTGGCTGCGCATAGACGCGACGGCCGACGAGCATGTGTGGGGCGGCGGCGAGCAATTTTCCTATTTCGACCTGAAAAGCCGGCATTTCTCGCTGTGGTCGAGCGAGCCCGGCGTCGGGCGCGACCCCGCCTCGCCATTGTTCCAGCAGGTCGAGGCGCACCGCAAGGGCGGCGGCGGCAGCTATGCCCACACCAATTATCCGCAGCCGACCTATATCAGTTCGCGCCGCTATGCGCTGCATGTCGACAGCTTTGCCTATGCCGCGTTCGATTTCCGCGCCGCCGGCCATCATGAGGTCGAGGTGTGGGAGATTCCCGCGCGGATCGAACTATGGGCGCGGCCGCGCTTCGCCGAGCTGGTATCGGCGCTATCCGAACGCTTCGGACGCCAGCCGCCGCTGCCCGAATGGCTGCTGAAAGGCGCGGTCATCGGGTTGAAGGACGGCGACAACAGCTTTGCGCGGCTGAAGGCCTATGAAGATGCCGGGGTCGCGGTGTCGGGTCTGTGGTGCGAGGATTGGGTGGGGCTGCGCATCACCAGCTTCGGGAACCGGCTGTTCTGGGACTGGCAGTGGAATGCCGATCGCTATCCCGACCTGCCCGCGCGGATCGCCGAGATGAAGGCGCGAGACATCCGTTTTCTGGGCTATGTTAACCCCTATCTGGCGGTCGACGGGCCGCTCTATGCCGAAGCGGCGGCGCAGGGTTTCATGGTCATGCGCCCCGACAGGGACGAGCCCTATATCATTGATTTCGGTGAGTTCGATTGCGGGCATGTCGACTTTACCAACCCGGCCGCCGCTGCCTGGTTCGCCGACACGATCATCGGCGAGAAGATGATCGATTTCGGCCTTTCGGGCTGGATGGCCGACTTTGGCGAATATCTGCCAGTCGACGTGCGGCTGGCCAATGGCGAGAGCGGGATGACGGCGCACAACCGCTGGCCCGCGCTGTGGGGCGAGGTCAACGCGCGAGGCATCGCTGGGCGCGGCCAGACCGGCGAGATGATGGTGTTCATGCGATCGGGCGCCGCCGGGGTACAGGGCCATTGCCCGATGCTGTGGGCGGGCGACCAGTCGGTCGATTTCAGCCGGCACGACGGGATCGGTACGGTGATCTGCGCCGCGCTGTCGGCGGGGATGCTGGGCAACGCGCATCATCACAGCGACTGCGGCGGCTATACCAGCCTGTTCGACACGACGCGTGATGCCGAACTGGCGATGCGCTGGGCCGAGATGTCGGCCTTTACCGCGATGATCCGCACGCATGAGGGGAACCGGCCGCGGCAGAATGTGCAGTATGACGACGACCCCGAGCTGCTGGCGCATTTTGCGAAGATGACGCGGATCTATGCGCATCTGGCACCTCACATCCGGCGGTTGTCGCGCGAGGCGTCGGAAAGCGGACTGCCGGTGCAGCGGCCGCTGTTCCTGCATTTCGAGGACGATCCCGAAACCTATGCGATCCAGACCGCCTATCTGTTGGGCCCCGACCTGCTGGTCGCACCGGTGATCGCGGCGGCGAAGCGCGAGTGGACCACCTATCTGCCCGCCGGGGCGACGTGGGTCCATGTCTGGTCGGGCCGCGCCTATGTCGGCGGCAGCGACGTGACGGTCGCGGCGCCGTTCGGGCAGCCGCCGGTCTTTTATCGCGAGGGATCGGCGGACGCGGCGCTGTTTGCCGGGATCCCCTCCGCCTGAGCAACGGCGCGCAGCACCTCGACGAACGCGGCGACCAGCGCGCTGCGGCTGCGGTTGCGGAGGAGGTGGATCGCGTCGCGCGTGACCTCGGTCGCGGGAAGCGCGATCATGTGAAGACCGCTGTCGACCGCAAGCGCGCGCGGGACGACGGTAATCGCCTGCCCGCTTTTCGCCATGTCGAGGCACGCCGCGGTCGAATCCAGCTCATAATCGGGAAACTGGCCCGCGGCGAAGCGGGCGCGGAGCGCGCGGGGCAGGTTGCTGCCCGGCGCGGGTCGCGGCAAGGCCCAGGGGAAATCGGCGCTGTCGCCCTGCCCCTTCGCAAGCGGATGATCGGGCGCACAGACGAGCATCAGCGGCTCCGGCGGCAGCGGGATGCACAGCACCTCGTCGGCATGGCCCGACGCGGCGAATTTCGCGCGGTTGCAGACAACCAGGTCGAGGCGGCGGTCGACCAATGTTTCGAGCAACTGCTCCGACGGCCCGCCGGTGACGGTGACGCGCACACCGGGATGCACGGCGGCGAAACGGGCGATCGCGCGCGTCAGCAAGGGTTGCAGCGGGTACGGTCCGCTGCCCACCGCGACGGTGCCGCTGCTGGGATGGCCGAGGCCGCGCGCCTCCTGCTCGAGGTTCGCCGACGCGGCGATGACGTCGCGCGCCGAGCGGATCAGGCGGTCGGCGTCGCCTGTCGGCCGGACATAATGGGTCGTGCGGTCGAACAGCGTCGTGCCAAGCTCCCCCTCCAGCTTCTGGATCGAGCGGGTGAGCGCCGACTGGGTGAGGCCAAGCTCGTCGGCGGCGCGCGCATAGCTGCCCAGGCGATAGAGCGTATCGAAATGGCGAAGGCGGCGGAGGTTCACGGTCCGCACCATATCATTCCCATTATGCAATACCAATCCCCCTGTCATTCTCATAGCGTAAGCCGATGAGCAGTTCCTCCCTCGACACCCGCGCGCGGCGCCGGGTCTTTGCCGAACTCGAGGCGCGCCGGTTCGACCTGGCGGTCATCGGCGGCGGGATCACCGGCGCCGGGATCGCGCGCGACGCCGCCATGCGCGGGCTGTCGGTCGCGCTGGTCGAGGCGCGCGACTATGCCTGCGGGACGAGCAGCCGCAGTTCAAAGATGATCCACGGCGGGCTGCGCTACCTCGGCCAAGGCGACATCGCGCTGGTCAAGGAGGCAGCGTCGGAGCGGCAGGTCGTGCGGCGGATAGCGCCCCATCTGACGCGGCTGTCGCCCTTTCTGATCCCCACGACGAACATGGCGATGACGGCGAAGCTGCGCACCGGGCTGTGGACCTTTGAAAAGCTGGGCGGCGTGCCGGAGGCGGAGCGGCACGAGGTGATCGGCCTGGCCGAGCTGCAGCGGCGCGAGCCGTTGATGCGCACCGACCGGCTGAACGGTGCGGTGCTCTATCCCGAATTCCTGACCGACGACGCGCGGCTGGTGCTGGCGAATGTGCGCAGCGCGCAGGCGGCGGGCGCGGTGGTGATCAACCATGCGGCGGCGTCGGCACTGACGGGCGACGGGCTGGTCACGACCTCGACGCTGGACGACGGGCTGGGCGCGCGGATCAAGGCGACGCTGGTGGTGAACGCCGCGGGCGCGTGGGTCGACCAGGTGCGCGGGCTTGAGGCGGGCGAAGGCGATACGCGCCTGTCGCTGAGCCGCGGCATCCACCTGGTGCTGCCGCGCGAACGGCTGCCGATCGACGCGACGATCATCATCCGCGCGCCGGACAAGCGCAGCATCTTTGCGGTGCCGCGCGGGGCATTTACCTATATCGGCACGACCGACGTGTTTCACGACGGTGCCGATTACTGGCCCGCGCCGACGCGCGAGGACATCGACTATCTGCTCCGCGCGACCGAGGCGGCACTGCGCATCGAGCCGATCCGCGATGCCGAGATCGTGTCGCTGTGGTCGGGCGTGCGCCCGCTGATCGCGCAGCCGGGAAAAAAGGCGAACGAGGTGTCGCGCAAGGACGAAATATGGACCGCGCCAAGCGGCCTGATCTCGATCGCCGGCGGCAAGCTGAGCGCCTATCGCGCGATGGCCGAACGCGTCGTCGACCTGGTGGTCGAACGGCTGGGACAGCGCGCCCTGCCCTGCTCGACCGCCGAAGCGCCGCTGCCCGGCGGATCGCGCGGCCTGGGCGATAGCCTGAGCCGCCTCGACCCGCGCGCCGCCGAGCGGCTGGCGGGGCTGTACGGCGACGAGGCGAACGAGATCGTGATTGCGGGCGGCGATATCGCCGCCGAGGCCGCGCGCGCGGTAACGCACGAGGGCGCGGCGACGCTGGAGGATTATTGGGTGCGGCGCAGCGCGCGCGCCTGGTTCGACCATGGCGCCGGTCTGGCCGCGCTCGCCCCCGCCGCCGAGGCGATGGGCGCGCTGCTGGGCTGGGATGACGCCATGACGGCGGCCGAGATCGCGCATTGCCGCCGGATCAACGATGAGAGCCGCAGGCTTTTGGGAGAGTGATATGAGTTCGATTGCCGCAGCCCTTGCCAGCGCCATCGGCGCCGACCGCGTCGCGAGCGACGCCGATGCGCTGAACGCGCGCCGATACGACCAGTGGGCGGTCAAGCATCTGCGCGACTGGCGCGGAGAGACCGTGCCCGGGCCGGGCTGCGTCGTGCGGCCGCGATCGGTCGAAGACGTGCAGACGGTCGTGCACCTGGCCGCCGAGAAGCGCGTGCCGCTGATCCCCTATGGTCTGGGCAGCGGGGTGTGCGGCGGGATCGAACCGACGCCCGACGCGATCCTGCTCGACATGAGCGGCATGAACCGCGTGCGTTACATCGACAGCGACGACCTGCTCGCCAGCTTCGATGCCGGGCTGAACGGTCTGGAAGCCGAAGAAGCCGTTGCGGCGCACGGAATGACGATCGGCCACTGGCCGCAGTCGATCGCGATCAGCAGCGTCGGCGGCTGGGTATCGACGCGCGCGTCGGGGCAATTCTCGACCGCCTATGGCAATATCGAGGATATCGTCCATTCGATCGAGGCGGTGCTGCCGAACGGCGAGTTGGTGACGCTGGGCAAGGCGGTGCGCGCCGCGGCCGGCCCCGACCTTCGCCACCTGTTGATGGGCGCGGAGGGCGTGATGGGCGTGGTCACCGGCGTGACGCTGTCGCTGCGCGCGAAGGCACCGCACCGCGATTACAGCATCTTCTATGCCGATGACATGCGCGCAGGCTTCGAGGCGCAGCGTCAGATCGTGCGCGCCGACTGGCGCCCGCCGGTGATGCGCCAATATGACGGGCGCGAGGTCCGGCGCCTGTTCCGCGATCATGAGCGCGACGGCAAGGCGATGCTGCTGATGGTCCATGAAGGACCGCAGGCGCGCGTCGACGCCGAACTGGTAGCGATGCACGAAATCTGCGGCGCCGCAGGACTGGAAGCCGGCGATCCGATGGCGGCGAAACAATGGATCGAAAAGCGCAACCATGTGCCGAGTTGGCGCGACATGTTCGAGCGCGGCTATGTCGCCGACACCGTCGAGATTTCGGGCCGGTGGAGCGAGATCGGCGCGATCTATGACGACAGTATCGCCGCGCTGAACCGGATCCCCGGCGTGATCAACGCCTCGGCACACAGCAGCCATGTGTATCGATCGGGCATCAACCTGTATTTCAGCTTCGCCGCGACGTTCGAAGACAGCGCGCAGATGGAGCCCGCCTATTTCGCCGGCTGGCGCGCGATCATGGAAGCAACCGCGAAGCATGGCGGCGGCGTCGCGCACCATCATGGCGCGGGGCGGCTGCGCAAACCCTATCTGCACCACGATCTGGGCGAGAGCGGCGTTGCGTTGCTGCGGCAGGTGAAACATGCTCTCGACCCGGAGGGGATCATGAACCCGGGCAATCTGATACCCGATGCCTGAGCTTCTGCTCGCGCTCGACGCGGGCACGACGGGTGCCCGCGCGATGCTGGTCGATCCGGCGGGCGCGGTGCTGGGCGTCGATAAAAGGCCGATCGTCAGCCACTACCCCGCCCCCGGACTGGTCGAGCAGGATCCCGCCGAGGTGTGGACCATCTGCCGCGCCGTGATCGACGGCGCGCTGACGGCGGCGGGCCGCACGATCGCCGATGTCGCGGCGATCGGGGTGACGACCCAGCGCGCGAGCATCATATTGTGGGACCAAACCACCGGCGAACCGGTTGCGCCGATGCTGGTGTGGAGCGACCTGCGCGGAATGGAGGCGTTCAAGGCCCTGCGCGCGGCAGGGTTTACCGGCTGGCCGCAAGTGCCGTCCGCGAAACTGCCCGCCGCGATCGCGCTGTCGGGATGCGATCCCAAGGAGCTGCAATGGGGGACGCTCGATAGCTGGCTGACCTACAAGCTGAGCGGCGCGCATGTCACCGATGCCTCGGCGGCGTGGCTGACGGGCTATTACGACTATGCGAACGGGCGCGGCTGGGACGCCGCGCTGCTGGCGCACCAGACGCTGCCCGCGACGATGTTTCCCGAGCAGGTCGAAAGCTGGGGCATGATCGCGCAGACCGACCCCGCCGTGCTGGGTGCCCGCGTGCCGATCACCGCGCTGATCGCCGATCAGGAGGCCGCGATGGTCGCGCATGGCGCGCTGGAACGCGGCGACTGGAAGGCGACCTATGGCACGTCGGGCGTGCTGATGGCGGGAACGGGCGACACGCCCGAGACGATCCACAACAGCATGCCCGCCGAGGCGCTGGTCTTTGCCGCTGGACGCCCGCGCTTCTGTGTCGAGGGGATGGTGATCACGACCGGATCGCTGATCGAATGGCTGTGCGGCGGACTGGGGCTTTTCGCCTCGCCGGCCGCAATGGAGGCGGCGGCGGCATCGGTCGAAACCGCCGGGAATGTCGTCGTCCGCCCGTCGCTGGCGGGGATGGGGGCACCGCACGGCAAGTTCGAGGCACGCGGCCTGATCGCCGGACTGAGCTTTGCCGACGGGCCGCAACAGGTCGCCCGCGCCGCCCTGCAGGGCATCGCCTTTCGCTTTCGCGAGATTGCGGAGATCATCGCGGCGGCGCTGCCGGTTCCCGACGCCCTGCCCGTCGCGGGCGGGCTGTCGGCGAGCGACACGCTGTTGCAGTTGCAAGCCGATGCGCTGCAGCGACCGGTCCGGCGCCATGCGGTGCGCGAAGCGAGCGCCTATGGCGCGGCGCTGGCGGCGGGCATGGGTGCGGGTCTGTTCGGCGAGGGCGATTTGAAGCGGCTGGCGCGATATGATGCGGAGTTCCTACCGCACGTGTCGCGCGACGAAGCCGATGCGGCGTTCGCGCGCTGGCGGGATGCGGTGGTGGTGTGAAAGACCAAAAGCCGCGTGATTGCGAGCGAATCGACGCAATCCAGGGCGGTTTACGCCACTCTGGATTGCGTCGATTCGCTCGCCATGACGCGGCTCTTATGGGCTTCGTGCCTTCGCTAAGGCGAGCCTGTCACCTCGCGCCACAATCCGCGCACGATATCGCGCATCCGCTGCGCCTCGTCCCAGCGGTCGGTCAGTTCGCTGCCGTCGGGCGCGGTGATCGCATAGGGCGGCGGCCCGAGTTCGCACATGAAGGTGAGCGCATCGTCGCTTCGCGCCTGTTCAAGCCACAGTTCGAATCCGCGGCGCCACCAGGCGACATGCTGGTCGAGCCATCCCCGATGCTGCGGGGCATCGAGCGCAACCTGCACCTGATGCGTCGTCGAGACGCGCCCGTGGAAATTGTGGCTACCCTGAAGGATTGTTTCGATCGCCGCGAGCTGGTCGGCGCGAAGCGGCAGCTCCATCTCGCCCGCGACCGGATAGTGCGACAGGTCGGCGGTGAGCGGCAGGCCGGGACGCTCCTCGAGCAATTGCAACGTAAAGAGCAGATCGTTGGTCAGGCGGCCGCGATGCGTTTCGAACCAGACGGGCAGCGGAGCATCCTTCGCCGCAGCGACAAGGCTGTCGATCAGGCGAAGCGCGGCGCGGAAGTCGGCGGTCGGGCCGGCAATCTGGACATTGAGGTGATGCGCGCCCAGCCGGTGCGCCTCGCCGATCCAATGCCGAAGCTGATCGGCGTCATGGACGAGCACCTGCCCCTCCCACGCCAGGCCGAGCGGGTTCATGACGCGCGCCACGCCGTCGGTCCGCGCGGTGCGCGCAAGGTTGACGCCGACGCCGTCGAAACCCGCGGCGGCGACCGTCTCCAGCGCCTCGTCGAGGCGGTCTTCGATGTCGAATCCGGGGCATTTGTCGAGGCCCCATACCGATTGGAGAACGAGCAATTCGGGCAAGGTGTTTCCTTTCAGACAACGCTGTCATATCGTGCCAGAAGAGGGAGTCAATCGGCGTCCGAACAAACAGGAAAACCCTCGCCATGCCGGAGGTGACCCGGCATCCCGCTTATTGCCTCAACGGACAAGGCGGGACCCCGGATCAAATCCGGGGTGACGAAGAAAAGACATAGTCGAGAGGATGTGATGACCAGTGAAGCCCCCACCCCGCCCGTCCTATCACCCGTATCGCCGGCGTATCGCCGTTATGCGCTGACGGTGCTGCTGATCATCTATATCCTCAATTTCCTCGATCGGCAGATCGTGTCGATCCTGGCCGAGCCTATCAAGAACGAGCTGCATCTGGCCGACTGGCAACTCGGCGTGATGACCGGGCTTGCCTTCGCGCTTTTCTATACGGTGCTGGGCATTCCGATCGCGCGCTTTGCCGAGACCGGGGACCGGCCGCGGATCATCGCCGTGGCGGCAGGGCTGTGGAGCCTGTTCACCATCGCTTGCGGTCATACGCAGAATTTCGTGCAGCTCGTCCTTTGCCGCATCGGCGTCGGGATCGGCGAGGCGGGCTGCACGCCGCCCGCGCATTCGCTGATCACCGATTATACGCCGAAGGAAAAGCGCGCCTCCGCCCTTGCCTTCTATTCGCTCGGCATTCCGCTCGGCGGGTTGTTGGGGCTCGCGCTCGGCGGATTGATCGCCGATGCCTATGGGTGGCGAACCGCGTTTCTGGTCGCCGGCGCACCCGGCCTGCTGATGGCGATCATCGCCTGGACGACGCTGAAGGAACCGCGACGGCAGATGCACGCCGACCTGGCCACGCTCAAGGCGGCGCGGCCCGACTTCAAGACCGCAATGGCGGAGATCCGTAGCAAGCGGACCTTTTGGCTGATTGCCTTTGCGGCCGCGATCAAGGCCTTCATCGGCTATGGCGCCGCGGCGTTCCTGGCACCCTTCTTCTTTCGCAATCATGCCGAGGAACTGACGGTTATCGCCGAGGGGTTCGGGCTGGGGCTGACCGGGCTGCTGGGGGTCGCCTTGGGCATCGTGCTGGGGCTGACCGGCGCAGTGGGAACATGGATGGGCGGGCAGCTTGCCGACAAATATGGCGCGCGCGACCTGCGCGCCTATGTCGCGATTCCGGCGGTTTCGACCTTTCTCGGCATCCCCTTCTATATCGCCGGACTGCTGACCGATTCGGCGGTTTTCGCGCTGATCATGTTCGCCTTTCCACCCGTGCTGAACACATTGTGGTACGGTCCGGGCTTTGCGGCGGTGCAAGGCCTGGTGCGGCCGCAGACGCGCGCGACGGCGTCGGCGGTGCTGCTGTTCATCATCAACCTGCTGGGCCTTGGCCTGGGTCCGCTCGGCGTCGGTGCGGTCAGCGATTTCCTATCGGGACCGATGGGGCTAGGGTCGGCGGAGGGCGTGCGCTGGTCGTTGATGATCTTCATCCTCTTTGGCGCGCTCGCTTCCGCCCTGTTCTGGATGGCGCGGAAAACGATCCGTGAGGAGATGGTCAGTTGAGTATCGCCAGCATTGCCCTGCCCCGCATCCTCCGCATCGGCGGCGGTGCGTCGAAAGCGCTGCCCGAGGTGCTGGCGACGCTGGGCCTGTCGCGGCCGCTGATCGTCACCGACGGCTGGCTGGTGAACAGCGGGCGCGTGACCGAGCTGACCGACGGGCTGGCGGCGGCGGGGATCGCGGCGCGGGTGTTCGCGGACACGGTGCCCGATCCGACCGTCGCGTCGATCGACGCCGGGGTCGCCTATTTGCTGGAAGGCGATCACGACTGCGTCGTCGGCTTCGGAGGCGGCAGCCCGCTCGACAGCGCAAAGGCGATCGCGCTGCTGGGTCTGCATGGCGGGGCGATGGCCGATTACAAGGCGCCGCACGTGCAGGATGCCCCAGGCCTGCCGATCATCGCGATCCCCACGACCGCGGGCACGGGGTCGGAGGCGACGCGCTTCACGATCATCACCGACGAGACGACCGACGAAAAGATGCTTTGTCCGGGGCTTGCCTATCTGCCGGTCGCGGCGCTCGTCGACTATGAGCTGACCTTTACCAAGCCGGTGCGGCTGACCGCCGATACCGGGATCGATTCGCTGACCCACGCGATCGAAGCCTATGTTTCCAAGCGCGCCAACGCATTCAGCGACGGCATGGCGCTGCTCGCGATGCGCGCGATCGCGCCGAACCTGCGCCGCGTGTGCGCCGACCCGATGGATGCGGCGGCGCGCGAGGCGATGATGCTGGGCGCGACGCAGGCGGGGATCGCCTTCTCGAACAGCTCGGTCGCGCTGGTGCACGGGATGAGCCGGCCGATCGGCGCGCATTTCCATGTCCCGCACGGCCTGTCTAACGCGATGCTGCTGCCCGCGGTGACCGCCTGGTCGGCACCCGCTGCGCTGCACCGCTATGCCGATTGTTCAAGGGCGATGGGGGTCGCCGACCAGGCCGAGGGCGACCAGTCGGCGGTGGCGCGGTTGCTCGACGAACTGGCGGCGCTGAACCGCGAGCTGGACGTGCCCGGACCGGCGGCGTGGGGCATCGAAGCGGCGCGCTGGGACGCGCTGGTCCCGACGATGTGCGCGCAGGCGGCGGCATCGGGCTCCCCCGCGAACAACCCGCGCGTGCCCGATGCGGAGGAAATGGCGAAGCTTTATGCGGCGGTTTGGGCGGGGTAGTTCGAACGCCGGTCAAGCATCGAAATCGAGCAAGATCAGTCGCTCGATCAAATCATCGTCGAGGTTCATGATCGCCTCGGCAATCCGATGATGTCCCTTTGCGACCGCCTGCGCCGCGAGAACGGAGAGAAGCGTCGCTTCGTCCCATGCTTCATGCCGATGGCGCGCGATGCAGTCCGCCAGTTTTTCGAGAGAATGGTCGTAGGCTTCGGCAAGGTCGGCGGGCAGCGCAGGGCCCCGGCCATTTCTCCGCGCCACCTCGACTGAAGCCGGAAGCTGAAAAAAGCTGAAATCGACCGGGCCGTCTGATCGGCAGGCGATATCGACGATATGTGGAACCGCCGCATAGGACGCGTCGAAGACATCATCTTGATGACAGAGGCTGGACCAGATGCTGAACCAAGGCTCGCTCCTAGCATCATCCTGGGGCGCTGGGGCTTGGGCGAGGCTGCGGATCAAATCCGGAATATCGGCAGCGCTCCCATAAGCATGGGTCAATGTTGTCCAGCGGGAATCATCGAGCGACAGCATTGCGACGCATTTAGTGCTGTTCCGCACAATTCGCTATCGCTGCCGAGCTTTGTTCATCATCCCGCAAGCCGTGCCCTGCTTAAGGGCGCTCGCCCCGCCTCCCTCTCCTACGTCTCACCGTGGAGGCGGGGTATCTCTCCACAAACCATCGTCATCCCGGACTTGATCCGGGATTCATAACGTGGAGGGCCGCGCTGGCTTTCGTGGCCCCGGATCAAGTCCGGGGTGACAAAACAGGCTTATTGCGTCGACGATTTAGAGCTCAAGCGGGCCGTGCGTCATCTTCGGCAGCACGTGGCGGGCGAAGAGGTCGGCTTCGGCAGCGTGCGGGTAGCCGGAGAGGATGAACGCCTCGATGCCCATGTCCTGATAGCGGTTCAGCTTTGCCAGCACCTGATCGGGGTCGCCGACGATCGCGGCGCCGCAGCCCGAGCGGGCGCGGCCGACGCCGGTCCAGAGATTATCCTCGACATAACCGTCGTCGGACGCCGCTTCGCGCAGCGCAACCTGCGCGTTCACCCCGAACGACTGCGAGTCTAGCGACTTGGCCTTGATCGCGGCGCCCTTGTCGGCGTCGAGCTTGGACAGCAGGCGATCGGCGGCGGCCCGGGCCTCGTCCTCGGTGTCGCGGACGACCATGTGCGCTCGGTAGCCGAATTTGAGCGTGCGGCCATAGGCGGCGGCGCGGGCGGTCATGTCAGCGATGATCTCCCTCACCACCTCCTCGCGGTCGGGCCACATCAGGAAGACGTCGCAGCCCTTTGCCGCGGCGTCGCGCGCGGCGGGCGAGAGGCCGCCGAAATAGAGTGGCGGCGCCTTGCCCGACACCATTCCGATACGCGGGGGGTCGAGCTGCAGCTTCCAGAACTCGCCGTCATGGTCGAGCGCCTCGCCGTTGAGCAGCGTCTTCAATATGTGCATCGCCTCGACCGTGCGACGATAGCGCGGTTCGGAGTCCATCGCCTCGCCCGGCATGTCGGACGAGATGATGTTGACCGTCAGGCGGCCGCCCAGGATGCGATCGATCGTCGCGATCTGGCGCGCGAGCTGCGGCGGCCAGCTTTCGCCGATGCGCACCGCCATCAACAGGCGGATGCGCTTCACCATCGTCGCGATCGCCGCGGCAAAGGCGGTGGTGTCGATGCCGAGCGCATAGCCCGAGGGCAGCAGGATGTTGTCGAAGCCCAGGCTGTCGGCCTGCATCACGATGTCGCGGCAATGCTCCCAGCTCGACTTGAGCATCGGATCGGGAACCCCCAGAAATTCATAGTCGTCGTCGCAGAGCGCCGAAAACCAGCTGACTTCGCACGTGCGGTCGGTCATGGCAGATTCTCCCCCATCGATGTTTGCAGCACCGCGTACCATTCGGCGCGCGTCCAGCGCGGGGCGAAGGCCTGCGGAATTTCCTTGATCCTGTCGACATTCTGCGTGCCGACGATCGGGACCGGGCGCGCGGGATGCGCCATCACCCAGCTATAGGTTGCGGCGGCGCGCGAGACGCCATATTCGGCCGCCTTCGCGTCGAGCAGTCCGGCGACTGCGCGCGTGCGCTCGTCGGCCGGATCGCCGAGCCGGCCGCCGCCGAGCGGCGACCAGGCGAGGAAGCTCATGCCCTCCGCCATCGACTGATCGAAGATGCCGTCGAAAAGCGGGCTGAGGTGAAGCGGCGAAAATTCGCTCTGGTGGCTGACCACCGGAACGGGCAGAAATTTGGCGAGCGCCGCGGTCTGCGCGGGCGTGAAGTTCGACACGCCGATCGCCCCGATCTTGCCAGCGCGGTGCGCCTCCTCCAGCGTCCGCGCAATCTCCTGCGGATGGGTCAGCAGGTCGGGACGGTGGATCTGCCACAGTTCGACATGGTCGGTGCGCAGGCGCTTCAGCGAGATATCAATCGCCGAGGTCAGATAGGCGGCGCTGCTGTCATAAGGCACGCCCAGGACGATGCCGCCCTTGGTCGCGAGCACCATCCGGTCGCGCAGCCCCGGCGCCTCCGCAAAGACGTCGCCGAGCAGCGCCTCGGCCGAACCGAAACCACCGGGCGTGTCGCAGCCATAGATGTCGGCGGTATCGAACAGCGTGACACCCGCCTCGAACGCGGCGTCGACCCGCGCGCGCGCCGTGGCGACATCGACGCCGGCGAAGCGCCACATGCCCCAGGCGATGGGCGGAACTTCATGACCGGCGATGGTCACATTGGCGGGAGCGGGAAGAAAATCTGACATCGCTGTCATATACTCCATAATACGGGACGAGTGAAGCGGCTTTTCGTATGCGGTTGGATCAGTGGGCCAATATCGGCCCAGCCTCGCCATCCTCCTCCTCATCGACCGCGACGATGCGGGGCAGGATGAGGTGGATCGCGGCAAGCGCGGCGAGATAGGTGAAGGCGCAGACGAGCATCATCGGCAGATACCCGCGGCCGGTGTCGAGCGACCAGCCCGCGAACTCGATCATCGCCATCCCCGACAGATTGCCGGCAAAGGCGCCGATGCCGATCGCCGAGCCCACGATCCGCGCCGGAAAGACGTCGGTCGTCAGCCCGAAGATGTTGGTCGAAAAGCCCTGATGCGCAAAGAGCGCCAGGCCCAGAATCATCGCGGCGACCCAAGCGCTGTCGACGCCGACGAGCAGCGGCACCGGCAGGATGAGCAGCGCATAGATCAACATCGTCGTCTTTCGCGCCGCATTCACGGTCCAGCCGCGGCGCCCCATGAGATACGACGGCAGAAAACCGCCGGTAATACCGCCGAGAGCGGCCATGAAATAGACGAAAGCGACCGGAAGGCCGAGCGTCCCCTGCGTCAACCCGAAGACGCGGTGGAACAGGTCGGGCATGAAGAAGAGCAGGAACCACCAGACCTGGTCGGTCAGCGCCTTACCCAGGATGATCGCCCATTGGCGGCGATCGCGCAGCAGGCTGGCCCAGGCGATCCTGGGCGCGGCGGCGTCGCGCGCGGCGTTCGGCTGTTCAGGGATACGCACCCACAGCCAGACGACGACCCAGACGAGGCCGAGGCCGCCCGCGATCAGGAACGTCGCCTGCCACCCCCACATCATCGCCATCAACGGGATCAGCAGGGGCGTCAGGATCGCGCCGACATTCGGCGCGATGCCGCCGAGGCCGAGCACGAAGCTGCGCTCCTTCGCGTTGAAATAGGTGGCCGCGGTCTTCACGGCCGCGGGGGTGCCGATCGATTCGGCGGCGCCGAGGACCGCACGCGAGGTCACGAAACCCGCGACAGTGGTCGCGAAGGCGTGCGCCATGCCGGCAAGGCTCCATACGCCAACGCCGATCGCGAAGCCCCAGCGCAACCCGACCTTGTCGATGAACCAGCCGGTGCCGAGAAACGCGAGCGCGGCGGCGAACTGAAAGGCCGAGGCCATGTGGCTGTAATCGCGGTCGGTCCAGTCGAATTCGGCCTGCAGCGTCGGCTTGAGCAGCGCCAGAATCTGACGATCGACATAGTTGAGGACGATCGCGATGAAGACGAGCCCCACCACCAGCCAGCGCCGCTTGTCGGCGATTGTCGTCACGGCCTTCTCCCCGAATCTCTTATGTCTGGTCGATGAGATAACGTTGTCATACTCGAAAGGACAAGGCTTTTCTTCGGTAGCCCTTGCGAGCGGAGCGGCGCAATCCAGAGCGATCGGCGCAACGCTGGATTGCCGCGTCGCCTTCAGATCCTCGAAATGACCCTAATTTTTCGGAGCAGCCGTCGATCCGCGTACGATCAGTTCGTGCGGCAACTGCCTGCGTTCGATCCGCTCGCCGAATTCGAGCAACAGGTCGGCGGCGGCATAGCCGAGATCGCGGATCGGCTGGCGCACGGTGGTCAGCGAAGGCCAGACAACCTGTGCCAGGTCGGTGTCGTCGAAACCGGCGACCGAGAGCTGGTCGGGCACCGACACGCCCATACGGTGCGCCGCCGCGAGCACGCCC
Source organism: Sphingomonadales bacterium (assembly GCA_017309275.1). Lineage (GTDB taxonomy): Bacteria > Pseudomonadota > Alphaproteobacteria > Sphingomonadales > Sphingomonadaceae > Sphingopyxis. The sequence goes on along the minus strand of JAFKLT010000039.1, from coordinate 72,141 downwards.
GCCGCCATTTCGTCGCTGCTCGCGAAGATCGCCGTCGGCGGATCGTCGAGCGCGAGCAGCGCCTCGGCCGCGGCGGAACCCGATTGGAAATCGAACTGCCCCGGGAAGACCAGCGAGGCGTCGAAGCCGATGCCCGCGCGCTGGAGCGCCTGCCGATAGCCGGTCAGGCGCTGCCCGCTGGCGAAATAATTCGCGTGACCGGTCACCAGCCCGATGCGGCGATGACCGAGCGATATCAGATAGGCGGTCATGTCGTCGGCCGCCTGGACGTTGTCGATGTAAACCGCTGAGGTAGCAGTCAAATCGGTCCCCGGCTGGACACGCACGACCGGAATCTTGCGGCGAAACAGCTCGGCAAGCGCGGTGCCGACATCGGTCACCGGCGGCGTCATGATGATGCCGTCGAGTTGCGCCTGGTCGATCAGCGCGCCGATGTCGTCGATCAGCCCCGGGGAGTTCACGTCGCACGGCTGAATGATCATGCGGAAATTCGCCTCGCGGCAACGCTGCCCGACGCCGGCCTGCATATTGAAGATATAATAGGGGCTGGGGTTGTCGTGGATCAGCCCGATCTGGAACGATCGCTTGCCCGCCAGCGTGCGCGCGGCAAGGCTGGGGTGGTAGTTGAGGCGCGCGACCGCTTCCTCGACCTTTTGCCGCATCTCGTCGCTGACATAGCGTTCCTTGTTCAGCACGCGCGACACGGTCTTGATCGACACGCCCGCGACGCGCGAGACATCCTTGATCGTCGCCCGGGTCATGCGCGCACGCGCTCCTTCCCGGCGAGGCAATTCGGCTTCACGGCTCTGCTTCCCCTGCTGGCCAACGCTGTCTGCTTAGGCGTTCCCGCCGCCCTTTCGCAAGAGAAGCCTTGCGTCCCTGCCCCGCCCGCGATTATGGCAGCGCCTTATGACAGCGTTGGACAGAAATATTGGAACGTCGATGCGCCACGCGCATTGGAACGACCTGCCCAGCGGCGGCGACCTGTTCGGCGAGTTGCATCTGGCGGATACCCGGCCCACTGAGGAGCAAGGTCATCGCCTGTTCCCCGGGCTCGCGGCCTGCGCCGCGGGCTCTGCGGCGGCGGCGTGGCTGTCCGATCATTACGGCTTTCCGATCATCCTGCTGGGGTTGCTGGTGGGCCTGTCGCTCAATTTCATCTCGGCCAACGAAGCGACGCATCGCGGACTGGATTTCGCATCGAGAACCTTTCTGAGGATCGGGATCGTCGTGCTGGGGCTGCAGGTGACGTTCGCGCAGATCGCCGTGCTCGGCCCCATACCATTTGGCGCGTTGATCGTCGTGATGGCGCTGACGATGGGCGCGGGCTTGCTGGGCGCGCGCCTGGCCGGGCAGTCGCCCTATGCCGGGCTGCTGGCGGGCGGCGCGACCGCGATCTGCGGCGCGAGCGCGGCGCTGGCGCTGTATGGGGTAATCGGCCGCCAACGGCTATCGCAGGCGCAATTCGCCCTGACTCTGGTCGGCATTTCGCTGGCCAGCGCGCTGGCGATGACGATTTACCCGCTGATCGCGGGCGAATTCGGGCTGAACGATGCCCAGGCGGGATTCCTGATCGGCGCGTCGATCCATGACGTCGCGCAGGCGATCGGCGGCGGCTACGCCTTTTCCGACACGGCGGGCGCGAGCGCGACGATCGTCAAGCTGGCCCGCGTCGCCCTGCTCGCCCCCGTCGTGGCGCTGGTCAGCCTGATCTTGCGGCCCGAAAGCGGCACGAATACCCGGTTCTGGCGCCGCCTGGCGCTGCCCTGGTTCATCGTCGCGTTTCTGGCCGTCGTGACGCTGAACAGCGCCATCGCGGTTCCGGAGGCTGCGCGTGAATGGGCGCTGTCGGGGTCGAAGGCGCTGTTGCTGCTGGCAGTGACTGCCACCGCCATGCGCACACGGCTGGACCTGTTGCTGGAAATGGGATGGCGCGCGACCGTACCGGTTGCGCTAGCGACGCTCACCAGTTTCGGCATCGCCCTGCTCTTTGCCCTGACCGCGATCTAGACACCACCTCGCGGGCCGCTTCGCGCCCGCGCAACCCTCTTGGCCGAGCTTCGTTGGACAGCGTGCCAAGAAGCCGGACCATCGTCCGGCGGCAGGGAGCACGGGACGGATGGGAACCAGGGCAGAGTTGCGACGGCACGACATATTTCTGCGTAAGCTGCTGAGCCACAGCCTCCTGTCCGATGAGGATCAGGATGCGATCGCGGCCCTGCCGCACAGCTATCGCCATCTGGAGCCCAATGAATATATCCTGCGCGAGGGCGACCGGTCGGACACCTGCCCCATCCTCTGGTCGGGTTTTGCCTATCGCCAGAAAGCGACCGAAGAAGGCGGACGACAGATCGTCGCGCTGAAGATTCCGGGCGACCCGATGGACTTTCAGTCGATGTACGTGCGGACCACCGACCATAATCTGCAGGCGCTGACGGCGGTCGACCTGATTGTCTTTGCGCTGTCGGATTTCGAACGGCTGATCCACACGCGGCCCGCGATCGCGCGCGCCGTCATCGTCGACATATTGATCGAGGCGTCGATCGGCCGCGAGTGGCTGCTCAACATGGGTCGCCGCAATGCGCTGGCTCGCCTGGCGCATCTGCTGTGCGAGCTGCACTATCGGCTGCTCGATACGCGTACAGACGGGCTGGACGTCAGCGACGTGCCGATGACGCAGGAGCAATTGGCGGACCTGCTCGGCCTGACGCCGGTACACATCAACCGCACGCTGAAGGAACTGGAACGCCGCGGCGCGATCGCACGCAACGGGCGGCGGGTCCGCATCGGCAATCTGGCGCAACTGCGCGCGCTCGCGGATTTTACGGACACCTATCTCCACCGGCATAATCACGCCGGCTGACCACCTCCGGCGAGAAGAGCGGAGACGCCCGCTCGGCCAGCGCCTGCACCTCGCCCAGGTGAAGATAATTGGCGTTGAACGAGGCAAGCGCGGCGAGCTGCGCAAAATCGGGGATTTCCAGCCGCAGGTTCTGAAGCTGCACGGCGCAGCGCAGGCGAAGCTGCTGGACGATGCGGTTGACATGGACTTGCGTCAGCCCGGTCGCTTCGGCCATCTGCCCCTGCGTCAGCAGAAAGTCGCACGCGCCGCCGCCGACCAGCGGCACGCCATGCTGGCGCACATAGATTTCGCACATGAGCTGCGCGACGCGTTCGAGCGCGTTGCGCTGGCCGACGTTGATCGTCCATTCGCGCTGCACCGACGCGCCGACGATCTCCGCCAGGCTGAGCGCGGGCGCGAGGTTCGGGCACAGGTCGAACAGGCGCTGCGCCTCGGCGCGGTTGATCTCGGCGATCGAAAGGCGGCGGACCGCGGCGATCGAATGATCCGCGCGCGCGACAGTGAACAGGTCCAGGTCGCAGAGCTGCCCCGGCAGCACAACCGCCAGGATCTGACGCCGACCATCGGGAAGCTGCTTGTATTTCTGGGCCCACCCCGACAGCACGATCCGCAACGCAGCGGGTCGGTCGCCCTCGCGCACCAGGTCGACGCCCTTCGAATATTCGCGAGCGTTGCGCGCCAGGCTGGCTTCCCACGACATTCGCTCGCGCAGGGTCAGCAGCCCGTTCACGATGTCCCCAAATGCCATGCGCCCCCCGTTTTTAGGAGGACCAGATGCAGGCTACGCGCGCTGCCGACATTCACCCATGTTAAGTTGCGGCAAGACTAAATGCCGACTGCGCGCCGCGGCGGAACAGAAAGTCGTGCGGCAGGCCCAACCGCACGCTCGCCTGGCACGGCGGTGACACCGGGTCGGCACGCCGGTCGGCAAGGCGACCCGCCGCCCCCAGCATCCAGCGATCGCGCCGCTTCAGCCGATAGCGATCGCCCAGTTCCAGCTTGCGCCGGATATGATCGGGCAACAGCGAAACCGCGGCGCGGGCGATGGCGCGGTGCAGGAAGCGCGGGACGCCCGGTGCGGCGCGGCCCGATTCGATGATCGAGAGGAATTCGAAGATGATCGGATGCGGCTCGAAACGCGGTTCCAGCGCATCCATCATACTCATGAATTCGTCGACGCTGGCGGGCGTGTGCCGTGCCCCGAACTCGCGTCCGATGATCGCGCTGTCGCGCATGAAGCGGGTCTTGTCGGCCTCGTCCAGTGGCTCGACGAAGCGGTCATAGGCCATCAGGAAACCATAGGAGGCGGTGGCGGCGACCCAGTCGAGCAGCACGGGATCGAGCGCACGATACGCCTCCCCGCCCGGCGTCTCGCCCTTTACCTGTCCGTGCAGGCGGTTGACCTTGCCGATCACCTCCTTCGCCACGCTGGCGGGGCCATAGCAGGCGAGCATCGCGACCAGGCCGGTGCGTCGCGACCGGCCGATCGGGTCAACCTTGTACGTCGAATGGTCCCAGACCCCCGACCGGATGCGCGGCTCGGCGAATTCCAGCAGCACCGCCGCGATGCCCCCGACGCCCAGCGCGATCGGGTTCTTGTACACGCGCCACTGGACGCTGTCGGGCGCAAGCAGGGCCGGCTCGCCGGCGGGAGAGGCGAAGTCGACTATCGTGCCCAGATAATTGTCCTGCATGCCTGCCTGCACCCTAGTCCATCCGGATCAGAAATCGAAGCCCAGCGTCAGGCCATAGGTCCGCGGCGGGTTCGGGAACCGGACCACGACGTTGGCATTGCTGGCGACTGCCGACCAGTAATAATTGTTGAACAGATTCTTGGCCCACAGCGACACCGACCAGCCGCTCTCGCTCTTCAGACCCAGGCTGGCGTTGACGGTGCCATAGGCCTTGACCTTGTAGAGCGGCAGATCCTCGAAGATCGTGTTCGACTGGCTCTGATACCGCGCGCTGACCGCGCCGGTCAGGCTGAGGCTGTCCGAAACCGGCGTGTCATAGGCCAGCGTCAGGCTGCCCTGGAATTCGGGGCTGTAGATGAATTCGGCGCCGTCGAAATTCTCGGGCTGCCCCGCCGCGTTGGTGCCGATGTAATTGCTGATCCGCGTCTTCAGCCACAGCGCGTTCGCCGACATCGTCAGCCCCGTCGCCGGACGGACGGTCAGTTCGCCCTCGACGCCATAGGCCTTCGACTTCGGCACATTGTCGAGGCGCGAGAGCGCGGTGTAGATCGGGTCGGCGAAATAGGTGCTGATCTGCTTGTCGGCATAGTCATAGTAGAACACCGACAGATTGGCCTGGACCATGCGGTCGGCAAGCGTCGCCTTGATGCCGGCTTCATAGGCGGTCAGCTTTTCCTGCGTCACCGGCGCATTCTGGCGCGCGAGGTTTGCGGCGTTGATCGGCGTCGTCCCCGACTTGTACCCGCGCGAAACCGAGGTGTAGAGCAGCGTGTCGCTGTTCGGGGACCAGTTGAGCGCAACGCGCCACGCGACATTATTCTCGTCGAGTAGCGAGCGAACCTCGCCGAAGGTGCCTGTCGCGGGATCGAAGGTGTTGCACTGTCCCTGGCTGATCGGCGCGGCGAGCACGCCATAGGTCTGGAGATAGAGCGCGCGGTTCACGACGTTGACGTTCGGCAGCATGTTGCCGTTGAAGTCGCGCGAACAGCCGTTGTAGCGCTGCTTGTCCTCGGTATAGCGGATGCCGCCGCTGACCTTGAACTGATCGCTGAGTTCCCAGTCGGCGTTGGCGAAGACGCTCCACGTCCGCGTGCGTATATGCCCGAAATCCTCATAAGTGCGGAATGCCTGCTGAAGCTGTGCCAGCGTATAGCCCTGCGCATTGAAGATCGGGCTGGCGAGCAACGGCGCGCCCGCCGCGCGGATCAGGCCAACATTGGCATTCTGGCCCAGCATCGTGCGGTTGGAATCGATGATGCGGTCCTTCGCATAATAGGCGCCCACCAGCCAGGTAACGGGTCCGCTCTCACCCTCGACATGCAGGTCCTGCGCAAAGCTCTTGATCCGCCCGACCGTGTTCTGGAGCAGGATTTCGTACGGCGCGCCGCTCCAGTCGGACAGCGCGTTGCGCTTGAAGTCGTTGTAGCTGGTGAGCGAGACGAGCTTCATCGTGTCGCCCAAATCCTGGTCCCAGCGCAACTTCAGGCCCCAGAAGCGATTGTCCTCGGCAAGCGGGCCGTCGAGGCCGAGGCCAGTTCCGATGTCGGCCGATCGCTGCGCATAAGGCGCCCAGTCGGCCTGCGTCGCCTTCGTCGGCGCGTTGCCCGCCAGATAGGCGGCGAGCCCAGGCGCGTTGAAGAAGCGCGAATTGCTGGTGCCGGTCGTGGGGTTGGTCGCCGGGGTGAAACCGATCCCCTGCCCGACCACCGTATCGGACTTGTTCTGCCACCATGTCACCGACAGATCGAAATGCGTGCCGGCGGCGGGATCGATCGCCAGCGAGCCCCGAACGCCCAGCTTTTCGACCTCACCCTGGCGCTCGCCGCGCGTGTTACTGACCTGCCAGCCCTTGTCGCTGTTCTCGCTGCGGAAGGCGATGCGCGCGGCGATCCCCTCGCCAAGCGGGCCCGAGATATGCCCGCCGATGTTGTAGGTCTGATAATTGCCCAGGTCGGCGCGGATGCTTCCCTCGAAGCTGTCGGTCGGCTTGCCGGTGATGAAGTTGATCAGCCCCGCGGTCGTATTGCGGCCATAGAGCGTGCCCTGCGGCCCCTTCAGCACCTCGACGCGTTCGAGGTCCATCACCGGACCGGTGTTCATGATCGGATAGGCATAAGCGACCTCGTCGACATAGGTGCCGACGGTCGAGGTCGACGACAGGTTGATCGTGTTGAAGCCGATCCCGCGCAGCGTATAGGTCGGCACGCCCTGATAACTTTGCGACACGGTGAAGCTGGGTGCGACGGCGGTCAGGTCGCGAACGTCGGTGACGCGCAGGCTCTCGAGCGTTTTGCCGTCGACGGCCTGGATCGCCATGCCGACGTCGTTGATCGATTCCGCGCGGCGCTGCGCCGTGACGATAATCTCACCCTCGGTCGATGCGGTATCGGCGCCCCCGTCTGCTGCCGCCTCGGTCGCGAACGCGGGCATGGCAAAGGAGAGGCTCGCACCAGCGAGCAGGAAAATACGGGTTGCCTTCATCATTCATCCTCCCTCAAACGGCTTGTCGCGGGGCTCGTCTTTTGCGAGCGTCGCGCATGAACCGGACCGTGACAGAGGACAGAATTGCGGCGGGGCAGACAAGCTGACACCTGTGTCAGGATAAGGGAGGATTGGGCGCGTGACGGATTATCGGGCGCAATGCTGGGCAGAGATGCCCGCCTTGATCACCGCGGTTCAGGCGGCGGGCGACCGGATCGGCCTGCCCTATGTCGCCGCGCAGGCCGATCTTGGCGACCCTGAACCGATGAGCGACGCCGACGGAAAACCCTATGCGGAGACCAGCTTTCACTGGGTCGATCCCGACCATGCCTATTGGCGCGACCGCAAGCTTGCGCTGCACATCGCCTTTCTGACCGCCGCCCGGCTGGTCGCCGAACCCTTTTTCTACAGCGACGGGCGGCTCCGAACCTGGCGGCCGACGCAGTTGCTGGAAGCGGTCGATTGCGAGCAGGCAAAGAATACGCCCAATTTCGGCGAGGCGATCATTGCCCCCGTCCACCTGCCGCGCGGGCTGGTCGGCGCCGTTTTCTGGTGCTCGCGCGAACCGGTCGGGGTCGAGTCGCTGTTCGAACGCCATGCCGGCGACCTCCACAATCTGGCGCTCAAGCTGGTCGCGACGCACAATGAGGCGCGCGGGCGACCGCGCAACGCCACCGTGCCGCAGACGCTGACGCGGCGCGAGGTCCAGTGTCTGCGCTGGGCGGCGGCGGGCAAGACCGATGGCGAGATCGGCATCATCCTGTCGCTGTCGGTTTCGACGGTGCGTTTCCATCTGCGCAATGCGGCGGCAAAACTCGGCGCGACGGGGCGCGCGCAATCGATCCAGATCGCCGCCGGGCTGGGTTTCGTCGGTGCGCGTGCGGCCTGATGCAGGTGCCAGCTTGGCCGGCGCGGCGCGCTGGCCGATAAACGGCGCATGGACATGCTGAACGACCCGGCGCTGAAAGCCTTTCAGAACGAGGTTCGCGCCTTCCTCGACGCGAACCTGACCGACACGCTGCGCGCGGCCGCGGCGCGCGCAACCAGCGTCTTCATCGACCCCGCCGTCACCCTGCCGTGGCAGCGCATCCTGAACGCGCACGGCTGGGCGGCGCCCGATTGGCCCGCCGAGTTCGGCGGCCCCGGATGGGACGAGATCCAGCGCTATATCTTCGCCGCCGAATGCGCGCGCGCGGGTGCGCCCGGGCTGGCGCCAATGGGGTTGAAGATGGTTGCGCCGGTAATCATGCATTATGGCACGCCCGACCAGCGCGCCCATTATCTGCCGCGCATCTTGTCAGGCGAGGATTATTGGTGCCAGGGCTTTTCCGAGCCCGGCGCGGGGTCGGACCTGGCCTCGCTCCAGCTTCGGGCGACGCCCGACTGCGCCGATTATATCCTCAACGGATCAAAGATATGGACGACGCACGCGCATTTCGCGAACCGCATGTTCGCGCTCGTCCGCACCTCTACCGAAGGCAAGGCACAGGCGGGCATCAGCTTTCTGCTGCTCGACATGGCGACGCCGGGGATCAGCGTCGAACCGATCCGCACCCTGGCGGGCGATCATGAGTTCAACCAGGTCTTCTTCGACGATGTGCGCGTGCCGCAGGCGAACCGTCTGGGCGCGGAAAATGAGGGCTGGTCGGTCGCCAAGCATCTGCTGACGTTCGAGCGTGGAGGCAAATATGCGCCCGGGCTGATCGGGCGGCTGGAACGGCTGCGGGCCCGCGCCGACCTGGACCCCGTGATGCGCGCGCGCGCCGACCGCGAGGCCATCGGCCTGCAGGCGCTGCAGGCGCTGGAGCTGAAAGCGATGCGGGGCGTCGGCGGCAGCACCGCGCTCTATGCCTCCGCGCTGAAGATCATGGGAACCGAGGCTGCGCAGCGGATCGACGTGCTGGCCTGCGACGTCGGCGGCCCGGCCGCCTGGGCCGACGCAGACGGACAAATGCCCGCCGACCTGGCGGTCGCGGTGCCGCGCTATCTCAACGATCGCGCGGCGAGCATCTATGCCGGATCGAACGAAATCCAGCGCGACCTGATCGCGCGCATCGTCCTCGACTAGGCTGCCTCTTCGGCAAAGCGCGCCAGATGCGCCGCCTGTGGACCAAAGGCCGCGGCGATCGCCAGCCCGCGCTTGAAATGTCCGCCCAGGCTCAGTTCCTCGGTCAGTCCCATCGCGCCGTGAATTTGCACGGCGCCCTCGCCGACGATCCGGACCGCGTCGGCCACCTCGACACAGGCCGCGCTGGTCAGGCGGCCGGGATCGCCGCCTTTGCCGGCGGCGGCAAGAATGGCGACCTCGGTCAGCGCGCCCGCCTTCATCAGCGCGATCTGCATGTCGGCCGCGCGATGGCGCAGTACCTGAAAGGTTCCGATCGCCCGGCCGAACTGCTTGCGCTGCGCCAGATAGTCGGCGCTGTCGGTCATCATCCGCCGCATCAACCCGATGGCCTCGGCACAGCGCGCCACGAGCATCATGTCGTTCGCCGCTTCGATCAGGTCGCGCGCAAGGGTGCCGGATGCCAGAGGCTCGACATCCCCGGTCTTCAGCGTGAAGACCAGGTCGGCGCAGACATTGCCGTCGTGCATGATACGATGCCGTTGCTCGATCATCGCCGGATCGGCTTCGATCAGCGCAATCATGTCGACGCCGGCGAACAGGAAAAGATCGGCTTCGGCGCCGCCCGCGACCAGTTCGGCCGAACCGCGCGGAAGCCCGTCGTCGATATCGGGCATGCGCGCCGTCGATGCATGGCAGATGACCGCCGCCCGCCGACGCCCGCTCGCGAGATCCGAAAGAGCCGCATGCCCCGGCGCCACCTGTCCCAGCAGCCACGCCGCCATCGCGTGCGAAAGCCAGTCGGCGCCCGCCAGCACCGGCCCCAGTTCGGCCACGACCAGGCTCATGTCGACGACCCCGCCGCCGAAACCGCCGGCATCCTCGGGCACCGTCACGCCGCCGAGGCCCAGCACGTCGAACAACTCGCTCGCCGACGGCCGGTCGTTGCCCGCAAGAAAGCGCTGGATATTGTCCCGCAGCAAGCATTGGTCATCGCTAAGTGCCAGATCGAGCCCCATGCGGCCCCTCCCTCTTTTTCATTTCCCAGGCCTCGACTTTGGGCACAGGCGGCGCAAAGCGATAGCTGGCGGCTCTGACAGGATGCTTATTTCCTGTCGGCCACCGGTTCAATGGCATGGCGGCCGATCTTGTCGTACAGCATCCAGCGAGGGGTCTGGGCGCTGGCCCTGCAACAGGGACGACCTGGACCAAGGGGCAGCGCGGCGCACCGCGCTTGGGAGGATGTAACGCGTGGCCGTCATCGCAATCGACCAATCCGGACAGGCGCCGATCAAACCCGTTCCATTCTATCGCCATCTCTATGTCCAGGTGCTGGTCGCCATCCTGCTTGGCGTCGTCATCGGCCATTTCTGGCCGGCGACCGGCGAGGCGCTGAAGCCGCTGGGCGATGCCTTCATCAAGCTGGTGAAGATGATCATCGCCCCGGTAATCTTTCTGACCCTCGTCACCGGGATCGCAGGCATGACCGAGCTTCGCGCGGTCGGCCGCGTCGCGGGCAAGGCCTTCGCCTATTTCCTCTTCTTCTCGACCCTCGCGCTGATCGTCGGCCTGATCGTCGCCAACACGGTCCAGCCGGGCGCGGGGATGAACGTCGAGCCCGCCACGCTCGATACCGGGACCGTCAGCACCTATGTCGAAAAGGCGAAGCACAGCAGCATCGTCGAATTCCTGATGTCGATCATCCCGACGACGATGGTCTCCGCGCTGGCGGGCGAATCGTTGTTGCAAGTGTTGTTCGTGTCGATCCTGTTCGGGATCGCGTTGTCGATGGTCGGCGAACCCGCCGCGCCGGTCCGCGACCTGCTGGAACGCGTCGGGCTGGTCGTGTTCCGGCTGGTCGCCATATTGATGCGCGCGGCGCCGGTCGGCGCCTTTGGCGCGATGGCATTTACGATCGGCAAATATGGGATCGAAGCGCTGGCGAACCTCGCCGGACTGGTCGCGACCTTCTATCTCACCTCGCTGATCTTCGTTGTCGTCATACTCGGCATCGCGGCGCGGCTGGCCGGCTTTTCGATCTTCAAGCTCATCCGCTATCTGAAGGCCGAGCTGCTGCTCGTGCTCGGCACCTCCTCGTCCGAAAGCGCGCTGCCCAGTCTGATGGAAAAAATGGAGCGCGCGGGCTGCAAGAAATCGGTCGTCGGGCTGGTCGTTCCGACCGGCTATTCGTTCAATCTCGACGGCACCAACATCTATATGACCCTTGCCGCGCTGTTCATCGCGCAGGCGTGCAACGTCCATCTGTCGCTAGGCGACCAGATCGCCCTGCTGCTGGTCGCTATGGTGAGTTCGAAGGGCGCCGCGGGAGTCACCGGCGCGGGTTTCGTCACGCTGGCCGCGACGCTGTCGATCGTGCCGTCGGTGCCCGTCGCGGGCATGGCGCTGATCCTCGGCGTCGACCGGTTCATGTCCGAATGCCGCAGCCTCACCAATTTCATCGGTAACGCCGTCGCGACCGTCGTCGTCGCGCGCTGGGACAATGCACTCGACCGCGACCAGCTTGCCCGCGCGCTCGACGGCAAACCCCCGGCGACCATCGCCGCGCCGCCGATCGAACAGGACATGGATTAGGATCGGGACCCCGGGGAGCCAAAACGAAAAGCGGCCGGTGACAAAGGACGCTCCCCACGCCTAATGAACGGGATGCAAACGCGCCTGATCGAATATTTCCTCGCGCTGCACCGCGAACGCCATTTCGGCCGCGCGGCCGCGTCGTGCAACGTCGCGCAGCCCACGCTGTCGGCGGGCATCGCGATGCTGGAGGCGCAGCTCGGCCGACGGCTGATCGTCCGCGACCGCAAATATGCCGGCCTCACGCCGGAGGGCGAGGCGATACTGCCATGGGCGCAACAACTCGTCGCCGCGGCGGAGGCGCTGGGACAGGCGGCAAGTACGGCGCAGGGGCCGCTGAAGGGCGAGCTTCGGCTGGGCGCGATCCCCGCATCAATGCCCGCGACCGGCTTGCTCGTCGAGGCCATCCGCGCGCGCTTTCCCGGCGTGAACGTCCAGCTTCGTGCGCTGACCTCGCGCCAGATCGAACGCGAGCTGGAGGCGTTCGAGCTCGACGCGGGCATCACCTATCTGGATTTCGAGCCGCCCGCGCATGCGCTGTCGGTGCCGCTCTATAGCGAGCGCAGCATATTGGTCAGCGCCCGCGACGGCATCGCCGTACCGCCCGATCCGGACTGGCGCGACCTTGCGACACTGCCGCTCTGCCTGCTGCATCAGGGGATGCAGAACCGCCGCATCCTCGACGCGCGCCTGGCCGCGCTGGGCTTGGCGCTGCGGCCGGTGGTCACCGCCGATTCCTATGTCGCGCTGCTAGCGATCGTGCGGCAGGGCCAGCTTTGCTCGATCATGCCCGACAGCCACGCGATGCTGTTCGGCGGGCTCGACTGGGCGGTGGCGACGCCGCTGCCCGACACCGGCGAGCCGAACCGGATCGGCGTCATCGTGTCCGACCGCACGCCGATGAGCCCGCTCGCACAGTCGGTGCTGGCGGTCGCGCGCGAGCTGAGCCTGCCACAGGGGTATCGGACGATTTTCTAGCGCGGCGGTTTTCCGGCGGCGCTGCTGATTTCCAGCCCGCGGCTAAAGCGTCACGCCGCGCTTCCATATGCCTATCGCGCGCTCGTCGTTCGTCTCGTTGCAAGCGGGCTCGCCGCTGGCGATCGCGACGATGCGGTCCATCAGCGCCTCTGCCGCGGCCTCCATCCCCTCGCCCAGAACCCGGCCCGCGTCGAAGTCGATCCAGCGCGGCTTGTGCGCGGCGAGCGCGCTGTTGGAAGCGATCTTGACCGTCGGGACCGGGCTGCCAAGCGGCGTGCCACGCCCAGTGGAAAACAGCGTCATTGTGACGCCCGCCGCAGCGAGCGCGGTCGTCGATACCGCGTCATTGCCCGGCGCCTCCAATATCGTGAGCCCCGCGCGCTCCGCCCGCTCGCCATAGGCGATGACGTCAGTGACCGTCGCCAAGCCGCCCTTCTGGACCGCACCCAGCGACTTTTCCTCCAGCGTGGTGATGCCGCCCGCGATGTTGCCGGGGCTGGGATTCTCCGACACCGGCTCGCCGTGATCCAGGAAATAGCGTTTGAACCGGTTGATCATCGCCGCCAGCCGGTCGAACACCTCCTCACTCTCCGCGCGTTCGAGGAGCAAGGCTTCGGCGCCGAACATCTCGGGTATCTCAGTCAGGACCGCCTGGCCGCCCGCCGAGGTCACCGCATCGGCCATCCGTCCGATCAGCGGGTTCGCGGTCAGGCCGCTCATCGCGTCCGAACCCCCGCATTTCACGCCCAGGCGCAGGCCCGACAACGGCACCGCTTCGCGGCTGTCGCCCGCCATCAACGCTATCAGCTCTTCGACCAGCGCCAGCCCGGCGGCGAATTCGTCGCCCTCCTGCTGCGCGCGAAGCGTACGGATCCGGCCGCGCCGCTCTTCGGGAATACGGGCTAGCAACGCGTCGAGCTGGTTCGATTCGCAACCGAGGCCAAGGATCAGCACGCCGCCCGCGTTCGGGTTCTGCGCCAGCGCTGCCAGGATCGCGGCGGTGCCATCCAGGTCGGCGCCTAGCTGCGAACAGCCGAAGGGATGGTTGAACGCGTGCACGCCGTCGATCGCCTGCCCCGCGACGCCCTCGCCCTCGCGCGCCAGCCGCTCGCCCAGCCGGCCGACACAGCCGACCGTCGGCAATATCCACAGCTCGTTGCGCGTCCCGACGCTGCCGTCGGCGCGGCGATAACCGCGGAAGCTTCGCTCAGACAGAGGCAGCGCCGCCGCCTCGCCTTTCGCCACGCCCACGAAGCGATAGTCGAGTTCGCCTGACAGCGCGGTCGAAAGATTGTGGCTGTGAACATGCTCGCCGCGAGCGATGGCACGCGTCGCAACGCCGATCGGCGCGCGATAGCGATGGACCCGTTCACAGATGGAAACGGCGCGCAGCGCGAACTTGTGCCCCGCCGGCACGGGGTCGACAATCACCACCGCCTGCCCGTCCACATCGACCGCCTCACCCGCGGCGAGCGGCTCCAGCGCAACGGCGACGTCATCCTCCGCGGCAACGCGAAGAACGCGCGGTTTCAGCATGTCGGCAGCATCGCTCATCTTGCTCGAATAGGATATTGCCAGCGCTGGCACAAGCGCCTAAGCGTCACACTTAACGCATGCTAGCGCTAGCACAGGAATCGTCATGGCCGCCCTTACCCTGCATCCCGACCGCCTTTTTCCCGCCGATGCCACGACGCGCGACATCGCGCGGGCGCTCTATGCGGAGGTCGCCGACCTGCCGATCATCAGCCCGCATGGCCACACCGACCCCGCCTGGTTTGCGACCGACGCGCCGTGGGACAATGCGACCGAGCTGCTGCTGGCGCCCGACCATTATGTCTTCCGCATGCTCTACAGCCAGGGCGTCGATCTGGACGCGCTCCGCGTGCCGCGTCGCGACGGCACGCCAGCAACCGACCCCCGCGAGGCGTGGCGGCTTTTCGCCGGCAACTACCACCTGTTTCGCGGGACGCCTTCGCGGATGTGGCTGGACCACGTGTTCGCAGAGGTCTTCGGTTTCGACACGCTGCTCGATGCGGCGAACGCCGACGATTATTACGACCGGATCAACGCGAGCCTTGCCACTCCCGCCTTTCGCCCGCGCGCGCTTTTCGAGCGGTTCGACATCGACTTTCTCGCCACGACCGAGGGCGCCGACGATCCGCTCGACCATCATGCGGCGATCCGGCGTTCGGGCTGGCGGGGCCGCGTCGTCACCACCTATCGTCCCGACTCGGTGATCGACCCCGACCATGAGGAATTCCGCCCCGCCCTCGCCCGCTTCGCCGAGTTGACTGGCGAAGATGTCGAAAGCTGGACGGGCTATCTCGCCGCGCACCGAAAGCGCCGCGCCGATTTCCGCGCCGCCGGCGCCACCGCGACCGACCATGGCTTTGCCACCGCGCAGACTGCCAACCTGTCGCCGGCCGCATGCGAGGCGCTGTTCGGCCGCGTGATGGCGGGCCGCGCCGACGCCGCCGACGCCGAGCTGTTCCGCGCGCAGATGCTCACCGAAATGGCGAAGATGAGCGTGGAGGACGGCATGACGATGCAGATCCACCCCGGCGCGTGCCGCAACCACAATGCGCGGCTGTTCGACAGTCACGGCCGCGACAAGGGCGCCGACATCCCGATGCGCACCGACTATGTCCACGCGCTGAAGCCGCTGCTCGACGTCGTCGGCAACGAGCCCCACCTCACGATCATCCTCTTCACCCTCGACGAGTCGACCTATGCGCGCGAACTCGCGCCGCTGGCGGGGCATTATCCCTGCCTCCGCCTTGGCCCGAGCTGGTGGTTTCACGACAGCCCCGAGGCGATGCGCCGTTTCCGCGAGATGACGACGGAGACCGCGGGCTTTTACAACAGCGTCGGCTTCAACGACGACACGCGCGCCTTTCTGTCGATCCCTGCGCGGCACGACGTCGCGCGGCGTATCGATTGCAGCTTCCTCGCGCGGCTCGTCGCCGAACATCGGTTGCTCGACTGGGAGGCGGCCGAGCTGGCGCATGAGCTTACCAACGGGCTGGTCCGCAAAGCGTACGGGCTCGACGCCGCCGCCCCGGCGCGGAAGGCTGCATGACCCGGCTGTCCGATGCCGCGCTCGGCACGCTTCCAGCCGCGATCGGCCGCCCCGATTACGACCGGCGGAGCGTCCGCAGCGGCGTGGTCCATTTCGGCCCCGGCGCCTTTCACCGCGCGCACCAGGCCGCCGCCTTCGACAGGTTGCTCGCCGACGATCCGCGCTGGGGCATCACCGCCATCAGCCTCAATTCGCGGGGCGTCGCCGACGCGCTTGCGCCGCAGGACGGGCTCTACACGCTGGCACGGCTCGATGCCGAAGCCGACTATCGCGTGATCGGCGCGATCCGCGGCATCCTGACGGGCGACGAGCGCGCCGCCATTCTCGCCGCCCTGGCGAGCGAGGACACGCGGATCATATCGATGACCGTCACCGAGAAAGGATATTGCCTGACCGCAGCGGGCGAGCTGGATTTCGGACATCCCGCGATCCAGTCGGACCTGCAAAACCCCGCCGAACCGCGATCGATCATCGGCTGGCTGGCGGCGGGCCTGGGCGAGCGGCGACGGCGCGGCCTGCCCGCACCGACGCTCTTGTCGTGCGACAATCTCGCCAACAACGGCCGCAAGCTCGGCGGCGCGGTCCGCGCCTTCGCCGCCGCGACCGACCCGGAGACCACGCGCTGGATCGACGGCGAAGTCCGCTTTCCCAACGCAATGGTCGATTCGATCACCCCGGCGACCGACGACATGCTGCGCCGGCGCGTCTCCGACGCGACCGGCATGGTCGACGCCTGGCCGATTCAGCGCGAGCGCTTCAGCCAATGGGTGATCGAGGATGATTTCGCGGGCGAGCGCCCGACGCTGGAGGTCGCGGGCGTGACCTTCGCGGGTGACGTCCACGGCTATGAGGCGGCGAAGCTGCGCCTGCTGAACGGCGCGCATTCCAGCCTAGCTTATATCGGCCTCGCTCTCGGTCACGCGACCGTCGCGGCGGCGATGGCCGACGACCGCCTCGCCGGTTTCGCCGAGCGAATGATGCGCGAGGATGTCGCGCCGTCGCTTGCTCCGCCGCCCGGCCTCGACGTCGCGGCCTATATCGGATCGATCCTGGCGCGCTTCGCCAATCCGGCGATCGAGCACCGCCTGTCGCAGATCGCATGGGACGGTTCGCAAAAGCTGCCCTATCGCATCCTCGATACGGTCCGCGACGCCCTCGCCGCCGGTCGCCCTGTCGACCGCCTCGCCGTTCCGGTCGCGGCGTGGCTGCGGTTCATCGAACGCGCGGCATCGGCAGACGAGCCGATCACCGATCCCCTGGCCGACCGTTTGCTCGCTGCCGGTGGCGATTGGCGCGCGATCGTGGCGATGCGTGAAATCTTCGGCGATCTGGCGAACGCCCCCGCTTTTCTGTCGGCGATCGAGCGTGCCCATGCCGCTCTCGCCGATCCGGCGGGCTTCGCGCGGGAACCCGCCTAGCCCTCGGCTGGCACCGCGCCGCTCGATCCGCCCTCGACCAGGCGCAGCACGGCGGCAAGGTCGGAGCGATCGTCGCCGCCCTCGATCAGGTCGATCAGGCGGCGCGTCGCCTGCACCGCCATATCCCCCAACGGACGCGCCACGGTCGTCAGCGCCGGGGCAAGCATGCGCGCGATCGCGCTGCCGTCAAAGCCGACCACCGAAAGCTCGGCAGGCACCGCAATACTGCGCGCTGCCGCGGCCTTCAGCAGCGCTGCCGCCATGATGTCGTTCGCCGCGAAGATCGCGGTCGGACGCGGGTCGAGCGCGAGCAGCTTTTCCGCCGCGGCAAAGCCCGAATCGAAATCATAATCCCCCTCGGCCTCTCCCGCCGGATCGAGGCCCGCCTCGGCAAGGGCGGCAACGAAGCCTGCGCGGCGTTCGGCGGCAGAAACGACGCCCAGCGGACCGTTGATCAGCGCGATCCGACGGTGCCCATGCGCGATGAAATAGCGCGCGACCTCCGCCGCCGCCGCGCGTTCGTCGGACAGCAGGATCGATGAGAAATCGGGGATCGCCACGGCGGACAGCGCCACCGCCGGCACCTTTGCCTCGGCAAGCGCCTGACCCATGCCAGCGACGCCCGACACCGGCGGCATGACGATCACGCCATCGACGCGCGACCGGTGCACGAAATCGAGCACATCCTCGACCGATCCGTCATTGCCTGTAGGCGTCGGGTGGACGACGAGTTCATACCCGCGCGCCGACGCCTCGGCGACGATGCCGCGCTGTATCGTGTCGATGACCAACGCGTTCCGATCATTGTGGATCGCGCCAATCAGATAGGATCGCCCGGTGGCAAGGCCGCGCGCGCGCGCGCTGGGCCGAAACCCCAGGCTGGCGATCGCCTCCTTTATCCGCGTCCGCGTCTCGTCATTGACCTTCGGCGAATTGTTGAGGACGCGCGATACGGTACGGATCGACACCCCGGCTGCGGCGGCGACATCGTTGATGGTGGGCTCCGTGCCGGAGCGGCCGCGCGACAGATCGAACATGCCAAACTGCTAGTCCCGCCGCAGCGGCAGTCAAGCACGATACCCTCCGCCTGCCATCGCGAGCGGAAGGCACGATCTTTAGATGGCGGGGTCCTGTTGCTGCAGCTTGCTGCGCCGCTGGCCATAGACGGCATAGATCGCCAGGCCGATCAGGTTCCAGACCAGGCACCAGAGCAAAGTTTCGAACGGAAGGCTGAAAAACAGATAGAGGCAGCCGCCGATCGTCCCCAACCCGACCAGCCACGCCGCGCGAACGCGGAACGGCCGGGGTGCATCGGGCGCGCGGCGGCGCAGGACCAGCAGGCAGATGCCGACCGCGATGAAGGCGATCAACGTTCCCGCATTCGCCAACGCCGCAACCTTGCCGATCGGGAGCAGCCCGGCGAGCACCGCCACGATCACCGCCGTGAGCAACGTGATCCGCACCGGTGTCCCGCGCCGCGAGATATGCGCGAGCCGCGACGGCAGAAAGCCATCGCGCGCCATCGCCAGGAAAATCCGGCTTTGCCCGTAAAGAAAGGCCAGCAGGACGGTAGGCAACGCCACCACAGCGGTCGTCGCCACGATCTGCGCGATACCACCCTGCCCCATCGAGCGAAGGATCAGTGCCAGCGGCTCGGGGCTGTCGGCGAAACGCGCAAACGGAACCGCGCCGACGGCGGCGGCGGCGACGAGCATATAGATCAGCGTGCAGACGGCCATCGATCCGATAATCGCGATCGGCAGATCGCGCGACGGCCGCTTGGTTTCCTCGGCGGCCGTCGAAATCGCGTCGAAGCCATAGAAGGCAAAGAAGATGATCGCGGCGGCCGCCATCACCCCGCGCTGCACGCCGTCGCTGCCGACGGTCGCCGGATAGCCATAGGGCATGAAGGGATCGAGGTTCGCGGCATCGAAATGGGGCAGCGTGTAACCGACGAACAGCATCAGCGTGACGATCTTCACGACGACCAGCACCGAATTGATCCGAGCGCTTTCGCGCGTCCCCAGCAATAACAGGCCGGCTACCACCGCAATGATCGCAATGGCGGGCAGATTGATCAGCCCGCCGAGCTCGGGCCCGCGCGTCAATGCCTCCGGGAAACCGATCCCCATCAACAAAGGCGACGCATAGCCCGACCATCCGACCGCCACGGTCGACACGACGAGCGAATATTCGAGGATCAGGCTCCAGCCGACAATCCACGCAAAGGCCTCGCCCAGCCCGGCATAGGAATAGCTGTAGGCGCTGCCCGCCGCCGGCATCATCGACGACAGCTCGGCATAGGCGAGCGCGGCGCAGGCGCACACTGCGCCCGCGATCGCGAACGATACCAGCACGGCGGGACCCGCCCGATCGACGCCGACGCCGATCAGGGTCAGGATGCCTGTCCCGATGATCGCGCCGACGCCGAGGGCCATGAGCTGCGGCCAGGACAGGCTGGGCGGCAGCGCGTCGGCGCTGCGCTCGCCGGCCGGCGCCATGGGTTTACGGCGGGTCCAATTGTTCACGTGCGTCTCCCAGATATCCGGCCCGTTGTTCGGGTCCGTCCTTCATCCCAGCGTTTCAGCTCACGGCTTTTCGTTCGGAAACAGCAGCAACCAATCGGCTTCGGCCTGGATGCGCGCGAAGAAGCCCCAGCTATCGACGTTGATCGACCGCTTCAGCCACGGCTTCGCCTTCTCCGCCTCGCCGCGCAGGATGTAGTAATTGGCCAGGCTGTAAGCCGTCGAAGCCGCGACCCCGTCGGCGGTCGCAAAAGCGCGGCCGCTGTCCTTGTCGCTGAAGAAGCTGTCGGCGGCGCGGTTGCCCTTGAACAGTTGCAGGCCGTCGAAATA
The DNA here is from genome assembly GCA_017309275.1 of Sphingomonadales bacterium. GTDB lineage: Bacteria > Pseudomonadota > Alphaproteobacteria > Sphingomonadales > Sphingomonadaceae > Sphingopyxis. Next base: position 52,116 of record JAFKLT010000039.1, on the reverse strand, counting down.
AGTGTCCGATCCGCCGTTCGGGTGCACCTCGAACAGCGTCAGGTCATAGCTGTCGAGTACCTTCTGCGCGTCGCGCATCCGCCCGCCGCGCGCCAGCGACAGATATTCCCAATAGCCATTGGCCGTCCGCGCATCCAGGTCGTGCGTGAAGGATGCCGCCTCCGCCGACTTGGCGAACCACTTCGCCGCATTGTCGAAGTCATGCTTGCCGAAATAGGCCTGGCCGAGGTGGTAATAGAGATAATATTGCACCACGTCAGGGTCGCCCGGGAAATAGTCCGGGCCCGGCTTTTCGCGTTCCAGCGGCTGGTTTTCGTACAGCTTCGCCGCCTTCAGCCCCAGCTCGATCGACTTGTCGAACTCGCGCAGCGAAAAGTGCCGATGCGCGCGGTGGCGGAGCAGCTTGCCCGAATTGGGAAAGCGCTTGAGCGCCTGATCGTAAACTGCCGCCGATTCCTTGGTATAGCCCTGATAGAAGAGCACGCGGCCATACCAGGTCGCATTGTCGACGGTCATGTTCGCCTCGAACGCCGCCTTCGCTTCGCGCGCGGCGCGCTCCAGCGTTTCGGTCGCGGCGACGTTCGCGTTACGCGCGGGGCCGGTGACCATCGGCTGACCGAGCAGCGACGTGCCCTGAAAGCTGCCCTCCTGCGCGGCTGCCGGTGCGGCGACCATCAGCAAACAGGCCGATGCCAGCAATTTCAAATGCCTGGGGTTCATCTTAAATCCTCTCCGAAAAATCCTGGGTCTTCAATCGATGTCGAGATCGAACTTCACGCCCTGTGCGAGCGGAAGCGATGTCGAATAATTAACCGTCGCGGTGACGCGGCGCATATAATTCTTCCAGCTGTCGGACCCCGACACGCGGCCGCCGCCGGTCACCTTTTCGCCGCCGAACGCGCCGCCGATCTCGGCACCACTCGTCCCGATGTTGACGTTGACGATGCCGCAGTCGCTGCCCTGCGCCGACTGGAATTTCTCCGCCTCGCGCACGTCGCTGGTAAAGACGCACGACGACAGGCCCTGCGGCACGCCATTCTGCAGCGCGATCGCTTCGTCGAAAGCCGTGTACGGCAGGACATAGAGGATCGGCGCAAAGGTTTCCTCGCGCACGATATCGCTCTGCGCCGGCATCTCGACGATCGCGGGGCGGACATAATAAGCGTCTGAACCCTCGATCTCGATGCGGTCGCCGCCGTGGACGATCCCGCCATCGCGGCGCGCCTGCTCAAGCGCGCGCTGCATCGCGTCGAACGCCGCCTTGTCGATCAGCGGCCCGACGTGCGTCGCATCGTCCAGCGGGCTGCCGATGTTGAGGCTGCCGACGGCGGCGACCAGGCGCTTGACGAAGTCGGCACGGATATCCTCGTGAACGATCAGGCGGCGCAGCGTCGTGCAGCGCTGGCCGCAGGTGCCGGTCGCGGCAAAGATGGTTCCGCGCAGGGCCAGGCCGATGTCGGCGCTCGGCGCGATGATCGCGGCATTATTCCCGCCAAGTTCCAGGACCGGGCGGCCGAAGCGGCGCTGGACGCGCACGCCGACATCCTGTCCCATGCGGACGCTGCCCGTCGCGCTGACGATCGCGACGTCGGGATGATCGGCCAGCATCGTTCCGCATGCGGCATCGCCGATGGCGATCTGCACCAGATGATCGGGCGCAAGCTCATAGTCTGCGGCGACCTTTTGCAGCAGGCCGCAAAAGGCTAGCGCGGTCAGCGGCGTCTTTTCGGACGGCTTCCAGATCGCGCTATCGCCACAGACGAGCGCGACAGTGGTGCCCCATGCCCAGACGGCGGCAGGAAAATTGAAGGCGGAGATCAGCCCGAGCACGCCCAGCGGATGCCAATATTCGGTCAGCCGGTGCTCGGCGCGCTCAGACGCGATGGTCAGGCCGAAAAGCTGGCGCGACAGGCCAACGGCATATTCGCAGATGTCGATGACCTCCTGCACCTCGCCGCGCGCTTCGGTCAGGATCTTGCCGTTTTCGATCGTCAGAAGCTGCGACAATTCCTCCTTATGCTCGCGCACGAGCAGGCCGTAACGGCGGATCAGCTCGCCGCGATGCGGGGCGGGCACATCCTTCCAGGCCGAAAATGCGGCGCGCGCGTTCGCGACCATCGCATCCATGTCAGCCGCCTTGTCGGTGCGCAGCCCGGCGAGCGTCGAGCCGTCGATCGGCGAAAAGACCGTCAGTTCCGTTCCCTGCCGCCCACCCAGCGACAGGCCCAGCCGATCGAATAGAGCAGCGACCGTGCCGGCAAACGGCGCCTCGGCGGAGTTGGCAGTATTGGAAGACATCATCGTATCGAGAGCATTCATCTTTTCGTCCGTTGAAAGGGGGAGTGATATGGTTTTTGAACAGTGCAGTTACGGGCGCCCGTCGCTATCGCGCACGATGATCTGCCCGCCCTTGATCACTGTCGAGACATGTTCCAGCACGGTTATGTCGCGATAGGGATCGCCGGCGACCGCCACCATGTCGGCATATTTCCCGACTTCGATCGTGCCGATATTGTCCGACTGATCCAACAGCGCGGCGGCATCGACCGTCGCCGAACGGAGCGCCGCCATCGGCGTCATCGGTCCCTGCTCCACCATATGGCGGAACTGCCGTGCATTCTCGCCGTGCGGCGACACGCCGGCGTCGGTGCCGAAGGCGATGTTGAGCTTGTACTTGACCGCCAGGCGGATGTTCTGGCCCGCGACGCGGCGCGCCTCGGCCATCTTCGCGCGCACCGCCGGACTGGCATCGGCGTCCTTCCGCCCGTCGAGTAGGCCCAGCGTCGGCACGAGCCAGGTTCCGCGCTTTGCCATCAGCTTCGCGGTTTCCTCGTCCAGATAGGTGCCGTGTTCGATCGAATCGACCCCCGCACGGACCGAGGCGGTGACGCCCTCGGCGCCGTGTGCGTGCGCCGCGACCTTCAGTCCCAGGCTGTGCGCGGTGGTGACGATCGCGTCGAGTTCCTCGTTGGTCAGATGCTGACCCAGCCCGCGCGCCTGCTGCGACATGATACCGCCGGTCGACGTGATCTTGATCAGGTCGGCGCCATATTTCGCCGCTTCGCGCACCCGCAGCGCGCATTCGACGGCTCCGGTGCACGCTCCGGTATAATCGTAAGGGTACAGCGCCTCGGTCGCCTTGCGGTTGAGGCCCGACATGTCGCCGTGGCCGCCGACAATCGACAGCGACGTTCCCGACAGAAAGATGCGCGGACCAACGACGGTGCCCTCGTTGACCGCGTCGCGCAGCGCGTGGATCGAATAGCCGTCCGACCCGACGTCGCGAACCGTCGTGAACCCAGCCTCCAGCGTCTTTTTCGCATTGGAAAAAGCAAACAGTGCGACATCCTCGGGCGTGTCGATCGCGGCCGACCAGAGCTTGGTCTCGGGCGAGAAGCTGAAATGGACATGAGTGTCGATCAGTCCGGGCAGCAAAGTCTGCGTCCTGAGATCGACCGACCGTACCCCTTCCCGCTCCACAAACCCAGGCAAGATCTCCGCAATCCGCCCGTCACGCACCACGACCGTCCCCGGGCCGATCGATTTTTCTCCAGGAATCGCAATAATATCGCCGGCCTGGATCAAAACATCCCCCGACGTCCCCATAGCCAGCATCAACAAAGCGAACATGCTGCTCAAGCGAATCCTCCCGTCGGCTTACGCCTTCCGGCCACCCTCGGCAGCCCTCCCCATTTGCATAGGAAGTTTTTGCTAGTTGAGCAATAATTTTTATGATAGGAAAATTCTAGAAATTACTGCTAAGGCCGGAAATCAGTAAATGACCGGTCAGGGGAATCGGGTCCAAAAGGAGGGAAGAATGTCGAAGTTCGTGTCACGCCTGTTGCTGTCGTCAGCTCTCGGGTTTGCAATCACGCCAATGGCGCAGGCGCAGACGGCGCCGCTCGAAGAAGATGGCGCCGAAACCAGCGAAGCCGGCAGCGATATCGTCGTCATCGGCTCGCGTCGCAAGGACCGCTCGATCACCGACAGCTCGGTGGCCATCGACGTCATTTCGCCGGAACAGATCAACACGACCGGCTATTCGGACGTAAACGACGCGCTGCGCACGCTGGTGCCAGCCTTCAACGCCCAGCGCCTGCAGGGCAATGACGGCTCCTCGTTCGTGCGCCCGGTTACGCTGCGCGGTTCGCCGGCCGACCATGTCCTTCTGCTGATGAACGGCAAGCGCCGCCACCGTGCCTCGATCGTCCAGATCGGCACCGGCCACGCGTCGACGTCGGGCTCGCAGGGCCAGGATTTCAACGTAATTCCGCCGATCGCCCTGTCCAGCGTCGAAGTGCTGCGCGACGGTGCGTCGGCACAATATGGCTCCGACGCGATCGCCGGCGTGATCAACATGGAGCTGAAAAAGGCCAGGAGCGGCGGTTCGATCATCGGCCAGGTCGGCCAATATTATCAGTCGGGCGGCCGCACCTATGACATTCAGGGCCACATCGCCGTCCCCGTCGGCGACAACGCCTATTTCAACCTGGCGGCCCAATACACCGACCAGGCGAAGGCTTATGCCAAGAAGGCCAGCCACTCCGGCGCCGCGGCCCTGCGGGCGGCAGGCGTTCCCGGCGTGCCGGAACATCCCGAGGGCAACCTCGACCCGCGTTACATGGCCTTCAAGGCTGTCTGGAACGCCGGCGTCGAACTGGGCGATGAACTCGAAGCCTATAGCTTCGGCAACTATATGACGGGCAAAAGCTCGGTCACCTTCGGCCTACGCCAGCCTTTCGCCGCCGGCGGCCTGAACGGCCACAGCACCTATGCCAATTCGGCCTTCGACCTCAGCCCGGCGCATCCGCAGCTGTTCAACCTTGCGGCGATCTATCCGGGCGGCTTCACCCCGGAATTCTCCGGCGATCTCGAGGATTTCAGCGCGCTCGTCGGTCTGCGCGACGAAGTCGGCCGGTTGAAGTGGGACCTGTCGGCGCGCTATGGCACCAACACCGTCGATTATACGATCACCGGCACGATCAACGCTTCGATGGGCGTGAATTCGCCGACCTCGTTCAAGCCGGGCTCGCTGACCCAGCGCGAACTGCAGTTCGATGGCGAAATCTCCTATGATCTGACCGACAACATCCTCGCCTTCGCCGGTGCCAGCTATCGCAAGGAAACCTATGTCATCGGCCAGGGCGACCTCGCCAGCTACCTCACGGGTCCGCTGCAGGATCTGCCCGCCGGGTCGAACGGCTTCCAAGGCTTCTCGCCCGAGTTCGCGGGCAGCTTCGATTCAAAGAGCTATGCGGTGTTCGGCGAAATCGATGCCGACATCACTCCGTGGTGGAACCTGTCGGTCGCTGCCCGCTATGAGGACTATGATCAGTTCGGCGACAACTTCAGCTACAAGGCCGCAACCCGGTTCGAGCTGAGCGACGCCTTCGCGCTTCGCGGTTCGGTCAGCACCGGTTTCCGTGCCCCGGCCGCCGGCCAGGTGTTCGGAACCAGCCTCACCTCGCAGCTCGACGGCGTGGGCGGCTTCATTCTCGACGCCGTTCTGGTTCCGGGTTCGCCTGCGGCCCGCGTGTTCGGTTCGCAGGCGCTGAAGCCGGAAACATCGTTCAACATGTCCGCCGGCATGGTCTTCACCGGCCTCGACGGCTTTCTCGCCACGCTCGATTTCTATCAGATCGACGTCGACGATCGCCTGCTGTTGACGCCGTCGCGCAACACCACGGCGGCCGAACGCGCGGCGTTGGCCGCCATCGGCTTCCCGAACGGCGCGGACATCGAACAGGTGCGTTATTTCCAGAACGAGATGAACACGCGCGTGCGCGGTTTCGACCTGGTCAGCACCTATCGTCACAGCTGGTCGGACAATGCCTCGACCGATTTCAGCTTGGCCGTGAACTATAACGAACAGCATCTGCGCGGTGCGCCGCCGGTCGGCTTCAGCCCGGCAATCGTCACCGAATTCGAACGTGGCACGCCGCGTTGGCGCGGAAACTTCTCGGCAACGACCAAGGTCGGCGACTTCGCCTTCATGGGTCGCGCGATCCATTACGGTGCGTGGCGCCGTCTGGACGGGGCCAGCTTCCTGCCGCGCAAGGCCGTGACGCTGTTCGACGCCGAGGTGACCTATTCGGGCATTCAGGACGTCGATCTGAGCATCGGCGCACGCAACCTGTTCAACATCTTCCCCCCGGGTCGCGGTCCGGCACGCGCACGCGCAGGCCTGATCTATGACAACCACAGCGTGTTTGGGGTCGCGGGTGGCTTCTACTATCTGAATGCGAAATTCAGGTTCTGATCTCGCCCGTTCGGGATGAGCATGATTTCCGGTAGGCAATGCGAAGACGGCATAGCGTAAATGCCAATTTCGTAGCCTATCGGAAATTTGTGTTTTATATGTGGTGCCGCTGATTGGCCGGACTTCTTTCCCCCCGAGCCGCCCTCCCGATCCGCGGTAACCAAGATCTCGAACTAGACAAGGAATGAGACATATGCCGCCCAGGAATGGAGACGAGCCTGAAATTCTGGGCGCCGTGCGCACCACCAAACGCCCCAGGTCCGAAGGCTTTCATCTGGGCGAGCGCCTGCGCCATTTGCGCCGCGAACGCGGGATGACGCTGGAGGATGCGGGCAAGCTGACGGGATTGGCCGCCTCTACGCTCTCGAAGATAGAAAACGATCAGATGTCGCCGACCTTCGACGTCGTCCAAAAGCTGGCCGTTGGTTTCGATATCGACATCACCGAGCTTTTCGCCAGCAATTCGGCGCAGGATGCCGCTGGACGGCGAAGCGTGACGATGGCGGGTGCGGGGCGGTTGATGGAAACCGAAGTCTATCGCCACCGGCTGATCGCCGCGGAGCTCAAAAACAAGAAGATCCTGCCGTTCGTGACCACGATCAAGGCGCGCACGCTGGAGGATTTCAAGAGCTGGTCGCAGCACAGCGGCGAGGAATTCCTCTATGTGCTCGAAGGCGAAATCTGCTTTCAGACCGAGCATTACGAACCCGCGATCCTGGGGGTCGGCGACAGCATCTATATCAACAGCAGCATGCAGCACGCCTGCTATTCGACGAGCGAGAAGGATGCCGTCGTGCTGTGGGTCAACACCGCCTGACCCCATCGAACGGCTGCGAAGACTGCTTGCATTAATTTTCCTATAGGCTATTTCTTTTCCGATAAAGAAATCGGAGAGGATTAGCGATGGACAGACGGAATTTCATGCTGTCGGGGGCGGCTTTGTCGGCCGCCATGGCCTTTGCACCCGCAGCGGCGCGTACGCCGAAGGCGCGTCCCCTCACCTTCGACGCGATGGGCGAGGTCCGTTTCGAATATGATGCCGCCCTGATCGGGGAGATGCGCGCGAGCGGGCTGGATGCCATCGCGGTGACACTCTGCGATCCCAAGGTCTATGAGGGTCAGGCCTATGAAGAGGCCATTCAGGCGGTACTGGACCACGACGCGCATATCACCGCGCATCCCGAGTTGTTCCGGAAAGCGACCAGCGTCGCCGACATCGATCTGGCGCGCAAGAACGGCCAGATCGCGCTCTTCTATCTGTTTCAGAACAGCACCCAGTTCGGGCGCGACCTCGACAATATCGACCTGTTCCACAAGCTGGGCGTGCGGTCGGCGCAGATCACCTACAACGAGCAGAATTGGGCGGGTGCGGGCTGCAAGGAGCTGGGCGCGAACGGCCTGACACACTTCGGCCGCGACATGGTGGCACGGATGAACGAGCGCCGGATGCTGATCGATCTGTCGCACGCCAATATGCAGACGATGGGCGACACGATCGCGGCGTCGAAAAGCCCCGTCATCGTCTCGCACACGGCGTGCATGGCGGTGCACAGCAACATCCGCAACACCACCGACGCAAACCTGCGCCTGCTGGCCGACCGGGGCGGCGTCGCGGGCATCTGTCAGATGCGCCCCTTCCTGACGACGAAGCGCGCCGATGCGCTGCCCGAATATTTCCGGCACATCGACCATGCGGTCAAGGTAATGGGCACCGACCATGTCGCGATCGGCAGCGACCGCGACCACCGCGTCGTCGAGATGACCGACGCCTATGTCGCCGAGCTGAAGCGCGAAGAGGGCGCCAATTTCAACGAGGCCGACTGGCCGCTGTTCATCAACGAGCTGAACGGCCCGCGGCGTATGGAGGTCGTGTGGGACGGCGTGCGCAAGCTCGGCTATCCGGAAGGCGTCGTCGAAAAGATCATGGGAGCAAACCTCCACCGCATCTATCAGGAGGTGATCGGATGAGCCCGCGCGTCGCCATCCGCCTTCCCGCCCTCGCCCTTCCCTTGCTGCTTATGGCAGCCCCCGCGTCGGCACTCCCCGGAGCCGACGCGGGGAAATGCGCCACCAGCATGATCGGCACGCCGCTGACGATCCCCAGCTTTCTGCCCGCGACGCAGAAGACGCTGGACGAGGATATCGAGATTGCCGCGGCGGCGCTGCGTATTGCCCCCGACCGCGAGGATTCGCATATCTGGTATGGCCGCCGGCTCGATTATGCGGGGCGTATCTGCGACGCCGTCGACGCCTTCAGCGCCGGGATCAAACAGTTCCCCGACAGCTACAAACTCTATCGCTTTCGCGCCCGCGACCTGACGCGCGCGCGGCGTTTCGCCGAAGCGATCGCCGATTATGAAAAGGCGCTGGAGTTGATGGGCGACCGCCCCGACAGCTTCGAACCCGACGGCATGCCCAATCCGATCGGGCTGACGATCAGCACCTATCGCGGGAACATCGTCTATTATCACGCGCAGACGAGTTTCGCGACCGGGGACTATCCGACGGTGATTGCCGGCATGGCAAAGTCGCTGGACCTAGCCGCCGACTTCGCGCGCGACGACATGCGCGTGCCGACCGCCTATTGGACCTATATCGCCTATCGCAAGATGGGCGAGCACGCCAAGGCACGCGCCGCGATCGACGCGATCGAGCCGGGACTGAAGCTGATCGAGAATTTTACTTACTATCAGGCGGTCCAGATCATGCAGGGTCGCCTTGACCCCGCCAGTCTTAAGGATACGCGCGACAGCACGATCAAATTCGCCATCGCGATGGAACGCCGCTTTGCCGGCGACGAGAAAGGCGCGAAGGCGTTGCTGACCGAGATCGTACGGGAAAATCCGCAGGGCCATTGGCCGTCGGAGGCCGAACTCGCCCAGCCGAACCGGAAAGCCTATTGAAACGGTGCGCGCCGACCTCGGTCGGCCGCTCCTTCAGTCGAGCAGGATTTCCTGGAACGCGCCGCGCATGCAATGGTCCGAACTCATCGCCGCGCCATAGCCGCCGGCGTTGAGGAAGGCGATGAAATCACCCTCCTCCAACGGCGGCATCGTGACATCCTCCGCCCACAGGTCGAGCGCTTCGTTGATGTTGCCCGCGATCGTGCAATCGCGCCATGTTGCCCGGTCAGCGCCACGCGGGGCGCAGGCCACGGGTTCGCACGGCAGGTCATAGAAGACCGGCTCCGGATGCAGGTTGAACCCGCCGTCGACGCTGACGAACAGCGTGTCGCGCTTCGTTTCGACGTTGGTGACGCCGAGGATCAGCATGCCGGCATCCTTCACGATATAGTCGCCCGGCTCGACCGCGATTTCGAGCGTGCGGCCCGCGAAATGTCGCCGCAACAGCCCGGCCCATAGCGCGAGATCGAGCGGTCGATCGGTTGCGCGGTGCGGCAGGCCCAACCCTCCGCCGATGTTCACCACGCGAACGTCCGGCAGGTCGTCGAGAAAGGAAAGGCCCGCCGCCAGCGCTGCCTCCCAGCTTTCGAGCTGGTCGTTCAGATAGCCGCAGCCGACATGGAAATGCAGGCTCGTCACGCGCAGGCGATACTGCCGCGCCACCGCCAGCGCCTCGCCCCATTGTTCGCGATAGATACCGAATTTGGTGGTTCGCGCGCCCGCATAGGTCAGCCGTTCGCTGTCGCCATAGCCGACGCCTCGCGCCGGATTGACGCGAATGCCGATCGCACGGCCCGGCGTTTGTTCGCCGATGCGGCGGATCATGCCGATCGAATCGCAGTTGATAGTCAGTCCGTCATGAGCGAGCAGATGCGCCAGATCGCGGCGCGACACCCCCGTGCCCGTGAAGCTGATCTGGTCGGCACCGAACCCCTGCGCCAGCGCATGGTCCAGCTCGCGCGGTGAACAGATATCGATTCCGCACCGGCCGGTCATCGCCAGCATCGCAAGCAACGCCGGATTGCGATTGGCCTTCATCGCATAATAGATACGATGGGCGCATCCGGTCGTATCCAGCGCCGCGGCGACACGGTCGAGGTTCGCCTGGATGCGCGCCGCCGAATAGAGATAGAGCGGCCCATCGGCCTCCTCCGCGAGCGCCGCAGCATCGCAGCCAGCAAAGACCAGCCGCCCGGATTCATAGCGAAGATCCGCGCGTTCCCACCAGAATTCCGACATATCCGGTTCCGCCGTCACACCGACGCGGCCGCGCCCTCGTGCACGGCCAGGAAATTCAGGCCCTCGCCGTTCATCGTCTCGTCGCGGCCGGTGATCCAGCGACGGCAGTCGGCGGCGCCACAGGCGCAGGCGAACTGGGCAAAAAGCCGATCCTCGGTCGCGGCATAATCGATCGTCAAAAGCTCGCCTGCCGTAACCGCGCGCAGCGTCACGAGTTCGAACCGCACCATGTCGAGGCGGCAATTGGGGTCGCAGCCGTGCGACAGATAGCCGATGTGCTGCGTGCCCGAGATGTGCAGGCCTGGTCGCACCTGCAGGCTGTGCTGCGACAGGTCGGGGCCGATCTCTCCATCGAAGGATTCGACGACGGCACCCGACGCGCAATCGTGAAGCGCGCGAACGCACAGCCCGACGCCGTCGTCGCGGCAGACCGCAAGCAGCGGCGTGTCGACAGCAGTGTCGGCCACGCATGCGCGCGATGACATGAACATTTACCAACCCCCTTCGCCGCCGTGTCGTTCGTCGCCACGGCGATGCGGTCCCTAATCCCGAGTCTCTACCCCAAATGTCTTATGGAATCGTAGCCGATTTCGTCCGTGATCGCGGTCATAGCGGATATGATCCATCGTTTTTCGGACGATATGAAGGCCAAGGCCACCGATCGGCCGCTCCTCGGCCGGCAGGGTCGTATCGGGCGCCGGCGCGTTCAGTGGGTCGAAGGCGATGCCGTCATCGTCGATCGCGCCCGAAATTCGTCCTTCCCCTACCTTCAGGTGGACGCGAACGGTGGGCTCCCCCTCCCTGACGCCGTGCATGAAGATGTTGCTGACCACCTCGTCCAGCGCGACCAGAGTCTGGGCGGCGGCGCGATCGGGCACGCCGGCCATTGCCAGAAAGGTCTCCGCACCGTCCATCAGGCCCTGTAAACCGGCACGTCCGTCGGACAATATACAGTCGAATTCGGTCGCCACGATACCGATCGTTCCAGGATGCAAGACGAATGCTTGCGGGGCTTCAGCTTAATCGAGTGGAAAAATTTCTCAATCGCTACATAATGGTGCGGGGCGACGGGCGCCGCAGGGGTAACGGGAAACGGCAATGGAAATTACGGAACAGCAGCTCGATGGCGCATGGCTCGTCGCGGCGTCGGGGCGGATCGACAGCAACAGCGCGGGAGCGCTGGAAACCGTTCTGCCTGATCGCGTCCAGCAGCACGCGGCCACGGTCATGGACCTGAGCGACGTCGCCTATGTCAGCTCGGCCGGGCTGCGCGTGTTCCTGAAGGGCGTAAAGGCGGCGAAGGCGACGGGACACAAGCTGGTCCTGACCGGCCTCTCCCCCGCGGTGTACGAGGTGTTCGACATCAGCGGCTTTACCGCCATCTTCACGATCGCGGCTGACATCGACGCGGGGTTGGCCGCGATACGCTGATCAGGCGGGACCGACGATAGCAAAGACGCCATCTGGTTCGAGCAGCGCCGCGATGGCGTCCAGGCACTTGGCCGGCGCGCCTTCCGCATCGGCACGGACATAGGTTTCCGCCGCCGCCATATTGTCGGGATCGGAAACCGCCAGCAGATGTATCCCCACTTCCAGGTCGACCTCGGCCCATGTCACATGGCGCACGCACTCCGCGCCGAAAGCCTCGTGCAGGGTGTCGAGCGCCCCGGCATCCCACAGCTCGTGCCAATGGCCTTCCAGAAAGCGCCGCGCCGAAACGGCCAGCGCGAGCGCTTCGCGTGCGTCGGCCCCGCCGCACTCCCCAACCACCAGCGTCGCACGGCCGTCGCCGCGGTACAGCGCGAAAAAGCAGCCCGGCCGCGCGTCGCCCAGCATCCGCGCCGCAACGCGCCTGCCCGCGACCACCTCGTCGACCGGAGCAAACAGCGTTGCGCGCCATGTGGCAAGCGCTGCGTCCTCGGTCCGCGCACCGTCCTCCTGCGCCAGCCGTCGATGGAGCGCGGTTAACTCTGTCCGACGATTGACATCCAACAGCCGAAGTGCGGCAGCCAGATCGGCGGCTTCGGCGATCGTGAGCGCCGATGTATCGGGGAGCGGCACGTCGGCGTCGAGGGCTGCGATGACGCCCCGGCTCGCCGCCAGTTCGCGCCGAATCCGGTGCGCGACATGCCAACCCGTAGCCACGCCGACGACGCCCGCCGCGATCACGCCCGCGACGATCCACCGCAGCAGGTCGCCCAACTGTTCGTACAGCGGGTCGGCGTCGACCCGTGCAACGACATGACCGCCGCCCGTAACCGGTGCGCGGGCGACGACGTAGCGATGTCCGTCAGCGCTTGCGAGCGGGCCGACCGCCGCTCCCTTTGGCGACTCAGCGACGGCGGGCTTCCAGCCCATTTTCGACGGCGCCAGCGTGAGGATGACACCATCGCCCTGAACCAGATAAAAACCTTCCAATCCCTCGACATGCCCCGCCGCCGAAGCCAGCGCCGCACGCCGCGTCGGGCTGCGGGCCAGCGCCGCGGGATCGTCCGCCGACGACAGGAATTCGGCGGCGACGATCGCGGCGGCAAGCGCACGCTCGTCCAGCCCGCGACGCATTTCGGCCTCGCTCTGGTGATAGAGCAGCGCCCCGTTCACTGCCGCGAGCAGGATCAGCAATGGCGTCGATGCCGCGAGAATGATCGACCTTATGCTCATCGCTGCAACGCCTGCATGTCCAGAAGACCGACGATGAATTCGGGGCATTCGCGCGCAATGGTGAAGAGATGCGGGCGCGCAAGGCACAGTGATTGCATCCCCTTTGGACCGGCGCGATAGTCCTGTGCGACGGGCAAAGAGAAAAGCAACGACGGCACGTCGAACAGCCCGGGCGCGCGCTCTTGGCCAGCCATCGCCCAACCGTCGGCGACGACGTGCAGCATATCCGCGGGCTGCCCCGCCTCGAACAGCAGCGCGCCGGGTTTCAGCGTGCGCGGGCGCACCTGTTCGGCGACCAGCAACAATTCGCGACCCGACAGCCGGTCGAACGGCGGGATCGCCGCGAGCACCGCCATGCGGTCGATGATGTCGACCGCGATCATCGGGCGCCTCCCGTCGACAACATGATCGTCGCGCCGCGATGGCGCAGCCAGGTGGCGCCGCGGGGCAAGACCGTCTCTTCATCGGGCACTATGCGCAGGGAGCCATCATCGGTCTCGAACGCGACCGGCTCGGGGCCTGCCAGCGTCAGTCGGCGCGACGTAGGATCGACGATGACCAACATTCCGCGATCAAGATCGGCGAGCATCGCGATCCGTTCCGCGAGTTGCGGACGGTCCGCGATCCGATCGCGGAGGCGCTGCATCGCGCGCGCGGCCAGCGCCTCTTCGATCCCGCCCTGTCCGACAGGGAGCCATATTGCCTGCTGCCCCGGCACGTCGAAGAGTGTGACGGCAACGCTGGCGCCCTCGCTATCGAGCAGCGCTTGCTCGCTAGTGGACAGCCGGTGCTGGGCGGCGGCCGCGACCGCCTGCTCCAGTTCGCCGGTGACATGGTCGTTGAGCTGCGCCAGCGACTTGCGAAGGCTGGCGACCTCACGCGGGCTGCCGACCGCAGCGGGCGGGCGATGGTCGCCGGCGGCGATCCGCAGCGCTTCCTGTGTCAGCCGCTCGATCGGCCGCGCGACGCGGCGGACGATCTGCAGCGTCACCAGCAGGCAGGCGAGCAATGAGGCAAGACCGATCATCGCGCTCAGGAACAGGGCATTCTGGGTCGCGACCCGGATAACCGAGACATTGACATCGGCGCCCGCCGTGCCGCGGATGCGTCCTCGGGCGTCATAGACTGGCGCCGCCGCGGTTTTCAGCAGCCCCCATTTTTCCTGATATTCGACTGGCGAGACATAGATGCCGTTCCGCGCCTGCACATCGCGCAGCCCGGCCATCGTGTCGGGTGGCAGACTGTCGGGCGAGCCGAGCGGCGTGTGTTCCTCCCCCTCCGTCCCGTCGAGGACATAGCGCACCTCGGCCGAACCGCTGGTTACCTGCGTATAGATATAGGTGAGTTCAAGCCGCTGGCGGATCCGCTGCATCGGTTCGACGTTGCGGCGATAGCGGACGTCGCGCTCGGCGGCGACCGCCGCCGCCTCAGGTCCCATGGCCTCGCCGATCAGCCAGTCGTGATCGGCGGGATCGATCAGTGCGCCGGTCAACGCGCTGGTTGCGACCAGCCGCCCGTCGAACTGACGAAGGATCGTCGCATTGACCCGGTTATAGACGATAGCCGCCAGCAACAACGCCGCGAGCACCACAACGGGCAAGAACACGCGCAGCAACAGCGCCTGGATGCCGATCCTGCCCTTACGCCGCATGACCGCGTCCATCCTGCAGGCGCAGCATCACCAGCGCGAGGTCGGGGTACCGCGCGGCGGTGTCGCGGATGTCGGCATGCGCGATCCAGAAGCGGTCACCCGTCGCGGTGGCGCCGTTCCATGCCGCCGCCTCCGGTGGTTCGGATCGCGCCGCAGCGGCTAGCCCGGCAAGCGCTTCCAGCGTCGCTGCGGCGAAGTTCGGGGTGCGCCGCAATGCGTCTATCAGCGCGACGCGCCCCGCCCCCTCGTCCTGCCGCATGCCCATCAGGGCCAGCAGCTGGCGGCGCAACGGCTCCGCCATGCCGGGGTGGATCAGGCGACCGGTCCGGCGAACGAAGTCGGCTTCGGAAAGCTGCTGGTGCAGCATGGCGAGCGAGACGGCGACCTCGACCGGTCCACCCCGATCCAGCGCAGCCTCGATCAGCGCGATCAGTTCCGGCTCCATCGGGGGCGATGTCTCTGCATCATCGCTCGGCCGCAGCACCGCATCGACGCGGCGGAACAGCGAATGGCCAATCCCCGTCTCGATCGCTTCCATCGCATTCGCGCGTACTTTCGCATTCGACGAATGGAGCGACACGATCAGCAAGTCGGAATCGGGCAGCAGTCCGCGAAGCGCGAGCAGCTCGAGCAGGAAGTCGACCGTGGCGCTCGCACGTTCGCGCTGCGCCCGCGCCAGCAGGCCCGTCAGGCCTGAGGCATCGGACGCTGCATCGAGCCGCCGGGCGCTGTCCATCGCCTGCCGCGCCGCATCGAGTTCACTTTCCACGATCGCGTCGGATTGCGCGGCGAATTGCGCCTGCGACAGGGCGGCAAGCCCCCGTGCCGCGACCGCGCGCGCGCCCTGCGACCGTCGTGCGTCGCGCAGCGCGGCGACCAGATGCGGGATCGCGGGTTCGCCGAAGTCGACCAGCATCGCGGCGCTGCGGCGACGTTCACGCGGCGTCTGTTGCGGCGCGGCGGCGAGCAGCGCGGCAATCGCCTCGGCATCGGCGAGTTGCGCCGTCTCGCCCTCACCGTCGAGTTCGCCCGCCTGCCGATGGAGCGGCGCATCGGGGGCAACCGCCAGTTCGCGCAACCGCGCATCGGCCTCAGCCGTCAGCGCCGGAATCGGTCGCCCGAAATTCAGCCAGCCGCGCCGCATGTTGCCGACCATCGCCGCCGGATAGAGCTGGCGCAGCAGCATGACGATCGCGATCAACAGCGCGCCCAGCATCACCCCGATCCCCGACAGCTCGCGCAGGTCGAGATATTTGGCGGCGTATAACAGAAAGGCGCCCGCGATCAGGCTGGCCAGCGGCTCGCACATCCCCTCGACCACCGTCCTAAGCGGCCGCTTGATCGCCGAGGGGACGGCATTGAACAGCAAATTCTGGTTGTTGTACTCGATCGACGTCAGCACGCCATGATAGGCGAAAAAGGCCGCGATCGCCGCCGCATAGCCGCTGCTGAGAAAGAAGAATCCGAAAACCGCAAAATAAGTGAAGGGCAAAATGAAAGCGACGTTGCGGACGCCCAGCCGCGTTACCAGCCGGTTGAAGACGAACAGGCAGACGACAAGATTGAAGATGTTCGAGGCGGCATAGAGCGCGCCGAACAGCGCGGCGAGCTCGGTCTCGCTGCGTCCTTGCTGCAACACGGCGGCATATTGATATTCGGCCAGGTTGGTCATCAACAATGTGACGAACAACGTCGCGGTAAGCGCCAACGTATAACGCGATCCACGAAAGGCCTTCACCAGCATCGCGAACTGCGCGCCGATGCCCCCGGCCTGACCGTCCGTTTCCGCATCATTTTCAGCAAGCTGCGGCCAGCGCCGACCGATGGAATAGGCGAGCGGCATCGTCACGAACGCGATGCCGGCCCACAGGAGCAGAAAGCCCGGCAGCGGGATCGTGGCGGCGAACAGGTTGACGATCAACGCACCTGCGGCCGTCCCAAGCGCGCAAAAGGCGGCGAATAGCGGAAACAACCGTTTCGCGTCCTGAATATCGAAATAGGCGTCGGTGTAGTTCCAGAAGAGGCTGTAGATCGCGATGTACCACATCGCGAGGTACAGCTTCAGCGCATAATAGAGCGGCTGACTGTCGCCCGCCCGGTCGAGCAGCGCCCACAGCAGCACGCCGCCCGCGACGAGCATGGCCAGTGTCGCCATCACCATGCGATCGAGCGAGAAGCGCACCATCAGGACGGAGAATACACCGGTGTAGACGAGCATCACCGCAGGGGTGAGCATGAAGATCACGGGCAGCGCATCCGCGCCGACGTTGCTGAAGAACGCCGCATCGCCCGCGCTGAAGCCGACGCCCAGGCCCATCTGCAGCAGAAAGCCGAACAGTCCGAACTGGATCAGCTTTGGCCATTCGCCACGCTCGACGCGAAACAGACGGTTCAGCCTGTCAATCAACGCTTCTTGCCCCTTCGCCCCGTACCAATTGAGAGGCCATAGCAATAAAATATTGACGAAGTCAGCCGCACGGTTGTCAGGGGCGATGCAAAGCGGCAATGATGCCGACGGCGGGGCAATGTCGGGACGAAAGAGAAAATTCGGGCTCAAGCCCCAGCTATTGCTGCTGCTGTTCGCGCTCAACCTGATCGCGGCCACCGCCTATTCGCTCGTTCTCTACAGCATCGACCGGGCGGAAATCCTCAACGGTATCGATAATCAACTCGTCACCGCAGCGAATGCGGTGCGTGAAATCATCCCCGACGGCTATCACGACCATATTCAGCACATGGATTCGGTACAGCACGGCGAATTCGATGCGGTGCAGGACCGGCTGTCGCGCTTTGCGAACCGGTCCGGGCTCGCCTACGTCTATACCTATATGAAATTCGGGTCGCAGATCCGCACCGTCGCGACCAGCGCGACGGTCGCGGAGATGCAGGCGGGATCGCAGACCGGCTTTTTCGCGCTCTATGATACCGCACCCGCAAAGCTGCACCACAGCTTCACCGACGGCCGCGTTCGCTTCGACGAATATAGCGACAGCTTCGGACGGTTCCGGTCGATATACAAACCCGTGCGGATGCGCGACGGGCGCACCTATGTCATCGGCGCCGACGTCGACCTCCACCAGCTCGACGCCAATCTGCGCGAAGCGCTGTTTCAGTCGATCGCGGTCGGCGTGATCATGTTCGCGCTGTCGCTTGCTGTGGGGTGGATGCTCATCGGCCGGATCGTCGAACCGCTGGCACAGCTGACTGCCTTTACGCGCGGGATGGAAGAGCGCAGCTTCGAGCCGGACGAGCAGGAACTGGAGGCGATAAAGCAGATCGGCGGCGCACGCGGCGACGAGGTCGGAAGCCTTGCCGAGGCGATGTCGGGGATGATCGCGCGCCTGCAACGCTATCTGATCGAGGTCGAGACCGCGACCGCCGCGCGCGAACGCGTCGAGGGCGAGCTGACCGCGGCGCGCGACATCCAGGTCGGAATGCTCCCTCGCAAATTCCCGCCCTTCCCCGGCCGCACCGACCTTGACGTGTTCGCGATGCTCGAACCAGCGAAACAGGTCGGCGGCGACCTGTATGATTATTTCCTGATCGACCGGAACCGGCTGTTCTTCGTCGTCGGCGACGTCGCCGGCAAGGGTGTGCCAGCGGCGCTGTTCATGGCGATGACGACGACGCTGTTCAAGGCGCAGGCGCTGTCCGCCGCCTCGACCGACGAGATCATGAACCGCGTCAACGCCGAACTGGCGCGCGACAATGTCGCCGAGATGTTCGTCACCGCCTTTGCCGGCATATTGGATCTGCGCGACGGACGCGTAACCTACAGCGACGGTGGGCATGAGGCACCGTTCATCGTGCGCGCCGATGGCGGCGTCGAGCGATTGAAGAAGAAACAGGGCATGGCGATGGGCATATTCGACGACGTCGAATATCAGGCGGACGCCTTCTCGCTTCAGCCGGGCGACGCGCTGATCCTGTTCACCGACGGCGTATCCGAAGCGACCGGCCCCGATGACGAGCTCTACACCGCCGACCGCATTCGTTCGGCGCTGGAACGCACGCGCGAGAACCCGTCCGCTCGCTTCATCGCGGAGGGGCTCGCCGACAGCGTCCGTACCTTTGTCGGAGAGATACCGCAGTCGGACGATATCGCGATATTGGTGGTCTGTTACGAGGGGCCGGCGCCGGCCTGACCGCCCAGCGCCAGCGGCGCGCGATCGACGCCGTGCATCTTGCGCAGATACAGCCGCATGTCGGTGATCGCGTCCTTCAGGCGCACCGCGTCGGTCGGCGCAGCGTTCGACGCCGACGCCACCATCGGGCACTCCTCGACCTCCCACGGCATGAAGTCGAAACCGGCGTCGGCGTCGCTCGCCCAGACGATCGGATAGGGCCGACCGAACATCACGCCCTTCAGTTCGTCCCGGCCGACGAGGTGCAGCGACAGCGCGTCGGCGTTGCCAGCCTCAAGCAATTGTTCGAGCAGGTCGAGCGAAACGACAAGGCTGGAGGGGCGAGCGAATTTGGAAAGACGAAAGCCCAGATCGACGTCGGGGCCGATATAATCGATATGCCGCGCGCCATCGCCCGCCGCGAGTTCGGCGATGTCGAGTTCGATATTCTGCTCGCCGAATTCGACCAGCCACGCGGTGCCCTTGAGGCGCAGCGGGACGCGCTCAAAATATTTGCGTTCGTACATCGACATGGCGCGCAGCAGCGCACGCAGGATCGACGCCGCCTCATCGGCGCTCTGCGGTTCGGCGGCAAATATGACCTCGTCGCCCATCGCCTTCCAGATATCGATCGAGGGCGTCCGCTCGTCGTCGATGAACTCGAAACCGACCTGCCCCGCCAGCATCAACGGAAAATTGCTGAAGAAGGCGCGAAAGATTTCCAGCCAGCCGTGGCTGCCCTGCCCGGTGAACCGGGCCTTGAACTGGGTCGAGCCGACCATGTCGACGGACAGGAATAGGCGGATCATTGACTTCCCCAAACGCAGGCGACCAGGCGCATCCGGCTGTTAGCGACAGTCGGTTAATATATGCCGGTCGCGGCGCGGCGCAATCAGCCGAGCGACCGCCTGACGAAGGCCGCACCGTCGGCGATCGCATCGCGCGCGACTTGCGCCACCGACATTGCCTCAAGGAAACTGTGCGTCGCGCCCGGATAGGTGGTGGCGGTAACGTCAACGCCCGCCTCCTCCAGCCGCGCCGCCATTGCGATGGACTGTTCTGTCAGCAGATCGCATTCCGGAATCACGAGCAGCACCGGCGGTAACGCACCCAGGTCGGCCAGGATCGGACAAGCGAGAGGATCGTCCTTTTCCCTGTCCCAATCGCTGAAATAATTGGCGTAATAGTTTTGCGCCTCGGCCCGATCCATGATCGACCCCGGTCCACCGAACTGAGCCTCGGCCTCGTCCGATACGTCGGGGGTGAAATAGCCGTAGTTCGACAGGATCGCGCGCACGCGTCCCCCCTCGCCCCGTGCACGCAGCCGCAGCGCCGTCGCGAACGACAGGTTGGCGCCCGCCGAATCCCCGCCGATGGCAAGCCATTCAGGATCAACGCCCCATTGGTCACCATGCGCGCCGAGCCACAGCATCAGCGCCTCGATCCGATCGAGCGCGACGGGATATTTATGCTCGGGCGACAGCGGATAATCGACACCGATCACGATGAAGCCGCCCGCCGCCGCATATTCGCGCATCAACCGGTCGTGCGTGTCGATCGAAAAGAGCGTGAAGCCGCCGCCGTGCAGATAGACGAGCGCGGGAGCGGGCGCCTCGACGCCGGCGGGTCTGTGGATGCGCAGCCGAAGCGCGCCGGCTCCCGCGTCGAATTCGCGCTCGATCGTCTCGGCCATCACGGGACCACCCTCGGCCCAACGCTCGCGGACCTTTTCCGACACGGCTCGCTGTTGGGGAAAGTCCAGCGTCTCGAACGGCGGATGCTGCGCCCAGCGCGCCTTCATCTCGTTGAGGAACAGCCGGATTTCCGGATCGATAACCGCTCTCATTCGCCCTCTCCGACAGGTAGCCACTGCATAACCGGATCGCCGTTCGCAAACCAGGGCGGCGGCAGCTTGCGCGCCTCCGGCCACAGTTCGTCGAGCGTATCGGCGTCGAACAATTGACCGCCGCGCATTACCAGCTTCACCGAGCGCGTGTTGCGGATATCGGCGAGCGGGTCCGCGTCGAAGACCAATATGTCGGCATATTTGCCCGCCTCCAGCGTTCCCATGTCATCGAGCCGCCCGATCGTCTCCGCCGCGCCCGCGGTCGCGGCATGCAGCGTCGCGAGCGGCGTCATGCCGCCCAGCGTATGCGCCTCCATTTCATAGTGATAGCCGATACCGGGCTCGTCGCCGTGCGAACCCATTCCGACCAGAGCGCCGTTTTCGGCCAGCTTCGCAGCATCGGCAGCAAGTATCGGCAAGCGCGATGCATCGAGCGATCCCCATTCGCGATGGGCCAATTTGTGCGCGATCGCAGGCGGCGACCAGAACCGCTTAACCTTGGCGTCAAGCGCAGGATCATAGCGAGAGACGAAATAGTCACGTCCGGTCGGCCCGCTCGTATTGACGAGCAGCGTCGAGACATAGCTCGTCCGCATCGCGCGATAGAGGCCTAGCACATCCTCTTGGAACGGCGCGATCGGCAACGCATGTTCGTTGCCGGCATAGCCGTCCAATATCTGCGTCAGGATCAGTTTGGGATTGTGGCTCCCCTCGGTAGTGGGAAGCAGCCCCTGTTCGCGCGCAGCGATCGCGATCCATTGCCGGACGGTCCGGCTTTCGCCGCGATACTGCTTGATGTTGCGCAATCCCCACGCCTCGCGATAGCGGCGCAGCACCGCGCGCGCATCGTCGAGCGAGGCAAAACGTTCCTTTGAGAACAGCGCCGGGCCCGTCGAGCGCAGTCGCGGTCCGACGATCAATCCCGCGTCGATCATATCCTGATACGCGATTTGGTCGATGCCGAGCGTCGACGGGTCGAACGACGTCGTGACCCCGAAGGCAAGCCGCGCACGCAGCCCCCATTCTTCATAACCGATGACATTGCGGCGCACGCCGCCGATATGGTCGTGATCGTCGATGAAACCCGGCGTAGCCGTTTTGCCGCCAAGCTCGCGCGTCGGTGTTCCAGCGGGCACGGCAAAGCTTCCGCGCGGGCCGATCGCAGCGATACGGTCGCCGGTGATCAATATGTCGGCGTCCTCGATCGCCTTGTCACCGTTCGCCATCGTCAGCGCCCGTGCGCCGCGCAGCAGCAGGCTGCCCGACGGACGCGCGCGCGGCATCTCCGCGATCAGTTCGACATGCGATTTGGGCAGCGGCGCATCAGGACCGTCCAGCGTCTGCGCATAGTTTCCGACCGTCCAGATCAGGCTGCCGTCGGCACGCCAGTCATAGAAGTCGGCGCCCATGTCGGTCACCCGCCGCGCCGCCGCGCCCGCCGCCGTCAGGTCGACCGCAACGTTCGCATCGGTCGGGCGCGGCAGGACGTAAAGCTGTTCGCTGGTCTGGACCGCGATCCATTTCCCGTCGGGACTGAGCCGCATGTCGTCGACGCCAACCGGCTTTTCGGTGAAATAATATCCCTGTGCCTTCACATTGGCGACGGGGCGGCGCTCGCCGCTGACGATATCGACCGCGATCAGGCCATCATCACCCATCAGATAGGCGGTGCCGGGTTCGCCCGCGACGAAATGCGGCCGCTGGCCCAATCGGCCGCTGATGACGATACGCGCGGCCCCGCCCGCCGCCGGAAAGGCGACCAGTTCGGCCGACCGCACCGTTCCGAATTCAAAGCTGCTTTGCTGGCGCGCTGCCGCCGCCGAACGCACCGCCAGGATCGTGCTGCCGTCGGGCGTGAACGCGGGGTGGGTATAAAAGGCGGCAATGTCACTGACCTTGACCGGCGCGCCCGAACCGTCCGCAGCGATCGTCCACACCGCCCCGCCGCCATGTTCGCTCCAGCTAACATAGGCGATACGCTTGCCGTCCGGGCTCCAGCTTGGCAACGACGACGGATCGCCGACGATGGGAAGCCGTTTCGACGCGCTGCCATCCAGCGATTGAACATAGACGCTGCCAAGCGCCGCAAAGGCCAGCGCGCGACCGTCGGGCGACGGCGTACTCCCCTGCGCCAGCTTCGCGCGCACCGGTCCCGTATCTTCGCGAAAGGCGATGCGCGTGCTGGGGCCGACCGCCAGCTTGAGCCGCGCGGTGAAGGCGATCTGGCTGGTCGCCGATCCGTCGAGCGGTCGCCGCTCAATCTTGCCATTATAGGCGATCAGGATCGTCTTGCCGTCAGGCGTGAAAGAATAGCGCGGGATCAGGTCCAGCCACGCCGCGCCATTCATCAGGTCCAGCGGCGCCGGCCCCAGATCGCGATCGACGCCCGTCGTCAGATCGCGAACGCGCAGGCTGGTCTGGTTCATCCGCCGGGTCGCATAGGCTAGCAACTTGCCGTCGGGCGAGATGGCGGGACGAAAGAAAGTCTCGCCGCCGGCCTCGCGTCCGCCGGAGCTGCCAATCACCGTCTCCTCGACACCCGTCGCGAGGTCGCGGCGGACGATCGTCCACGGCACGGGCTCGTCGAACGACAGGTCGCCGGTGCGCCGTGCATAATAGAGATATTTGCCGTCGCGCGACGCCGCCGCGCCCAGCGTGCTTTGCCATGAAGCGCGCGGCGCATCCTCGTTCGGCTTTGCGGGCGCGAGCAGTTCGGCGGCGCCCCCATCGACAGGGTGCCGCCACAATTCATATCGGTCGAGCCGGATGCGGTACCGACTGACATAGACCGACTTGCCGTCCGCGCTCCATTCGGGCGAGGTCCGAACTGCGCCTTCATCTTCATCGCTGATCCGCCGCGCCCCGCTGCCGTCGGCGCGCGCAATCCAGACATTGTCGCCCCCCGACCGATCGCTGACATAGGCGATCCACTTGCCGTCGGGCGAAAAGGTTGGCTGCACCTCGAACGCCAGGCCAGTGGCGATCGGAACCGCCTTTCCGCCCGTCGCGGGGACGGCGTAAATTTCCCCCAGCATGTCGAACAGGATCGTCTTGCCGTCGGGCGACACGGCCAGCGACATGAAGGTGCCGCTCGATACCTGATAGTCCAGTGTACGCGCGGGAGTCAGCGGCAGCGCCGCGGTCTCCTTCGCCTGCACCGCCGCGACCGTCATCGCCGAAACCAGGCCCAGTGCCGTCCAGATCGCCCGCTTCATACGCCGCTCCCTCGTCCGTGCCTCAGTTCGGTTGCCAGGTTTCGACCCGGAAACTGTCCGGATGATAACGCGTTACCTCTTCGCCGCCATCCTTCGCGGGAAAATCGGTCGAGTCCGCATTCACCAGATAGAGCCGCCCCGTGCGATGATCGATGTCCATCATGCGCGCACCGAACGCGGTGCGCACGGTCGCGACAACCGACAGCTTGTCGCCGTCGCGCCGGATGACGGTCATCGACCCCTCGTAATTGCTGCTGACGATCCGTTCGCGATCCTCGTCATAGGCCAGAGCGTCCAGCCCCTTGCCGATCGTCACGCGCGACAGGATCGTTCCGTTCGCCGGGTCCATCAGGAACACCGCCGGCTTGTCGCCGGTGCATGCGCCCAGCAGACGGTTCGTCGCTGCCAAATACTTCATCTTCGACACGTTGCATCCGACGTCCCAGCGCGCCTGTTCCTTCAGCGTCCGCGAATCCAGCTTCAGCACGATTCCGTCTAGCCGCGCGGGGGCATAGAGATTGCCCTTACCGTCGGCGGCGGGGTCGTCCATCTTGCGAAAGGGAAAGCGCGTCGTCGCCAGCAGCTTGCCCGTCGCGGCATCGATGCTGAACCAGGTCGCCTCCTTCGGCCGGGTGCCGGTGATGACGTGCAGGCGACCGGTTGCGGGGTCCAGCGAGCCGCTGTTGAGCCCGCCGTCGCTTGCCAGTTTCGTCCGCGCAATGACCGTCAGCGTCTTGAGGTCGAAGCTGAGAAGCGAGCCGTCGGCCATCGCGACATAGCCGCGATCATATTTCGGAAGCAGGATGGGACCGTTCGCGCCGATCGAGTTCGGCAGCGTCATCACCGCCTGTCCGCGATCGACGTCATAGACGGTCAGCCCGTCCTCCAGCCGCCCCATGAACAGCCGCGCGCTGCCGGGTTCGAACTTCACATAGTCCCACCCGGTATTGGTGCTGGGCAAGGTGACGCTGCCGGTCATCGTGTACGGCAGTTCGGGCGGCGCCTCCTGCGCCGCGGCGGGACCGCTTGCGACCAGGGCGGCAGACAGGAAGAGATGGATCGATTTCATCGGGGAAACTCCGTTCTTTTTGATCAGTGAAGATGACCGTGTGCACGCGGCTCGCGCATCCGCAGCGCAACGACAAAGGCGACCGCGCAGACGGCCGACACATACCAGGCAAAAACCTGCTCATGCCCCATCTGCTTCAGCAGCAAAGCCGCATATTCGGCCGTTCCGCCAAAGATCGCCGACGCAATCGCATGGCCCAGCCCGACCCCCAACGCGCGCACGTTCGCCGGGAACAATTCGGCTTTGAACAGCCCGGAGACCGAGGTGTAGAAGCTCATGATCGCCAGCGCCGCAAATACGAACAGGCCAGCAGTCCATACCGACTGCGCCGTACCGATCGCGCCCAGCAGCGGCACCGAAAACAGCGCCATGCCACCGCTGAAGATCAGCAGGTTCGTCCGCCGTCCGATCCGGTCCGACAATATGCCGAGGACGGGCTGCAGCAGCAGGAAAGCGAAGGTAACCACCAGCATGATCCGGCTCGCCGTCGACACGTCCATGCCCGCGGTGTTGACCAGATATTTCTGCATGTACGTCGTGAAGGTATAAAGCGTGACCGCTCCCGCCGCGCTGAGCGCCATCACGGTGAACATCGCGCGCGGATGACGCATCAGCGCCTTCAGCGAGCCCGCATCCTGCCCCTTCGATGCCGGTTCGGCGGTCTCGTGCATCGCATCGCGGAACAGCAGGAACATCCCCGCGAGAACGGCACCCAGAATGAACGGAAGGCGCCACGCCCAGTCGCGGATCGCGTCATCGCTGAACACCTCCTGCAACAGAAAGATGACGAGCAACGCAAAGAGCTGTCCGCC
The DNA here is from genome assembly GCA_017309275.1 of Sphingomonadales bacterium. GTDB lineage: Bacteria > Pseudomonadota > Alphaproteobacteria > Sphingomonadales > Sphingomonadaceae > Sphingopyxis. The sequence goes on along the minus strand of JAFKLT010000039.1, from coordinate 26,337 downwards.
GATCAGCGTCACGAACTGAAAGGACGCGAAAAAGCCGCGCCGCCCCGGCTCGGCGATCTCGCTGAGATAGGTTGCCGCGGCACCATATTGGCCGCCCGTCGAAAAGCCCTGCATCAACCGCGCGACGAGCAACAACGCCGGCGCAGCGGCCCCGATCGTCGCATAGGTCGGCAGGACCGCGACGAGCAGCGACCCCGCGCCCATCAGCAGCACCGACGCGATCATCGCCGCGCGGCGACCGTGACGGTCGGCGTAGCGCCCGAAATACCAGCCGCCGAGCGGGCGGATCAAAAAGCCGGCGGCATAGATTGCCGCGACATTGAGAAGCTGCGCGGTGCGATCCCCCTCCGGAAAGAAGGAGGAGGCGAAATAGAGCGCGGTATAGGCATAGGCGTAGAAGTCATACCATTCGATCAGATTGCCCGCCGACCCCGCCACTGCGGCGCGCGCGCGCGTTTTTCTGTCGAGTTCGGCGGACGTCCCCGCGCGCATGTCGGCCGACGCGTGGCCGTCAGCCGCCGCGCCGATTATTCCTGGAATATCGGTCATCTGTCTCTCCCGCGCCGGCGCTACACGCCGGAGCTATTTCCCTTAGCCCGCGAGTGCGCGCGAACGCGCCGCAGCGGCCTCGACGATCGCTCCTGCCAGCGCATCGATCGCATCGTCCTTGTCCATTTCGGTCAGCCCCGCGGCGGTCGTTCCGCCTGGGCTCGTGACTTGTCGTCGCAGCTCCGCGAGTTCGGCCTTGTCGGTCTCGGCCAGCGCCGCCGCGCCGACAAAAGTCGCGCGCGCCAGCCGCATCGAAAGCGCCGCCGGCAAACCCGCCCGCTCCCCCGCTGCGGCAAGCGCTTCGGTGAAACGGAAGAAATAGGCCGGACCGCTGCCCGACACCGCCGTCACCGCATCGATCTGGCCTTCATCGTCGATCCAGACCAGGTCGCCGGTGGGCGCGAGCAGCCGTTCGACGATCCCGCGATCACCGTCCGCAAGCCCGTCTCCCGCGGCCGCGGCCGTAATCCCTTTTCCAATCGCGGCGGGCGTGTTCGGCATCGCGCGCACGACACGGCGCGTGCCGCCGAGCGCCCCGCTCATCGAAGCAAGCGTGACGCCCGCCATGATCGACACGAACAGCGCGCCACTGCCCGCAAGCGGCCGCAGCGCCTCTGCCACCGCCCCGAACGACTGCGGCTTCACCGCCAGAACGACCACAAGGTCGGCCCCTCCCGCAACGCGATCCAACGCATCGATGCGCTCGACCCCTTCGGGCAGGCTTTCGACCATCGGATCGAACGCCATCACCTGCCCGCTGCCGCGCCAGCCGCGCGCCATCGCGCTGCCCATCCGGCCACAGCCAACGAGCAACACCGGCATCAGCGTGCGTCCTTGTAACGTTCGGCAAGCTGGTCCTGGCGCGACCGGATGCCGGTCTCACGTCCCTCGACGATGACGCTTACCGCATTGGTCGAGGGTTCCAGCGGATCGCCGTCCCAGACGACCAGATCGGCATCCGCACCGACCACAAGCGTGCCGCCGCCTCGACCCCAGATCGCCAGCGGATTGACCGTCACCGCGCGCAGCGCCTCGACATAGGGCAGACCATTCGCGACCGCGATGCCCGCGCCCTCGCGCAATCCCATTCCGGCGTTGTAATTGGCGTGGATGGGGCCACCCGCCTGCCCCACGGCAACGCGAACGCCCGCCTTGGCAAGCAACGCCGCATTGTCCTGACGCGCGCCGAGTTGGTCGAAATTGAAAGGCAGGTTGACCTGCGGGTCGAGTATCACCGCGACCTTTGCGGCCGCGAGCACATCGGCGGCGCGCCATGCCTCGGTCCCGCCGACAACGATCACATGGATACCGAAATCATTCGCGAGCGCGGCCGCCTGACGGATGTCGGATTCCCGCTGCGTCTGGATCGCCAGGGGAATATCGCCCGCGATCACCCCGCGGATCGGATCCTCGCCGGCGCCACGACCGCCGCCCGGCGGTCCGCCTTGGGGTCCGCCACGACGATCCTTCTTTCCCTTGCCGTCTTCGGCGACCGGTGGCGCGGCGTTTGCGCGGCGCGCCTCTTCCAGCGCCTTGCGCAGCGCGGTCCATTGCACGGCGCGCGATCCCAGCCGATCCCACGCCCCGCCGCCGATAACCGTATAGACGCCGACGTTCGCAGTATCGAGGATATCGACCCCGTCGCGCAGGCGCGCGAATGCCGCTTCGCCGTTGAACGGTGCGTGACGCGACGGCGCGGGATAGATCAGCGCGCGGGTAATGCCGTCCGCACGCGCCAGGCTGACCAGCGTCGAATTGCCGTTGAGCGCACGACTAACGTCATAGCCCGGATTGCGCTCGTCGGCGGAGCTCGTGTCGCTGGTGTCGGGCGACCCCGCCACCTCGACCAGGCCGATCTGCGTCGCCGCATTGACAAAGCCGGGGGTCACCGGCTTCCCGCGCGCGTCGATCACCCTTGCGCCGGCCGGAACGTCGCCCGCGGCAGTGACCGAAACGATCTTGCCGCCCTCGATCAGGATCGTCGCGTCGCGGACGGGCTGATCGCCCTCCATCGTCCAGGCTTCGGCATGGGTCACCGCGATCGTTTCGGCAGCGGCGGGGCTAGCGATCGCCAGCGCGATCAGGCTTGCGAACATCCTCACGGCCGTGCTCCTCCGCGTCCCAATTCGAAGTCGGACACCGGACCGTTGCGCGGCGCCGAACGATCCCATGCGATCGCGCCGTCGATCAGGACCAGGTCGGCGCGGCTATAGATGCTGAACGGATTGCCCGACCACAGCACGACGTCGGCCTGATAGCCCGGTGCGAGCGTCCCGACGCGCTTGTCCATGCCCAGCAGCTTCGCTGGGTTGCTCGTGGTCCATTTGATCATTCGCTCGGGCGGTATGTCGATGCCGATGCGCCGCCCTGCCGCGGCTGCTTTCGCCGCCGCGATGTTGAGCCGCTGTCCGTCGGCGGGCGAATCCGAATGCATCATCACGCATACGCCCGCCTGCTCCAGCATCGGCGCTTCGGCGCGAACGGCGTCCTGCGCCTCCAGCTTGAACCCCCACCAGTCCGCCCAAACCGCCGCACAAGTGCCCGCTTCGCGCAGCAGTCCGGGAATCTTGTACGCCTCGGTCGCATGATGGATCGCCCCGATGCGAAAGCCGAACTCCTTGGCAATCGACAGCGCCCCGGCGATGTCACCGGCACGATAGCAGTGCAGGTTCACCCGGACGTCGCCCGACAGGATACCCGCGATCGCCTCCAGCTTCAGGTCGCGCGGCGGCATCGCGCCCGCGCCCGCCCGCGCCTGTTCGACCTGGCGCTTGTAACGCTGCGCATCGATGAACTGCTGGCGCATATAGCTGACGACGCCCTGCCGGCTCGTCGGCCCCTCATTGTCCTTTTCCGCGCCCCAGCTCTTGGGGTTTTCGCCGCACGCCATCTTGAAACCCTGGACGCCGCCGACCGCCTTCATTTCCCATACCGTCGGCGCACGCACCGGTTTGACGATCACCGAACGTCCCGCAAAGATCGGCGTCGAGCCGGGCAGAATCTGGATTGTCGTCACACCGTTCGACAGTGCGCGATCGAACCCCATGTCCTGCGCATTGACCGCCGTTTCGATCCAGGTGTCGGCGGCATTCGGCGTGCTCACTTCGGACACGTCGGAGGCTTCGCGATCAATCGCCGTCAGCGGCAGGACGAAGGTACCGTCGTGGCTATGCACGTCGATCACTCCCGGGGTGACCCAGCGGCCCGCCGCGTCAACCTCGCGCACGCCCGGATTGGCCAGCGACTTGCCCACCGCGACGATCTTGCCGCCGCGGATCAGCACGTCGCCACCGTCGATCCGTCCGCCCACGCCGTCCAGGATCGTCGCCCCTTTCAACAGCATGTCGTCGGGCGGCGGCGCCTTGTACCGGCTTGGGAACGGATCCTGTTGCCACGGCATGGGCGCCGATCGCTGCGCACCAACCGGCCCTGCCGACAGCATCGCCGTCGCCACCATCGCCAGCATCGCAATCCGCTTGATCGTCATAGCCGCCCCCTGTTGAACCGCCGCATCCACGCCGCCGTTTCTTCGTCGGGCAGCGTGTCCAGAATCGAACCCAGCACCTCGTCGCTTTCATCCTGGCCCAGTTTGAACTTGCCGGAAAGGCGCGTCACCGTCGCGCGAAACCCGATGATGCGGCCCAGCATGCCGCGATAGCGCGGCCCGATTTCCTCGACGCTCCAAGGGTGCGCCCGCCCCGCCTCCATCGCCGCGATCAACAGGTCGAGCGATTCTTCGGTCAGATCATCGTCCAGATGGATGTCGGCGCCGATCTTGAGCTGACCATAGTTCCAAGTCGGCGCCCAGTCGCGCACCCCGGCATGTTCGGGGCTGACATAGGCGCCGGGGCCGTTGAACAGGATCGTCGCGCGCGCGTCGGCCTCCAGCGCGGCACACAGCGGGTTCGACTTCATCAGATGGCCGATCAGCTCGACCAGCCGTCCGTCATCGTCGAAAACGCCGATCAGTGGCAGCAAGCTCGCCTGCAGGTCGTCGGCATGGCCGCCACAGACCCACGCCAACGGAAACTGTTCCACCAGCGCACGCACATCGGCATCGTCAAATTGCTCGAACAGCCCCACTTCGCCCCCTGCCTCTACTTTCGGGTCGACGTCGCTATGCCCGGCGCGGGCATCTGGCATCGACCTTGGGGTTTGTCTTTCAGCTTTGGAACTGCATCAAGCACCAAAATCGAAAAGTGTGGGGGACCAAGGCCGACTTGCTCTCGCCGACCGATCGCGTTACATTTGGCCCCCTGCTTTCAAAGAAATCGGGAAAAGGGGTAATCCAATGTTGCGTCCATGGCCGGTCAGCCTGGGGGATCGCATTTCGCGAAGCCGCGATGTCCCCATGTATATGCAGATCATCCAGGCGGTGATCCGCGACATCGAACGCGGCCGCCTGACCTCCGGCGCCTATTTGCCAAGCAGCCGCGAACTCGCCCAGATATTGGGCGTGAATCGCAAGACTGTCGTCCTCGCCTATGAGGATCTGATCGCCCAGGGATGGCTCGATTCGACCGGTACGCGGGGGACGATGGTCGCCACCTCGCTGCCCGATCCGGTCAAGCGGCAACACGCCGAAATCGAAGCGACGATGAGCAATGCGGCGGTCGATTATCGTTTTGCCCCGCCTCCCGAACGGCCACTCGCCCTGCCTTCCGGATCGGGACTGAAGCTGGACGAAGGCGCGCCCGACGGCCGCCTGTTCCCGGCGGAACTGCTCGCCCGCGCCTATCGCTCGGCAGCGCATAACGCATCGCGCGAGAACGGCTTTCAATATCGCGATCCGCGCGGTTCGCCGGCCTTGCGCGAAAGCATCGCGACGATGCTCAAAAGCCAGCGCGGCCTTCCCGTCACCGCAGAGAATATCTGCATCACGCGCGGCAGCCAGAACGGCATTTTCCTGGCGTCGCAGGTGCTCGTCAGCCCGGGCGATTCGGTGATCGTCGAGGCGCTGACCTATGAACCCGCGGTCGCCGCTTTCCGCGCGCTCGGTGCGAATATCGTGCCTGTGGATGTTGACGAGGACGGCATTAATACCGACGCGGTCGAATATGCGTGTCGCCGCAACGCCGTACGCGCGGTCTTCGTGACACCGCACCACCAGTTTCCCACGACCGTATCGCTGCGGCCCGAGCGCCGCCTTCGTCTACTCGAACTCGCGCGGCAGTTCGGTTTTGCGATCATCGAGGATGATTACGACCATGAATTCCACTTTGAATCGCAGCCACTGCTGCCGATGGCGGGCTATGGTCCAGGGCTCGTCATCTATGTCGGCTCGATGTCGAAGCTGCTGCTGCCCGCGCTGCGCATCGGCTATGTCGCCGCGCCGCCGCCGGTGATCGACGCGATCGCGCATATGGTTTCGCTGACCGACGGCATGGGCAATACGCTCACCGAAGATGCCGCCGCCGAACTGATCGAAAATGGCGAATTGCGGCGGCACGCGCGCAAGGTGCGACAGATTTATGCGAAGCGGCGCGAAAGTTTCGCCGCCGAAATTGACAAGACGCTGGGCGACATCGCCGACTATCGGATGCCCGACGGCGGGCTGGCCTTCTGGCTGCGTTTTCACGACACCGATCTCGACCAGATGGAGCAGCGCGCGGCCGCGATGGGGCTGCGCTTTGCATCGTCCAGATCCTTCATGACGCGCGCCGATGCGCCGCGCGGCCTGCGCATCGGCTTCGCCAGCCTCAACCCCTATGAGGCACGCACGGCGCTTGCCGCGCTTCGCAAGGCGGCGGGCTGACCATGGTCCCCTCGATGTCGCCGATGTTGGATGTTTTAATATCCACTGCCGGAGCGAAATCTTGTGAGGTCTAGGAGGGATAAATCATGAAATATCGTTTCGCATTCTTGCTCGCTGCAGCGGTCCCGTTCGCTTCCGCGGCGCATGCCCAGCAAGCCCCCACCCCCGCTCCGGCGGCGGCCGACGCGCCGTGGCCCGAAGCATGGTTCGAAATCTTCAAGCTTGCCCCGGGCAAGCAGGAAGAGTTCATCCGCCGCATCGCGCAGGCCGACGAAGTCGCCGCAGCCGGCGGCTTCCCGCCGACCCAGCTTTTCTTCCATGAAAATGGCGCGGACTTCGACGTCATCCTGTTCAAGCCCGTGACCGGGATCGAACCGACCCCCGAACAGGCCGCGGCGATGGACAAGAAGCGCAAGGAACTCGGCCTGCCGAGTGGCCCCGCTTATTTCGTCAATATCCGCGAATTGGTCGCCGAGCATACGGACTCGAAAACCTATGGCCCGCTATCGGCCGCTAACTGGCTGGCAAAGCTGGACAAATGGCGCCGCGAAAATCCGCCGCGCAAGTCGGTGGCGAAATAATGCTCGGCCGCCGCTCGCTCCTCGCCTACGCTGGCGGTACCGCCGCGGCGGCTCTTTCCCATCGCGCCTTTGCCGGATCGGCCGACCATCTTGACGTCGCATATATCAATGCGCGCGTCTGGACAGGGGCCGGACCCGATGTCCGTACCGATGCCATCGGCCTGAAGGGCAACCGCATCGCCGCTATCGGCGCCGATGCGGTTCGCGCGCGGACCGGCAAGCGCACGCGGGTTATCAACTTGCAGGGCGCGTTCGTCACCCCCGGCTTCATCGACCCGCACGTCCATTTCGTGAAGGCGTCGACGATGCTGTCGCAGCCGTCGCTGCGCGATGCCGCTGATCCCAAGGAATTCATCGCCCGCGTCGCAGCCGCGGCCAAGGCACTGCCCAAGGGGCAGTGGCTGGAGGGCGGTAATTGGGATCAGGATCGCTGGGGCGGTGAAATGCCGAACAAGGCATGGATCGACCCGGTCACGCCCGATACGCCGGTCGCGGTGATCCGATACGATCTGCATATGCTGCTGCTCAACTCGCTGGCGCTGAAGCTGGCGGGGATCGACCGGAACACGCCCGACGTCCCGGGCGGGGTCATCGAACGCGACGCGACCGGCGAGCCGACCGGCATCATAAAGGATGCGGCAAAGGACCTGGTCCTGCGCGCCATCGGCGACCCGACCCCCGAACAGATCGACGCCGCGACCCGGCAGGGAATCCAGCTCGCGCTCAGCAAGGGCGTGACACAGGTGCACCCGACGGAGTTGGAGACGATCTCGTTCGATTCGACGCGCCGCCTTCATGAAAAAGGCGAGACGGGCATCCGCTTTCGCCACTATCTGCCGCTGAAGGATTGGGAAACGCAGCTCGCGCTCATCAAGCGCGAGGGACGCGGCGACGATTGGGTCCAATGGGGGGCCTGCAAGGTCGTCTTCGACGGCTCGCTCGGCTCTCGCACGGCGCGCTTTTACGAGCCCTACGCCGATGATCCGTCGACGCGCGGAATCATCGTCACCGACCCCGAAGACCTTCGCCGCTGGATACAGGGCGCCGACAAGGCCGGCCTGCAGGTCACGGCGCACGCGATCGGGGATGAGGCGAACGACATCGTTCTCGACACGATGGCTGAAGTCGCAAAGGCGAATGGCCCGCGCGACCGCCGGTTCCGCGTCGAGCACGTCCAACATATGAAACAGCATGCGCTGCCGCGCTTCAAGGAACAGGGCATCATCGCCTCGGTTCAGCCCTATCATGCGATCGACGACGGTCGCTGGGCGGTACGCCGGATCGGCGAGGAACGCCTGCTCACCAGCTTCGCCTTCGGCTCGCTCGTCCGGTCGGGCGCGCATGTGTGCATGGGGTCCGACTGGCCGGTTGCGCCGATCGACCCGCTGACCGGCCTCGACGCCGCAGTCAATCGCGAGACGCTGGACGGCAAGAATCCCCAGGGCTGGCATCCCGAACAGCGCATCACGCTGGCGCAGGCGATGCACAGCTATACGCAAGAAGGCGCCTATGCCGGCTTCAACGAAAAGAAGCTGGGCCTGATCGCCCCGGGCTTCATTGCCGACCTAGTCGTATGGGATAGCGATTTCTTTGCTATTGATTCGCATTCTCTTACAAAAGCAAAGGTGCTACGCACAATTGTCGATGGCGTACAGCGGTTTGGCTGACCCCGCCGATTCTTGTAACATAAGTGCCGCATTGGTCCCCTGCGTGTAAGCAAGCTGGATGTTTTGCGGTCCAACAAGAACAATATTGTCAGGTTTCCGATTGCAGCTTGGTTCCAGCCGGGCGGTTTCGGGTGGGGTTTTGGACACCAATTGGGGGAATTCATATGGTTGCCTATCGCAACATCATCGCGGGAGCGGGCTCCGCCGCCCTCGGTATGGCGCTCTTCGCGAGCGCTCCGGCCATGGCGCAGCAGACTGAAGACGAAAGCATCGTCGTCACCGCGCAGCGCAGCAACGAAACTCAGGTCGTTCGCGGCGGCTCGCTCGGCGCGCTGGGCGACAAGGATGCGATGGAGACACCGTTCGCCATCAAATCCTACAGCGAAACGCTGATCCTGAACCAGCAGCCGCTAACGCTGGGCGCGGTCCTTGAAAATGACCCGTCGGTTCGCACCTCGCTCGGCTTCGGCAATGCCTCCGAACAATTCGTCATCCGTGGCTTTCCGCTGTTCGGCGAAGATATCGCGATCGACGGGCTGTACGGTGTCACGCCGCGCCAGCTCGTCTCGCCTGAACTTTACGACCAGGTCATGGTGCTGAACGGCGCCAGCGCCTTCCTGTTTGGCGCCGCGCCGGGTGGCACCGCGCTCGGCGGCACCGTCAACCTTCAGCCCAAGCGCGCGAAGGATAAGGACACCAACCGCGTCACCGCGAATTTCGTGTCGGACGCCCACTTCGGCGGCGCATTCGATTTCGGTCGCCGGTTGGGCAGCGACGGGGCGATCGGCATTCGCATCAATGGCGCGGGCCGCTGGGGCGATATCGCGATCGACGATGAATATCGCAGTTCGATCGTCGTCGGCGCCGCATTCGACTGGCGCAGCGAACGCGCTCGCCTGTCGCTCGACCTCGCCCTTCAGCGCGCGAAGGTTCAGCACATGCGCCCGATGGTCCAGCTCAATGGCGTGACCGCCGTCCCCGACGCGCCGAAGGCCAGTTCCAACTATGGTCAGGACTGGAACTACACGACGCTTCGCGACATCTTCGGCATCCTGAAATTCGAATATGACATCAGCGACGATGTCATGTTCTACGCATCAGCCGGCGCTCGTGATTCCGCCGAACGCGGCGTCTATCAGGGTTTCCAGGTCACCAACGCCTCGACCGGCGCGGCTTTCGTCACGGGATCGAACATCCCGCGCAATGACAATAACGAAGCGGGTCAGGTCGGTATTCGCGGCAAGTTCTCGACCGGCGGCATCACGCATGAATTCAACGTCGGCGGTTCGCACAGCCGCTATGTGAACCGCAACGCGTTCGAATTCGGTCCCTTCGGCGCGACGCCGACCAGCCTGAACAATCTCTACAATCCCGTTCAGGTCGTGAAGCCGACGTTCAACGCATTCGTCTCGGGCAATCTGGCGGACCCGAACCCCGCCAACCGCACGCGCCTGACCAGCTTCTTCGTGTCCGACACGATCGGCGCGTTCGATGAAAAGGTCGAGCTCACGCTCGGCCTGCGGCGTCAGCAAATCTTTTATCGTACCTTCAACATCAACACCAACGTCCAGACCAGCCGGTATAAGGAAAGCGCGACGACGCCGGTGATCGGCCTGGTCATTCGTCCCAGCGAGCGTTTCTCGATCTACGCCAACCGGATCGAGGGCCTGGTACAGAGCCCGAATGCGCCCGCCGGCGTGATCAATCCGACCGAAGTCTTCCCGCCATTCAAGACGAAGCAATACGAAGTCGGCGGCAAGATGGCGCTTGGAAACTTCAACGCCTCGGTCGCGCTGTTCCAGACCGATCGCCCGCAAACGCTGGTCGATCCCACGCCAGCCGGCAACGTCTTCACCCTCAACGGGCTGCAGCGTAACAAGGGTATCGAGTTCAGTGTCGACGGCGAACCCGTAAAGGGCCTGCGCGTGATTGCCGGCCTCTCGCTCACCGATGCGAAGCAGCGCCGGACGACGGGCGGTGCGACCGACGGCCGCGACGCGATCGGCGTTCCCGACTATACCGCGAACGTCAATGTCGAATGGGATCTCGGCTTCCTGCCCGGCGTTACCCTGACCGGTCGCCTGATCCAGACCGGCAAGCAACAGGTGAACCTGACCAACACGCTCGAACTGCCGGAATGGACGCGGTTCGACCTCGGCGCGCGCTACGTCATCGCGGCGGGGCATACCCCGGTCACATTCCGCTTCAACGTCGATAACGTCGCGAACAAGGCTTATTGGTCCTCGTCGCTTGGCGGTTATCTGGTCCAGGGCCAGCCGCGGACCTTCAAGACTTCGGTGACGGTCGACTTCTGATCCAAAGCTGAAATCGCTCCCTGAAGCCCGGCCGGAAACGGCTGGGCTTCTTTTTTCTGCGCACCCTCCATTGGTCCCATCAAAGGGCCTGAAAGTGGATGTTTTGCGGTCCTGTTTCTGCGGCCAGATTGATCCAATGAATGCCTCCGTCCCCCGCAAGCGGCCGACGCTTCGTCGTTCGGTCTTGACCGCCCACCGCTGGCTCAGCATCGGCGCCGCCATCTTCTGGTTGCTGCAGGCGCTCACTGGGATCGCCATCGTCTTTCATTGGGAGATTACCGACGCCGGCCTGTCGAGCGCTCACCGTCCAACCGACCTCGCGGCGATCGAGCGGCGGATCGAGCAACTCGCCCCCCCAGGCAGCGGCGCCAAGCCCTCTTCGCTCTGGACGACAGCGGGCGCGCCCGATCGTTATGTCGTCTATTTCAAGGATGCGGCCGGCAACGACGGCTCTGCGCGTATTCTCGGCGACGGCACAGTCATCGATCGCCCGCGCGAGGACGAGACGCGGTTGATGGGTTTTCTGGTTGGCTTCCACCACGACCTGTTGGGCAGCTGGGGTAGCTGGATCGTCTCGATCAGTGGTTTGCTGCTTTGTTCGAATCTCATCCTGGGGCTGATCGCCGCATGGCCGAAGCGCGGTACCTGGCGCCTCGCCCTTACCCCCGCTCGGCGGGGCCCCGCGTCCGCCCGACTATATTCGTGGCACCGCGCGCTCGGCCTATGGGCGGTCATCCCCGCCCTCGTCATCGCCGCGACGGGCACGATGCTGAAGTTCGAGGACGCGGTCGGCGCAATGGTCGGCAACGAACCGGTGGCGCTGCCCGCGAACCCGCCACACGGCGTATCCATCGATTTTGCGACTGCAACAAAAGCTGCGCTCGACGCGCTGCCGGGAAGTAGTCTGACGCAGGTCGTCTGGCCCAAGGACGGTGACGCAACCTATTCGGTACGCGTGCGCATGCCAGGCGAAATCCGCCGCGCCTATGGCGGCAGCTACGTGCTCGTCGATGCGAACGACGGCCTTGTACGCGGCATCTTCCCGATTGCCGATGCCGAATTCGGCCGGGGTTTCATGAGCGCGCTCTTCCCGCTTCATACCGGCGAAGCCGGCGGGCTGGCAGGACGCCTTCTTTCGATCGCGATCGGCCTGTGGTTGATAACGATGATTGTCGCCGGCCTGCTTCTCTGGCTAAAGCGCCGCGCACTTCGGCAAAGTGCGCGATGACACGCAGGCATAAGTCGTCAGCCATGCGCGCGGCGGCTGCCAACCACCTTGCGCCCTGACCCGATATTCACGAAAGACGCTGACCATGCGAAACTATCGCCTCCTTCTGGCAGCCACTGCCCTGTCCCTTCCCTCGGCCGCCTTGGCGCAGGAAGACCGGATCGCCACCCTCGAACGCCAGCTGGCCGAGCAGAAGCAGAGGATCGATCAGCTCGAGGCGCTCGTCCTGCGCCAGGAGGCCGTAATCGCGCGGACGCCGCCGCCGGCATCCCCCACGATCGCTCCAACCACCCCGCCCTCAGCGCCGCCGCCGGTGCTCGCCGGCGCCGCAGGCACAAGCGCCGCCTCACCCTCACAGGACGGCGCCTTCCGCATTCCCGGCCTCGACGTCAGCGGGGACATGCGCCTTCGGCAGGAATGGAATTTCGTCGACGGACGCGACCGGTCACGGACGGCCGTGCGTGCGCGTCTTCGTGCAAGCTATGCAGTGTCCGATCACATCTCGATCGGCACGCAGATCGCGACGGGCGATCCCGATGATCCCAATTCGACCGACGTGACGCTGGGCAATTTCGTCGACGACTTCGCGGTGTCGCTCGATCAGGCCTGGATCCGCTATGCCAACGGGGGGATCAGCATTTGGGGCGGAAAATTCCCGCAGATCTTCCAGCGTACCGACATGCTGTGGGACGGCGATGTTTCGCCCCAGGGGGTTGCGGCGACCTATAGCGCGGCGCTAGGCAAGGCAAAGCTCGACGCGCGCGGGATCTATTTCGTCATCGACGAAGCCGCCGTGGCGCGCGACAGCGACATGCTGGGCGGTCAGATCGCACTTTCGGCGCCCCTTGCGGCCGATTTCAGGGCGGGCCTGACGGGCAGCTATTATCATTACCGTCTGGGATCGGTAGCGGGCGCCGACGCCGGGGACTTCCGCGGCAATCTGCTGTCCGGCGGCCGATATCTGTCCGATTTCCACCTGCTGGAGGGCATCGGCACACTGAACTGGACTGGCCTTTCGCCACATTGGCCCGTCAGCCTCACCGCCGATTATGTCCGCAATCTGGGCGCGGCGGTGCCTGGCGATACCGCCTTCAATATCGAGCTTGCGGCTGGCAAGACGGCACAGCCGGGCAACTGGCGCATCGCGTATAACTATTCGGAGGTGGAAGTGGATTCGGTGCTCGCGGCCTTCAGTCACGACAATATCGACCTGTCGACAAATTATCGCCTGCACGGCTTGGGCCTTGCTTATGTGCCGGCGCCGCACTTGCAGCTCGACCTGCTGTGGTATCACTACCGCCCGCTCGATCCCGCCTATGCCGGCAGCCTGGCGCCAAAAGACTGGCTCGATCGCATCCGCCTCGCCTTCATGGTGAGCTTCTGATGTTGCTGTCAGCTGCCGCACTCGCTTTCGCCGGCGCCCCGGCGACCGACGCCGCGCCCGACCAAGGTGGCACGCGTCCGCACGGACACACCCATTCCTCCGGCGAGATCGACGAGGACCACGGCCCCCTGCTGCTCCAGATCAGCTACACAGGCGAAGTCATGGGCAATGTATCGGGCGGCAAGCGCCGCGGTGCGCGCTACCTCGACAATCTGGACGTCGTGATGGAGGCCGACCTCGAACGGCTGGCCGGATGGACCGGCGCGCAAGTCCATGTCTATGGCCTGTACAACAATGGCCGCTCGGTCAGCGATCTCGCGGGCGACACGCAGGCGGTCAGCAATATCGAGACCGGCGTGCGCGCCTTGCGGCTATATGAGGCATGGATCGACCAGAAGATCGGTGGCGCGGCTTCGCTGAAGGTCGGCCTGTACGACCTCAATTCGGAATTCGATGCACTGGACGCTGCGGGTCTTTTCGTCAGCAGCCCGAACGGCATCGGAACCGATTTCGCGCAGAGCGGCCGCAACGGCCCCTCGATCTTTCCCTCGACCTCACTCGCCGCGCGGTTCCAGGTGGAGCCGGCCGAGGGCTGGGCCATTCGGACGGCGATCCTCGACGGCGTTCCGGGCGACCCCGACCATCCCAAGCGCACGGCGATCCACCTGGGGAACGGCGATGGCGCGCTGCTGGTCGGCGAGGTCCAGGCACCGCTCGGCGAAGGCAAGCTGCTCGTCGGCCATTGGCGTTATACCGCGACATTCGACCTGAACGACGGCACCGGCTCCGCAAAGGGCAATGCCGGCACCTATATTCGCGCCGAAATGCCGCTGATGCGCGACGGCGACCGTCGGATCGAAGGCTTTGCGCGGCTTGGCAAGGCGAGCGGCCGCTTCAACATGTTCGAAGGCTTCGCGGGCGGCGGCCTGAAATTCAGCGGCTGGATTCCGGGCCGTGATGCCGATGAGTTCGGCATCGCGCTGTCGTCGGGCTTCACCTCACGCTCCTATCGCCGGGCTGCCGGCGCGGAACGAAGCGAAACCGCGATCGAAATGACCTATCGGGCACAAGTGGCCCCGTGGCTTTCGATCCAGCCCAGCGCCCATTATGTCCGCAATCCGTCGGCAGACCCAACCATCCCCGACGCATTCCTGCTGGGGCTGCGTTTCGAAGTGAGCCACAGTCTGATAGGTTTCTGATCCGGCCCGGCTATTCGCCCGACCTCTGCGCGACGAACGCGGATCAGTCCCGGCTCGACGGCGCTATTTCCCCTGGGCCGCCAGCACTCGCAGGATGTTACCGCTCCACATCTTTTCGATGTCGGCGTCCGAATAGCCGGCGGCCTTCAGCCGTTCGGTCACCTTCGGCAGCGCAGAGATATCCTCTATTCCGTCCAGCCCGCCGCCACCGTCCCAGTCGGCCCCGAAACAGATATGGTCGACCCCGCCGACCTCGATCGCGCGCAGGACCATCTTCATATAGGCTTCGAAATCCGCGGCCCACAGCTTTTCAGTCTTGTCGAGTTCGCGCCAGCGACGGTTGAGGTCGGCTTGGTCGGCGGCCGACATGCTACCGATCCGTTCATATTTTCCGAACAGTTCCGCCCGCGCGGGCGACATGTTCATCTGTGACATGAAGATGGTCGAGATACACATCGCGCCGCCCTTGGCCGCCAGCGCCTTCAGCCGCCCCTCGTCGAGATTGCGAGGATGATCATAGGCCGACCGCAGGCTCGAGTGCGAAAGCAGGATCGGATATTTCGACAGCGCCAAAAGCTGATCGAACGTCGCATCGGACGAATGACTGGCGTCGATCACGATGCCCAGCCGGTTCATCTCCGCGACCCATTGCTTGCCCAGCGGGCTCAGCCCCTTCCATCGGGCCTCGCCTGTCGCGCTGTCAGCAAACTGGTTCGTCGTCGAATGCACAGGCCCGGCAAGGCGGACCCCCTTGTTGTAGAATTCCTGGAGCAGCGACAGATCCTCGCCCAGCGGATAGCTGTTCTCCATCGACTTGAACGCGATCAGCTTGCCTTCGCGATTCAGGCGAACCGCGTCGGCGGCCGTGACCGCCGGCGCAATCGCGCCCGAATTGGCCGCGATGGTCCTGTCGATCAGGTTCGAGCGTTTGCGCGCGAAGGCAAGCGCATCGGCATAGCCCTTCGGCGTAAGCGGTCCCTGGTCGGTATAAATGGCAAAGAAGCCGCCATCGAGATTGCCGTCCTTCATCCGCGGAATATCGAGCTGCGCCATATCGTCGGCGAGCGCATGGCGATCGGCGAAGTTCCAGCCCGCGCGTTCGAAATGGAGCGGCGTATCGAGATGCGTGTCGAGCACGAGCATCCGGCTGTGAAGCGGTGCCTCCGGCGGCTTCGGCTTCTCGCCTCCGGCCGAGCAGCCGGCGAGCGTGGAAGCCGCCAGCAGGGTTGCGATACGCCTCACTTTTTGTCCTCCACAGGCTTCAGGTCCAGATCCTGATAGTCCCAACTGAAATCGGCGATCTGGCTGACCGCTTTCATCGTGACTCCCGTCACCTTTCCGTCAGCATCGAGCGCGAAGGTGACATAGGCGGGTTCGATCGCCGGATCGTCGAACTGGGTGACGAAGCTGTCATATTGCCAATGTTTGAGCCCCCCCGCCATCCGCGGCGTCGACGTGAAGTCGATCGTCAGTCCGGCGGGCGTCTGCCCGATCACCACATCGCCATACCAGGGATCGCGATAGCGCCCTGCATAGCCCGCAAGCGCAAGTGACGGCCCGGACTTCACCGGCTTTGTCGCCTTCTGCTCGATGAACGCCTTGCCGCCCTGAAGCCGCGCGGCGTACCAATCCTGCCACTTGGTGGTCCAGCCATAGTCGGGCACGCCCAGATAATGATCGAGCAGCTGATAAGTGAGGCCAAGCAGCATGCCGCTCTCCTCGCTGTTGATCATAATCGAAAAGGCGACATTCTTGTCGGGGATGATGACGACGCGCGTGATCGACCCGAAGACGCCGCCGCCGTGCTGAATGATGCGATGGCCGCGATAATCCTGCACCTGCCAGCCTAGCGCATACGCCTGCTGCATCGGCTGCGCTGGCTTGAGCTGGTCGGGCAATTGCGTGATCGGGATCGGCGTGACCGGCGTCCACATCTCGGTCGCCTGCGCCTCGCTGAACAGCCGCTTCCCATCCGGCAACACGCCGTGCGCAAGCTGGATCTTCAGCCATGCCGCCATATCATCGGCGCTGAGCGCAAGCCCGCCGGCAGGCGCGCCATTGCGGCCAAGCTCGTCGCGTTCGTTCAGCACCACCTGATCGCCCAGCCCGCGAACCGGCCCCGACAGGCGCGCGTGCGGCCACGACCGGTTCGGCGCGCTGAAGCGTTCCTCGCTGTCGCTCGTGGCGTCGTGCATGCCGCCTGGACGGAGCACGCGGGCGCGGATGAAGTCTTCCCAGCGCTGGCCCGTGACCTCTTCGATCAACTGGCCGGCAACGGCGTAGAGAATGTTGTCATAGGCATAGGCCGACCGAAAGCTGGTCTTCGGCTTTAAATAAGCCACCCGCTCGACCGTCTGCTTGCGCGTCAGATGCGTGCGCGGGACGAACATCAGGTCGCCCTGCCCCAGCCCCAGGCCGCTGCGATGCACCAGCAGGTCGCGGATCGTGATCTCGCGCGTGACCCATGCATCATACATGCGGAACCAGGGCATATGCTTGATGACCGGATCGTCCCAGGCGATCTTGCCCTCGTCGACCAACACGGCCAGCGCGGCGGCGGTCATCGCCTTCCCGGTCGATCCCGTCTGAAAGATCGTATGCGCATCGACCGGCGCCTGTTCGCCTAGCTTGCGCACGCCCCATCCGCGCGCAAGCGTCGTCTTGCCATTTTCGACGATCGTGATCGAAACGCCCGGTGCGCCGATTTTCTGTCGAAGGACCTCGACGCTTTGGTCGATGTCGGCGGGTGGATCGGCCCAGGCGGCCGTCGAGCCGGAAAGCAGCAAGGACAAGGCAAGCAGTCTGATGGATTTCATGACGAAGTCTCCATGGGGGGAACAGCAGGCCCGCGCAGCAGGCGCCATGTGCCGATCGTAATCAGCGGCACGACGAACACGGCCAGAAACAGCCAGGCAAGGAAGCGGTATCCGCTGGCAATAAGGTCGACGAGGCCGATCTCGCCGGCGACGAACATGCAGACCGTCAGGATGGCGGTGGCGATGATCGCGCGCGCACCGGTCGAAAGTGCATCTCGCCCGCGGCTTTCTACCGCGCCCGAAATGCGCTCGTTGATCGCGTGCACCGCACCCGCGCCGCTTTCGAGCAGCGCGGCAAAGATCATGACCTGGAACAAAATATGAAAGCCCGGTACCGTCATCTGGCGAAGCAGGAAGTCCGATGGCAGCGTCTCCGCCCCGATCGCCGGATAAAAAGCCATCATCGCCACGAAAAAGAGGATTGCGGGCAACATCGACAGCGGCCCCGCGATCAGACCGGCGACGACCGCGTCGCGCTGGCTGGTCAGATGCCGCAGAACCGGCAAGATCACGACCGCACCGACGATGTTATAGCTGGCATAGGTGATGCCGCCGGCCATCCAATTACCCGAGGGCGGCGGCGCATTGGCGAACCCCTCGCCGATCAGGCCGCCGAAGCTTGCGAGCGCGAGGACCAGGAACAGGCCATAGACGGTGTAGAGCAGGATCGAGACATATTTGAACATCTGTTCGACCACGCCCGTCCCGCGTGCGGTCACCGCGACGATCGCGGCCGCGAGAAGGACCGAGCCCGCCCATTCGGGCCAGCCGAAGGTCGCCGCGCCGATCGCGCCCGCCGCGGCGCCGAACACCGCAAGGATCAGGATGACGAAGATGATATAGGCCGCCTCGAACGCGACCCAGCCTGGGCCAAGCAAACCGCGGAAAAAGGCGCGGTAGTCATAGGCGCCAAGCTGGCGCGCCAACGCAAAGGTCAACGCGGCGACGATGCTCCAGATCACCGTCGCGAACAGCATCGCGACCAGCCCGCCCCAGGGGCCCGACGGCACGAAATATTCGGCCAGCTCGCGCCCGGTCGCATAGCCGCCGCCGATGATGACGGCCTTCAGTGCGAAACCGGGCAGCAGGAAGCGCTGGAACCAACTCGACCTGCTGCCCGTCTCGCCCACCATCATGCGAGGATATTTCCGACAAGCGCGTCGAACGACGCGCCGCCGCGGATTGGATCGGCGACGGGCAGGCCCAGTCGTTGTCGCTCGGCGGCCATCAGCGCCTCGGCGCTGTCGACGTCGAGGCTCGACGTATTCAGGCTGACGCCGCCGCAGCGGATCGCCGGATTGGTACGACTGCCGAGGCGGATCGTCAGGTCGATAACTTCCTCGACCGTCGGCAGCGCGAAGCTTTCCAGGCCCAGGATCACTGTGCGCGTCGGGTCATGACAGACGACGAACACATCGGGCTGGCTGCCGTGAAGCAGACCAAGCGACACCGCCGCATAGGCTGGGTTGAAGATCGACCCCTGACCTTCGATCAGGTCCCAGTGATCGACGGGCGCGTCGGGGCTCAGTATCTCAGCCGCTCCCGCCTCGAAATCCGAAACCACCGCGTCCATCGGCATGCCGCCTCCCGCGATCATGATGCCCGTCTGGCCGGTCGCGCGAAAGTCCGCATCGATGCCGCGCGCGACAAAAGCGCGATGCAGCGCGAGCGCGGTATATTTCTTGCCGAGCGCGCAGTCGGTGCCGACGGTCAGCAGCCGCTTGCCGCTGCGCTTGCGCCCCGTTCCGACGGGGATCGCGGGTGGCGGCGTGCGGATATCGATCAGCCGCCGCCCGGTACGCTCGGCCGCTTCGACGAGCGCGGGAACCCCGTTCAGCTTCGCATGAAGCCCGCTGACGATGTCGAGCCCGGCCTCCATCGCTTCGACCAGTACCGCAATCCAGGCATCGCCGATGACGCCGCCCTGGTTCGCCACCCCGATCACCAGCGCCCTCGCCCCCGCCTCGGCCGCCGCGGCGGGCGACATCGGCGGCAGGCCGGTCGTGACGGTACAACCCGCCATCGCCAGCTCGCCGACGCAGCGATCGCCCGCCCAGTCAGCCAAACCGAAAGCGGTCTTCGCATACCCCGCCTCGACCGTATCGCCGAGGAACAGCAGATAGGGCTGCGGCAGGGTGGGTACTCCCTCGCGTTCGACGTCCGCACGCCTTTGCAGCACGGTAGCCATGATCATCTCTCTCCCGCGCGCCGTCAAAAGGCCATGTCGATCGCGACACCTATCGTCCGCGGCTGTAGCGGCGAGATCGCAAGGAAGCTTGGCCGGTTGAGCCCGTCGGCCATCGTCGACCGGCTCATCTCTCCCTTGTTGTCGAGCAGGTTGCGGGCATAGGCGCGCAGCGTCCAATGCCCGTCAAAGTTGACCGATGCGTTGAGGTCGACCGAGGTATAGGGCTTCGCGCGCGCCGCGAGCGGATCGCTCTCGACCAGCGACAGCCGGCTGCTGGCGTGGCGGATGCCCGCACCGAAGCTGCCTTTGTTTCCGCCACCGAGTTCGAATTCATAGTCGGCGCGCAGCGCGCCGCTGAACTTCGGCACCGCGGGTAGCCGATCGCCGTCGAGGCCGTCGATCTCCGGCACATCCTCGCTCAGCGTCGCATCGGTATAGCTGCCGGTAGCGGTAAACGTCAGCCCCGGCGCGGGGCGGAATGCGATATTGCCCTCCACACCCTTGCTCGTCGCCTTGCCGCCGTTCGCGCCGCCCGACACGCCGCCAAAGGCACGGGTGACCTGGATATCGGTCCAGTCCATCCAGAAGGCCGCGACGTCGACCGTTACCATCCTGTTCGCAAGATCGGCCTTCAGCCCGACCTCATAGTTGGTCATGCGGTCGGCATCGACGCTCGGCGGTACATTGGGAACGACGACATTCGGCCCGCCGGGACGATAGCCCGTCGCAACGCGGGCATAGAGCATCGCATCATCGTTGATGTGGAACTGCGGACTGACCGAGAAGGTCCAGACGCTTTCAGCCGACGTACCCGGATTATTTGCGGAGGGGACTATTGCGCCGGAGCTTATTTGTCGAAAGACCTGTTCATTGCGGGCCCAGCGGAGGCCGCCGGTGACCTCGAACTGTTCGCTCAGCTTGAAGGTCGCGTTGCCGAAAACGGCGTATTCCTTGTAGCCCGCCGGCAGGCCGACGATCGCGAGCGGGTCGAGCGGTGCGATCGGGTTTCCGGCGAGGTCATACGACCGGACAAGCTGCGAATTGCTGGTCTTTTCGTCGGTATAGAAGCCGCCGATCATCCATTCGAAGCGCCCGCCGCTCGGCGAGGCGAGACGCACTTCCTGCGTCCATTTCTTGAGCCCCAGGTCGAGGAAGAAGGGCGTCACGCCCGGCGCGATCGCGCCGCCGGTAAGCAGCGGGAAGAGCACGCCGAAGGCATAGCTCGCGTCCTGCACCTGGCGGCTCTGCGTCTTGCTGTAGGTCGTCGCCGACGTCAGCGTCGCCGCGCCGAAATCATAGTCGATCGTCGCCGCATAATAGTCGAGATCGATGTCATAGGATTCGGGCACATAGTTGTTGTACGAGCGCCCGTCGCCAAGCCGGTTCCCGGCAAGGTCGGCGGCATAGAGGCCGTTGCCGTCGGAATCGAGCGACTGCCAGATGCCGGCGAGCTTCACGCTGAGTTCGGGCGTCGGCTGCCACAACAGGGCGACGCGGCCGCCGCGCTGTTCATAGCTGTTCTGGTCGTCGAGCGCGGCATTGTTGATGCTGTCGACCCAACCCGGCGTCTTGCGCCACGCGAAGCTGCCGCTGATCGCCAGCGTATCGGTCGCGATCGGGGCGTTGACGAAAACCTGACCGCCCCAGCCGAAGCCGTCGCCGCCCTTGACGTCGAAGCCCTCGACGCCGGCGCGAACCTTGAACGTCCGCGTATCGGGCTGAACGGTCACATATTTGACGAGCCCGCCGATCGAGCTGGCACCATAGAGCGTGCCCTGCGGCCCCTTCAGCACCTCGATCCGTTCCAGATCATAGGGCATGAGGTCGATGGTGAAGGCACCCGCGCGGTTATAGAGCGCGCTCGATCCGACCGGCGCGTCGTCGAGATAGATGCCAACCGTCTGGCTGGAATTCAGCGGCGCGACGCCGCGCAGCGTGATCGTCGTCTGACCGGGCGTGCCGCCGTTGCTGACGTTCATCCCCGGGACGTAACCCGCATAGTCGACGAGCGAAGCCGAGCCCTGTTCCTGCAGTTCCTCGCCGCCCACGACGCTGATCGAGATCGGCACGTCCTGCACATTCTGCACGCGCTTCTGCGCGGTGACGACGATTTCGCCGCTGCTCTCCACAGCCGCGGCTTCCTGCGCAGCAGCCGGCATCGCGGCGACCATCGCCGTGACGCTTCCGAAAATCAAAAGTCCCTTTTTCATCGTCTTACCCCCAGACTTGAGCGAGAAGGCGGCGAAAATTGCCACCCAGAACGGCCGTGATATTTTCGTTGGAATAGCCCCGACGGATCAGCTCTTCGGTCAGGTCGAACATCTTTTTCGGATGGTCGAAGCCGTCGATATCGATCTTGTCGCGAAAGGCGTAGCTGCCCTTGTAGCCCTGTTTCAGCAGCGCATATTCGTCGGGCGCCATGTCGTCATAGCCGTTGAGATCGGCGTCCGACCCGATGCCGACATGATCGACCCCGACGAGCTTTGCGACATGATCGATATGGTCGGCCATATGTCCGACATTGGTGGGATCGGTCGCGCGCACGAACATGCGTACCCCGGTAATGCCCATCACCCCGCCCTTCGCCGCGAGCGCCTTGATCGCGGCGTCGGTCTTGACGCGCGGATGATCGACCAGCGCGCGGGCGTTGCTGTGCGTGATCGCGATCGGCCCGGCAGCGATGTCGATCGCGTCGAGCGTCGTCTTGTCTCCGCAGTGCGAGACGTCGACGAGCATGTTCGCCTTTTCCATCGCGGCGATGATCGCGGCGCCATAATCGCTGACGCCGCCGTCGACGCGGTCGGTGCTGCCCGACCCGATCATGTTCTGGCTGTTGTAGGTGAGCTGCGCACAGCGCAGGCCGAGGCGGCGAAAGATCGCGACGTCGTCGACGCTTTCGAACTGGTCGGCATTCTGGATGCCCATGATGACCGCGACCTTGCCGTCCCTTTTCGCGCGGTCGAGATCGGCGACGGTATCGACCAGCGTGAACACATGGCTGTTGCGCCCGGCAAAGCCCTGCCACCCCGCGAGATATTCGAGCCCCTGCGCCTTTGCGTTCGGACCGCCCAGGCCATAGGCATTGTGAAAGCCGGTAATGCCGCTCGCGCGGAAATCGGCTGCCTCCGCATCGGTCAGACGGTGCGCGACATAGTCGGCCGAGGTCGTGATCTTCAGCGGCGCCAGCATGTCGATCACCAGCGAAGACGTGACCAGATCGACCGCGCGGCGCGAATATCGTTTCGCCGGCGCCGCCGCGAAAGCGAAAGCGCCCCTGTTGATCATCGGCGCAGACAAAGCGGCCCCGACCGCGCCCGCGAAGATCGCGCGGCGCGTTACTGGGAATGACGATGCCATTCCGTCCTCCACCTCAAGAAAGTTTCGATATGACGACTATTGTCCTAATCGGAAAATTGTCAACCCGTTTAGAACATCAAATTGTCACATACCCCAAATTTCGGCCGGACACCGGATCATGCCCTCCCGATACTCCACGCCCGGCTCGCGATCGCGCGCAAGGAAGGTCGGCCCATCGAGGTCGACGATGTCGCACAGCTGCCCGACGAGGTAGGACGGCGCCATCGACAGGCTGGTGCCCATCATGTTCCCGACCATCACGTCGAGGCCGAATTTCCGCGCCTGCCGCGCGATCGCCAGCCCCTCGGTCAAGCCGCCGCACTTATCGAGCTTGATGTTCACGACATCGAAGCGCCCAACCAGCGACGCGGTATCGTCCAGCGATAGCGCGCTTTCATCGGCGACGAACGGCAGCGGTCGTTTCAAGCCGTCGAGATCAGCCTCGCGCCCGCGCGGCAACGGCTGTTCGAGCTGCGCGACGCGCGCCGACAGCAGCACCGGCAACAGCTCGGCGAGGGTCGCGATGCTGTAGCCCTGGTTCGCGTCGACCCCGATCCATGCGTCGGGACGCGCCGCGCGGATCGCGACGACACGCGCAATATCGTCTTCCAGGTCGCCGGTCAGCTTGACCTTCACCGGCGCATCGGGATCGATCGCGAGCGCCGCGCTTGCCATGACCTCGGGCGCATCGGCGCCGAGGGTCAGGGTGGAGCGCAGCGCCTTCGGCGCGTCGAGCCCGGCGAGTTCCCAGACCGGCCGCCCGTGCTGCTTCGCTTCCAGATCCCAGAAGGCGCAGTCGAGCGCGTTGCGCGCGCCGCCCGGCGGCAACAGGTCCTGCAGATGCTCGCGCGTCGCACCCTGTTCGATCGCGCCGCGGACGCGCGACGCCTCGGCGACCATATGGTCGATATCGTCGCCGAGATAATAGACGCCGGCCACCTCGCAACGTCCGACATGATCACCATCCGAAAGCTCTGCGACGAGCAGCGCCGTCTCGGTGAATATATGCCCCGAAATGCGAAACGGTTGATGATAGGGAAAGCGCTCGACCCGAA
Organism: Sphingomonadales bacterium; assembly: GCA_017309275.1. Classification (GTDB taxonomy): domain Bacteria; phylum Pseudomonadota; class Alphaproteobacteria; order Sphingomonadales; family Sphingomonadaceae; genus Sphingopyxis. The sequence continues at coordinate 2,243 of JAFKLT010000039.1, read as the reverse complement.
GGTCGAGCGTCAATTCCCGCATATCCTGCGTCGCCATCAGTACACCATACCGAAGCCATAGAGGTGGAAGGCCAGCGTCACCCAGGTGAGCACGCCGCCGGCGAGCGCCAGCAGCACCGCGCCCAGCTTCATCGTCCATTTGCGCTTGCCCTGAATGCTGAGCCACAGGTGCCAGACGGCCGTCGCGAGCAGCCCGAAAGCCGCGAGCGGGGTCAGGATGCGCAGCAGGTGGATCAGCCAGTCGAGCGGCCCGCCGATGCTGCCGATATCGGCCGAGAAGGCCGCGATCAGGCCGAACCATCCGCCGACCGCGGCGATCGCCAGCCATGCGAAGATGCGCGACAGGCGATAGGCGCGCAGCGGCTTGCCCTCCAGCGCGAAGCTCGCCCCGAAGCTGCGGCGGACCAGCGCGCGAACCGGCCACGCGAGCGCGGCGAGCAGCGTGATGGCGAGCGCGAAGATCAGCGCGGGGTTCAGCCACGCGGCGTTGGTCCCGGCGGGTGCCGGCTCGAACACCATGAAGGGCGATCCGGCGTCGAGGCTCCACCGCACGACGCGGCCGTCCTTGACCTCGGCGGCCAGGCGTTCGCCGCTGTTCGTGTCGCGCCAGACGAAAGGTTCGACCTCCACCCAGTCGCGCGCGCCAGCGCTGAGACCATCGAGCCCGGGAACGTCGATCTTTCCGTCCTGGGTCAGCGTAATCGTCGGCTGGCCGAGAAGGCCGAACAGGCTCATGAAATTGGTGAAGGAACCGCGGCTGCTGACATAATGACCGACCATCATTTCGGCATGCTGCCTAGCGGTCTTCGCGTCGACCTGGCCGGGCGCGGGGGTGCCGGGCAGGTAGCGGTCGGCGAATTTGTGGAACAGCGCGCTGCGGATCGCGCCCGCCGCGCCTTCCTTGCCCGCGCTGTTCATCGAGATGAAGACGCCGACATCGGCGTCGGGGAACAGCCACAGATAGGAATGGAACCACACGGTATCGCCGCCATGCGCGATCGCGCGGTGGCCGTTGACCTGTTGTTCGTAGAAGCCGAGCGCCATGCTGTTCAGCGGACCGACGCCGGGCGCCTTGAAGTCGTGCATCAGCTTTGCGGTTTCAGGCTTCAGCAGCCCCGCCCGACAGGCGGCCCGCCGGTGCGGGGACAACGATTTCGAACGGCCGGACCTTGTGCGTCACATCGGGATAGCCGCCCGCCATGTCGGCGGCCAGCGCCGCCGGCAGCGGCTGACGGAAGGTGGCGTGGGTCATGCCCAGCGGCTTGAAGATATGATTGTCGACATAGTCGTCGAAATCCTCGCCGCTGACGCGCTCGACGATATAGCCGGCGAGCGCGGTGGCATAGTTGGAATAGGCGGGCGTCGTGCCGGGCGCAAAGACGCGCTGCGGCAGCGCGAGCGGCATCTGCTTCTTCAGCGTCATCACCGCCTTCGGATCGTTGCTGATCAGATAGCGGACCGATTCCTCGAAGCCCGCGGTGTGCGTCATGATGTTGCGCAGCGTGACCGGCTTGCCCTGATAGGGCGGGATCTTGAAGTCGAGATAGGTGTTCACATCCTTGTCGAGATCGAGCTTCCCCGCCTCGACCTGCTGCATCACCGCGGTCCAGGTGAAGAGCTTCGACACCGATCCTGGACGGAAAAGCGTCGTCTCCGGCAGGACCGGCTTGCGCTTGGCGACGTCGGAGAAGCCATAGCCCTTTTCGAACACCACGCCGTCGCCGCGAACCACGACGACGACCGCGCCGGGGATCCGCCCGCGTTCGAGCGCATAGGGAAGGAAGCCGTCCAGAAACGCCTCCAGATCGGTCGCATTCAGGTTCGCCGCCTGCGCGGGCTTGGCGACCGGCAACGGCGCAACCGCGACCTTCTTTGCGGCCGGCGTCGGGACGGGACCCTGCGCCGCGAGCGGCACCGCCGACAGCGCGGCGAGTCCGATCATGATCTTTCGGATGAAACGCATCATCTTCCCCTTATTCATGGCGCGCCTCTGACACCTTGCGGCAAGCCGCGCGACCCCCTACCAAGGGACCAACGAGTGTTAGCCCTATAGGGACATAATGATCCTGATTGGAAAATTGTCAAATATGGAATGGAATAAGTGATGGCGGAGCGTGGTAGTCCCCCGACATTGGGGGCGGTGATGCGCGGTATCCGGTCGCGGAACGGCTGGACGCTCAAGCAGATGAGCGCGAAATCGGGGATCCCGGTATCGACGCTGTCGAAGGTGGAGCATGACCGTC
>JAFKLT010000038.1 GCA_017309275.1 Sphingomonadales bacterium | reverse complement strand
CGGAACGCGGTGACCGACAACGCGGTCGTGCCGCGGTATCTGGTGTTTCCTTTGTGAGCGGTGACAGAATAACCTTATAAATCAATTACTAAATAATCGGGAGGGCGACCGAAAATGAAAGGCCTTTTTGCATCCAAAGCGCTGCTGATGATGACGGCAGCCGTGACCGCCGCGCCATCCATGGCGCAAACGGCGCCCGTTGGCGGTTTGTCCGCGCCCAGCCCGTCGGCCCCAGCCGAGGATCAGGATCAAACCTCGACGCAGAGCGGCCTCGTAGATATCGTCGTGACCGCGACGCGCCGGGAACAGAAGTTGCAGGATGTGCCGGTCGCGGTGACCGCCGTGACTTCGGAATCGCTTGGCCGTTCGGGTGCGGCCGACATCCGGAATCTCACTCAGGTCGTGCCCGGCTTCTTCGGTGGCCGCGCTGCGGGCGTGTTCCTGCCCGTTATCCGCGGGGTGGGGTCGAGCAGTATTTCGGTCGGGGACGAGTCAAACGTAGCAACCTATGTCGATGGAATCTACCAGGGAGACCCATTTTCCACCTGGACCGATCTCGTCAAGGTCGACCGCGTCGAGGTCCTGCGCGGGCCGCAGGGGACAATATTCGGTCGGAACGCGACGGGCGGGTTGATCAATGTCATTACGCCTGATCCCAGTTTCGACTTCAGCGGCATGGTTTCGGCGCGCGCGGCCGCCCTCGAGACGGGCGACGGAGACTATAATGTGCGCGGCTATCTGACTGGTGGCCTGTCCGATACGATTGCAGCCGATATCGCCGGAATTTACCGCAAAACGGACAGTTTTGTCGACGATCTCGTGCGCGGTGGGAAAGCTGGCGGCTATCAGGTTGTCGATGTCCGCAGCAAGCTGATGTACCGCGGCGAGAACGGAAACAAGATCGTCCTCACGGGAGAATATTTCGATCGCAAGGGCTCGGAGAATGTCTACCAGCCCTATGAGAATAACACGGCAGGTCGAGCCTTTCCCGGCGCGATCCTCCCGTTGAAACCCTGGCAGCTGTCCGCCGATCTGCGCCCCTCGCTCGCCACCCGGCGATACAGTGTCGCCTTGCAGACACGCTTCGATCTAGGCGGGGTCAATCTGGAGACGACCGGGGCATATGCCTCCAACCGAACCTCTCAGGCGACGGATTCGGATTCGTCGAATATCTTGCTCGCGACTTTTGTGGCCCCCAAAATCGCATCGGAATATTATAGTCAGGAAGTGCGCCTGCTCTCGTCCGGCTCCGGGCCGCTTCAATGGATCGCTGGTTTATATGCCTTCCACCTCTCCGGCGACGCCAACTTCATTCTGAGCAGTCGCGCTGATCCGAGCCAGCCACTGCTCGTGCGCACATTCGACCCCGTCCTGAAGACGACCTCCTATGCCGGATTCGCCGAGGCGACGCTTGAGGTCGTCCCGCGCCTGTTCGTGACGGGCGGCATTCGCTACACCCATGAGAAAAGAAGTTTCGATCAGATCGTAAACGGCGTCGCCCTTTTTCCGCAGACAGCGGAAAAATCCTTTAACAGGGTCACGTATAAAGGCACGGTCCGGTTCGAAATCGGACCGGACACGAATATCTACGCGACCTACAGCACCGGCTTCAAAAGCGGTGTGTTCAACATGACTGGCGTGTCGCCTCTCGCGGTCGATCCCGAGACGCTCAAAGCCCTCGAAGGCGGTATCAAGTCTGACATCACGCCCTGGCTGCGCGCCAATCTCGCCTTGTATCGTTATGATTATAAGGATTTGCAGGTCACTGCCCGCGATCCGTTGGGTCCCGGTTATGTCCTGCAGAACGCCGCGAACGCCACTCTTTACGGCGGCGAACTCGAAACCACTTTGGCGCCAACCGATCATTTCCGGGTCAACGCGGCGGTCGCCTACGCCCATGCGGAATATGACGATTTTCCGCTCGCGCAAGTTTTCATTCCCCGGCCAACGGGAGGCAATATCGTGTCGCAAGCGGATGTGTCGGGCAACCGCCTACCGCGGGCACCTCGCTGGACCTTTAACATCGCTCCAAGTCTCGACGTACCGCTCGCATCGGGAATGTTGAACATCAACGGCACCCTGTTCCGCAGTTCGGTCGTCTATTTCGACTTCCTGAATTCCGTGAAGCAGGATCCCTATACGGCGATCAACAGCGAAATTTCGTGGCGAACGGATGACGAAAAGTTTCGGTTCTCGATCTGGGCGACGAATTTGACCAATGAGAAGATCATCCAGGAAGTTCGGCCCGGCGCGCTTGGCACCGATCTCAGGTACGAGCTGCCCCGGCGTATCGGCGCCGGCGTCGAAGTGAAATTCTGATGCGATCGCCGGTCATAGGCTGGCTCGCCCCTCAAGGATTGAGAGCATAGATGGCAATTCCAGATCAGTACGACCTTTACTATGATGGCGGGTGGCATGCACCGACGGCGGGCGGGTACAGTCCCTCGCACAATCCGGCCAACGGCTCGCTCATCGCACATGTCGCGCAGGCAGAAAGCGAGGATGTCGACCGGGCAGTCCTCGCTGCCGCCGTCGGATCCAGGGTCTGGCGCGATGTGCCACCCCTCGAACGTGCCCGGCTGCTGCGCGAAGTAGCGGCAGTCATTCGCCAGAATGCAAAGGAATTGGCGCAACTCGATGCTCTCGATTGCGGCAACCCGGTCCGTGAACTGGCGGCCGACTCCCATGTGGCAGCCGCGCTCATCGACTATTTCTCCGGGCTGGTGACGGAGATGAAAGGTGCTTCGGTCCCCGTCGGACCAGATGCGGTCAACTTCTCCGTCAGGCAGCCATTTGGCGTCGTCGCCCGCATTCTGGCCTTCAATCATCCGTTTCTGTTCTGCGCCGGCAAGGTTGCCGCTCCCCTTGCAGCCGGCAATGCGGTAATCGTCAAGCCATCCGAACAGGCTCCCCTGTCAGCACTCCGCTTCGCCGAGCTGATCGACGGCTTGTTGCCGTCGGGTACGTTCAGCGTCCTTACGGGAGGAGCCGAAACGGGGGCGGCGTTAGCGGCCCACCCCAAGGTGGCGATGATCAGCTTGGTGGGGAGCGCGGCTGCAGGTCGCGCTCTGATGCGCGAGGCCAGTCCAACGCTCAAGCCAGTCTTGCTCGAACTTGGCGGCAAGAATGCCCTGATAGCCTATGGCGATGCCGATCCCGCCGAAGTAGCAAAAGCCTTGATCCAGGGCATGAATTTTGCGTGGTGCGGCCAATCATGCGGGTCGACGAGCCGGGCGTTCATACATGAGGACATCTACGACGCGGTTCTGGCTCGTATCGAGGAGGAAGCCCAGCGGTTTCAGCCGGGCGATCCGTCCAACGAGGCGACTTCGATGGGCGCGATCATCAGCGCGAAACAGCATGAGCGCATAGTCGGATTCATCGATAGCGCCCAGGCGGAAGGCGCTCGACTGATATGCGGCGGGGGGCCACCGGCCGACCAAGCTCTTGCGCGCGGCCTGTACATCGAGCCGACAGTGTTTGCCGACGTTACCCCTGACATGCGCTTGGCCCGCGAAGAGGTTTTCGGGCCGGTGCTCGGAATCCTGCGATGGTCCGACGAGCCGACGATGATCGAGGTCGTCAACGAACTGGAGTATGGATTGACCTGCTCAATCTGGACACGAGATCTCGAACGCGCGCACCGCACCGCCATGGCCGTCGACGTAGGCTATGTCTGGATCAACGAGACCTCACGCCACATTCTTGGAGCCCCCTTCGGCGGAATGAAACAGTCGGGCATCGGCCGTGAGGAATGCCTCGGCGAACTGCTGGCGTTCACCCAGGAGAAAAATATCTTCATCTCGTTGGGATCGGGCAACCGGTGACGGGCGGGGGCGCGCCTCCTGTGCTGCAACCGGCGCTCGGCACAGCACGCACGCCGCCTGGCGAGGGCGAAGCCGCGCTGGCTGTGGCGGGGGCGGCTTTCCGCCGCCGCATCGCCATGTTTTTCCTGACCTTTGCTCTCACACTCAACTTTGTTGACCGGCAGATCGTCAACATTCTAGCCGAACCGATCCGGGAAGAGTTGCAGCTGGCGGACTGGCAAATCGGGCTGATGTCGGGCCTTGCCTTTGCCTTGCTTTATAGCGTCGCCGGAATCCCGCTCGCGCGCTGGGCGGATCGCGGCAACCGGCCAAAGATCATGGCATTTTCCGTTCTCGTCTGGAGCGGGTTCACCATCGCCTGCAGCCTCGCGCGAAGCTTTCCCCAACTTTTGGTGGGGCGTGTCGGAGTGGGGATTGGCGAGGCCGGCCTGACACCTGCCGCAAATTCGCTCATCGTCGATTATTACCCACCCGAGCGGCGCGCGTCGGCGCTTTCGCTCTACTATCTTGGCGTGCCGTTGGGAACGTTGGCGGGGATGGCATTGGGAGGGCTGGTTGCCGATGCCTATGGCTGGCGCACCGCCTTTCTGGTGGCCGGCATACCAGGTGTCGTCCTTGCCCCCTTTTTGCTGCTGGTTTTGCGCGAACCGCGCAAGGCGCACGCCGCTCTGTTGCGAACGGCGCCGCCGGGCGCTCTCGCGGCGGTAAAGACGCTTTGGGCGGTTCGCACCTACCGGCTCATCGTGATCGCGACTGCGCTGCAAGCCGCGGTAGGATATGGCTTCGGACCTTTCATCGCATCTTTTTTTATCCGCAATCATGGCCCGGAGATCGTCGCCATGGCCACCCAGGCCGGGATGGGGGTTTCGGGGTTCCTGGGCCTGACGCTCGGTCTTTCCACAGGTCTCGCAGGCGCCGCCGGCGTGTGGCTCGGTGGGTTGCTGGCCGATCGGTTCGGCCGGAGCGACGTCCGAGCCTATGTAACCATCCCTGCGTTTGCGTCGCTGGCGGCCCTTCCCTGTTATGCCGTCATCTTCAGCATCGACAGTGGCGCGCTGGCGCTTGCGGGCCTTGCGCTTCCCAACATGCTAGGGGCCATGTGGATGGGCCCGGTCCACAGTACCCAGCAAAGCGTCTCACCGCCGGAGATCCGTGGCGGCGCGACCGCCCTCTTCCTTCTGGTCTTGAACCTGGTCGGCGTGGGTTTGGGACCGCTGTTCGTCGGGACGGCCAGCGACGCGATCTCGTGGCAGTTCGATCAAGATTCCGGCAGGAGTTTGCGTGCCGCCCTCATCCTTACAAGCCTGGTCGCACCATTCTCCGCATTTCTTTTCTGGCGCGCGCGGTCGTCGATCGGGCGCGACATGACCAGGTGGAAGGCCGTCAATCCAGTGTGACACAAATTGTTCATCATCATTGTCTGGAGAATGAAATTGTCAGCGGAAAATCATCTAGCAATGGGCGCCGGCGGCACCTTGCCGGCCGGCAAGGGCGATCGCGCGCCGTCAGGACCGCACCGCATGCCGGACCGCCTCGACATACGCGGCCGCGACTATGACGCGGCAGGCCTGCGATCGCTTGTGGCACCGGGCTGGATTCATTCGGCGGTGTATACCGACGCGAAGATTTTCGATCTTGAACTCGAGCGGATTTTCCACACCGGTTGGCTGTTCATCGGCCATGAGAGCGAGATTGCAAAAACGGGCGAGTTCAAGCGTCGGCAGATGGGCCGTCAACCGGTCATTTTTGTTCGCGGCCAGGATGGCGAGATCCGCGTTTTCCTGAACCGCTGCCGACACAGGGGCGCAATCGTCTGCGAGGTGGACGAAGGCAGGGACAGCTTTTTCCGCTGCTGGTATCACGGCTGGACCTATTCCAATGCTGGCGAACTGGTCAGCGTTTCCGGGCCCGACGGCTATGGGCCGAGTTTCGACGCGAGCGAAAACGGTCTCACGCCGGTGCCGCGGGTCGAAAATTATCGCGGCTTCATATTCGCGGCTTTGAGCGAAAAGGTCCTTCCGCTCGAGGACTATCTCGGCAACGCAGCCAAGGTGATCGACATCCTGGTCGACGCGGCACCGGGCGGAGAGTTGAGCGTGCGAGCCGGATCCAACCGGACGATCTATAAAGGAAATTGGAAGCAGGTCGGGATGGATGGATATCATCCGTTGTTCGTCCATGCCTCGGTGCTGGCGACATGGGAACGACACACCGATTCGGGTCACAGCCTCGGTGCCACGCACAGTGCGAACCCCTTCGACTTCGACGGAATCTCGGAAACGCGCGACTTCGGTCATGGCCACACGATGCTCGATTTCCGTAAGCATCGGCTCAAGCACTCGGGAAAATATCGCGCGCTTCTGGAAAACACGCCGGGAGGGGCAGACTATATCGACGCGCTCTATGCAGAGCATGATGTTGCCTGGGCGGACATGCTGCTTGCCATGGCGGGCGATCCTCACGTCGGCGTTTTTCCAAACCTGCAACTGATCAACAACCAGATCCGGATCGTTAATCCCCTGTCTGTCGACGAGACCGAGGTCGTGATGTTCCCTGTGCTGTTCTCCAACGTCAGCACCGAAATCAATGCGCTGCGACTTCGCCAGCATGAATCCTTTTATGGACCCGCAGGATCCGGATCGACAGACGACGCCGAGATTTTCGAGCGGGTGCAACTCGGCCTGGAGGCTAATCTCGATCCGTGGATCAATATATCGCGCGGGATGGAGCGCGAGTGGGTTGATGAAGATGGGACGATCGTCGGCCATGTTTCCGACGAGGTTCCGCAGCGCGCTCAGATCCGGCAATGGCTGGCGATGATGGCCGAAGAATCGCCCGATGGGAGGCGTTAGGATGAACATGGTAGCAGCAGATCTTTGCGATTTCACCGTCTTCTCGGAATTGAAGGAGAGCCGGGCAATCCTGCCCGGGAGCGACATTTTCGGCAAAATCGAAGCATTTTTGTATTTTGAGGCCGAATTGATGGACAGCCACGCCTATGACGATTGGCTCGCGCTCTGGGAGCCGGGCGGCCTCTACTGGGTTCCCTCCAATCAGGCCGACCTCGACCCCGATCGGTCCGTCTCGATCATCTACGAGCATTATGACCAGATCTCGGATCGAATATTCCGCCTGAAGGATAAGCGGATGCATTCGCAAAGTCCGAAGTCGCGTCTGATCCGCATCGTCTCGAACATTACGGTCGCCGCATCCGGCGGATCCGATGTCCTTGTCAGTTCAAACTTCATCCTGGGCGAGGCGCGCTCCGGTCAGCATCAATCCTTGTTCGCGCGCGCGACCCACCTCCTGAAACAGGGGGCCGATGGCTTCAAAATCTTGGGCAAGAAGGTCTATCTGATCAACAATGATGCGCCCATGCGCAATGTGACCTTCCTGCTATGAGAGGTGCAGGCGAAGGAGCGGGCAAGCCGCGCCGTGAGCAGCCACTCATCGCTACCGTCATTGGCGATCCGGCGGGTATCGGTCCAGAGGTCTGTGTCAAGGCACTCGCCGCCGGCAACCACGCGGCGCGGCACCTATTGATCGGAAGCATCGACGCTGTCCGGTTCGCGGCCGCGGCGAGCGGGATTAGCCCTCCCATCTACCAGGTGGAAACGCCGGATGAGGTGTCCGGTGCGGTTGGCGAAATCGCCGTTCTCGACCACGGCTCGCTGGCGAGGGGGGCATGGGATATCGGACAGTCGGGCGCCGCTTCGGGCCGGGCGGTGATAGAATGGATCCGCTTGGCCGAGCAATTGGCTCGCAATGGAGAGATCGATGGCTGGATCATGGCCCCGGTCGACTCGCAATCACTCAAGGCGTCTGGCGAAATATCGTCGATCGACGATCTTCAGCCGACTGGAACCTATCTATTGCGAGTCAGCCCCTCGTTGCGGATCGTCCCAATCACCGAGCATATCAGCATCGCCGAGGTCCCGGGCACTGTCTCTGCCGCGGCGGTGTCGTCGCTGATCGGTCTCGTTGACGAGACTTTCAGGCGTTGGGGCGTCAATGCCCCCAGGATCGGCGTCGCCGGCCTGAATCCGCACGCGATGGGAACTGAAGAAGTGCGCGAGATCGCGCCGGCGGTCGAACGGGAGCGCGCGGCGGGGCGCCGCGTCGAGGGGCCGGTGTCGCCCGATTCGATATTTCGTCTTGCCATGGAGGGGCGATACGACGTCGTTGTCTCAATGTATCATGACCAGGGCCAGATTGCGCTCAAGACGGCTGCCTTCGAAGGCGCGTGCACCATCTATATCGGCCTCGATTATGTTCATCTGACCGTACCGCACGGATCTGCCATGGAAATTGCGGGACAGGGCATCGCCCAGCACGCCAGCATGGCCTCCGCGATGAAGATGGCCGAATCACTCTGCTTCGGGAGAGGGTTTTATGCCGGCGACGATTGACCCCGGACTTCAGATGCAGGTGCGCATGGCGGCGCGCGGCCTGGCGCACGCCGGGCTCGTGCACGCGTTCGGCCATTGCAGTGCGCGCATCGATGCGCGGCACTTTCTTGTCTGTGCCGCAATGCCCATGGGGCTTATCAAGGACGAACCCGGTACTATTGTCTCGGTCGATGGCGCCCTTCCCCAAAAAGTGCTTGGCGAAGTGCGCGCGCACCAGGCGATTTATGCCGCGCGGTCCGATGTCGGCGGCATTTGTCGCATCATGCCCGCCGCCACCATGTCGTTGTCGACGCTCGGGATCACACCGGCGGCGCGGCACGGCCTAGGCGCCTATTTCGCTCCCCGGCCGCCGCTTTGGGACGATCCCAGGCTCCTGCGCGACGACGCTTCAGCGAGAAATCTTGCAATTGCCCTTGGCGAGGCTCGTGCGATCGTCATGCGAGGAAACGGAGCGATTACGGTCGGGCAAGATCTGAAGGAAGCTGCGACTTTTGCCTTCTTCCTCGAAGACGCCGCGCGGGTAGAGCGCGACGTGCGCTCGATGGGGTTCGGCCCTCAACACGGGCTTCTCGATGAAGACGAGATACGCGCGCGCCAGACCCTGGCCGGCGGCGTCGTTGAGCGGATGTGGAGTTGGCTGACGGCGATGGACGTGACCGAAGGTCGAGGAGCAAGCGGCGGATGACGTCAGGCGCGGTGCTCGCATATGCCCCGTTGCCTCGCCCGAATACCTGCAAGAAAGAGGAAACGATATGACCGACATGACCAAGACAGACACCTTCGCGGGGCGCGTCGCGCTCATCACGGGCGCGGGACAAGGAATCGGGCGGGTTTTCGCCAAAGGCTTCGCGCGCGCCGGTGCGAAAATCGCCATCGTCGAACTGAACGAAGACAGCGGACGGTCGGTAGCGGCCGAGGTCGAAGCGGAATGTGGCGCCGGCACCGTTATCGCCATTCGGGCCGATGTGGCCGATCCGGCAGCCGTCGACGCCGCCATAGCGGAGACATTGGAGGCCTTTGGCCGCATTGACGTCGCCATCAACAATGCGGCGATCTTCTCGACGCTGAAAATGCGGCCCTTCGAGGAAATCCCGTTTGACGAGTGGAGACAGGTCATGCGCGTGAACGTCGATGGCGTAATGCTGGTGTCCAAGGCGTGCGCGCCGGTAATGCGAGGTAATCGTCATGGGCGCATCATCAACATCTCGTCCGGGGTGGTGACTATGGGCCGACCGCACTATTTACATTATGTGGCTTCCAAAGCGGCGGTGGTCGGTATGACGCGCGCCATGGCGCGTGAACTCGGCGCCGACGGGATCACGGTGAATGCGCTGCTTCCGGGCGCAACCTTCACGGAGATCGAGCGCGAGACGGTGACGCCCGCGCAAAAGACCCAGATATTGAACATGCAGTGCATCAAGCGCCACGAGACCGCAGACGACTTGCTCGCCGCAGCGCTTTACCTCGCGTCCGACGGCGCAGAATTTGTGACGGGCCAGTCGATAGCCGTCGATGGCGGTACGACGTTTCGCTGAACAGGCCCGCAACGAGGCGGGCGGAATGGCCAGCCGGGTGCGGACGGCATCCTGTTGCATCTCGCAGCTATGACTTTGACAAGCCCGATAGGAAAGCTATGCCATCTGTACGTTCGGCCGCATGAGGGTCTCGGCAAGAGGTGTAGCAGACGCAGTGGCGGACATTTCCCCAGCTCACGACAATTCGCACAAGCCACAAGGCGAACGCAGTAGAAAGATGCGGGCTCGAATCCTTTCGGCCGCTATCAATCTGTTGCGCGAGAAAGGTTATTCGGCGTTTCGCGTCGCAGACGTTGCCGAAAGCGCAGGCGTCTCTCGCGGAGCGCAGCTTCACCATTTTCCGACAAAGGACCAACTAGTCGCCGCCTGCCTGGAGCAGGTTTTTTCGGCAGCCCTCGAGAAGGCGACCGTTGCCGCGGGTAAGGCTATCGAAGATGACGGCCTCCTCGAGGCTGCATGCGACGATGCAGAGGCATTCTTCTACGGTGAAGATTTTTTGATCGCGCTCGACCTCGTCATCTCGGGAAACAAGCTTCGGGCCCTCGCCGACGATGTTCGCGGTATGTCGCAGCAACGACGCGTCGGGGCCGAGCAAGTCTGGGTCAGCCGTTTTGCCAAGACCGGCCTGTCTCCGTCTGACGCCGAAGACATATTGTGGCTGCTGTGGAGCGTGCTCCGCGGATTGGCGGTGCGAGCCCAGATCGGAAAGGACCCCGAGCGGGCAAGGCGCGTCACCGAGCTGACAATTGCCTTGCTGTCCGGCTATGCGCAGTCGCTGCGGGAGCGGAACGACGGGACGGGCGGCCCAGACGCTATTGGTTGAAGCTTGCGATGACAAGCTTCTCGCCGCGCAGTGATTGCTGCCGAACCATCGGGTCCCGTTCCCTCAAGCCGCGTAGACATTACCATAGCGTTCGCGCAGTTGCTTCTTGTCGATTTTCCCTGTTGCCGTAAGTGGCACCGCGCCGACGAGGATGCGATCGGGCAGCTGCCATTTCGCGAATTCCGCGGATAGGGTTGATAGAATTTCCTTTTCGTCGGGAAGGATTCCATCATGAGGCTCGACGATCAAGAGCGGGCGCTCTTCCCATTTAGGGTGCGGAATGCCGACGACCGCGGCGATCTTGACCCCGCTGCACCCAGCGGCAACATTCTCAAGGTCGATTGAGCTGATCCACTCTCCTCCCGACTTGATGACATCTTTGGTGCGGTCTGTGATTCGCATGAACCCCTGGGCGTCGAGTGTCGCAACGTCGCCGGTATCGAACCACCCGTCGACATCGGTGCAATCCGCCGGCTGACGAAAATAGCGCTGAACCACCCACGGACCCCGCACCTGTAGCGCGCCTGCCGTCGCCCCATCGTGGGGGCAGGGGTGCCCGTCTTCGCCCAAGATGCGCATCTCGACGCCGAACTGGAGCCGTCCCTGCCGCGTCCACAATATATCCTGCATCGCTGCCTCGCCGAGGTCCGCGACGGCCGGCGTCGGTGTTGCGATCACACCGAGCGGGCAGGTCTCGGTCATTCCCCAGAGCTGAAGGACATCGACATCATGGTCGGCCTTGAAGCTTTCTGCCATCGCGCGAGGTACGGCGGAGCCCCCGATCATAATCCGCTTGAGCGTTCCCGTGTCGCCGCCGGTTGCCTCGAGGTGGGCGAGATACATGGTCCAGATCGTGGGCACCCCACCGGTAAAAGAAACCGCCTCCCCTCGGATTAGGGCCTGGAGGCTAGGACCGTCCATGCGGTCGCCAGGAAGAACGAGCTTGGCGCCGCAGAGCGGCGCCACGAACGGAAGGCCCCAGGCGGTGGCGTGATAGAGCGAGGAGCAAGGCATCACGCAATCGAACGACGTGAGGCCGAACGCGCTCGCCAAGCCCGCTCCCATCGCATGCAGAACGACTGCCCGGTGGCTGTAGAGAACCCCCTTGGGATCGCCTGTGGTCCCCGAGGTGTAACAAAGAAACGCCCCGGAATTTTCATCGATTTCGGGCCAGGTGATCGAGACCGGTGCCGACGCGAGCAAGGGCTCATAGGCCAGCGCCCCGAACCCCTCGCCGATGCCGACGCCTTCGTCGGACAGTACGATGTATTTTTCGATATGCGGGAGGCTGGGCGCAAGCCGCTCGACGAGCGCGGCGAGGTTGGGCTCGAACGCCAATATGCGACTCTCGGCATGGTTCAAGGTAAAGATCAGCTGATCGTCGGGGAGCCGGGGGTTGGCGGTGTGAAGCACTGCCCCAAGGCCCGGGACCGCGTAGAAGAGTTCCAAATGCCGGTGCGTGTTCCAGGCGAGCGACGATATCCGGTCACCGCTCCCGATCCCGGCAAGGGTGAACATGTTGGCAGCCTGCGCTACCCGGCGGGCGAGCGCTGCATAATCATAACGCCACAACCGATCGCTGCCGATTTCGCGCGACACCACTTCCCGGGTTGCGTGCGCGGCGGCGGCATATGTCAGGATCGTGCCGATCGCCAGTTGCGCAGGCTGCATTTGTCCCGTGATCGTCATGCATGCATCCTTCGACAAGTAGCAGTTGAACGGACCGTCTTTACGCGACAGCAAACAAAGTCCGCCAGCACAAGCCACCGAGGCTCATGCTGGCGGACACGGCGGCAGCCCGGCCGCACGCGATCCGCGGGATCAAGCCCTTGGACCGCGTTTGGGCGCGTCAGAACCGGAGTTCGGCGCTGACGCCCACTTTTCTTGGCTGTTCGTAAAAGCCGTCAGTTGCCTGCGCCCCGACACGAATGGTCTGGAAGACCTTTTCGTTGGTGAGGTTGGTCGCCCAGAGGCTGAATTTCCAGCGATCACCGGTTGGGGCAAAGGATATCGACGCATTGGTAAGGGTATAGCTCGGCTGGGAGAAAATATTCTGGAAGTCATAATAGAGCCGGGTCGAGTAGAAGGTGTTGACCGAGACCCCAAGGCGCCCTGCATCGAACTCATGGCCCCAATCGACCCCCAGGTTGAACGTCCACTTCGGGGCGCGGGTCATCACGTTACCCGACGCGTCCGCCGGGGCAACAGTGTTGCCTCCGTCGGGGCGCGGGAAAAAGCTCTGCGCGAGCGGAAAATCACGATAGCGCGCGTGGCTGTAGGCCGCCGAGCCGCGGATGTTGAGATCGTCAATCGGTTGGATAATCGCCTCGAACTCGCCGCCATAGATTTTGGCGCTCGCTGCGTTCTGCAGGACGTAGCTCGGACCCGACGCGTCTTTGGCCTGAACTTGCAGATCGTCGTACGTATAGTGATAAACGGCGAGGTTCGTGCGGAGCCAATTGAAGGGGTCGACCTTGATGCCGGCCTCCCATGCCTTGATGTTCTCGGGATTGACCGGATTCGGCGATGTGCCCGCCATATTGTAGACGCCGCTTTTGAATGCGGTGCCATAGCTTGCATAAATGCTTCCGTCGGGTGCGAACTGGTACCGGACTGCGCCGCGATAGTTGAACTTGTTGAACGACTTGGCGGTCTTCGGAACGACCAGATTTCCATTAACGACCTGTTCGAAGGTCCGCCGCTCGGTGGTGTACCGCGCGCCGACAGTGATGAACAGGTCGTCGACGATCTCGTAGGTTCCTTCGGCAAAGCCCGCGAACGAGCGACCCGATAGTGCGGGATCAAGGTTGAGGGTGGTCGGAGGGATTCCAGGCCCCGGCGACGTGACGAGATCCAACTCAGTATGACCGCCGAACTGGTAGAAATAGCCGCCCAGGAGCCACTGGAATCGGCCGGGGTCGGCAGACGTGAACTTGATTTCCTGGCTCCCCGATTCCGTCGCAAATGTTGCAGGGAAATTACCGAGGAAGATGTTCGAGGCGTCCGAATCGGTTTCCTGGTACCAGCGCAGATTCATGAAGCCGCTCGTCGCCTCGAGGTTGAAGCCGTCGAACTCGAGTTTTACATGCAGCGCCGCACTCCAGCGCCGTAAGTCCAGCGTAGGAATGCTGGTCAGTGACGCCTGCCAAGCGTCGGTCGGAAGTATAACGCCCGGGAAGCGACGGCCGGCCGTATTCCCATTGACCGGCTGGGGCGAATTGGTCGTGCTGTTCTGGTCGAAGAATTCGCCGGTCAGGATGACCTTGGCATTGTCGGAAGGCTGCCACAGCAGCTTGCTGCGAAAGTTGATCACTTGCTGGTCGCCGAGCGTGCCGCCGCGCACCAGATCGTCGATATAGCCGTCGTTCTTGCGATAGAGGGCGGCAAAATCGGCAGCCAATTTATCGCTAAGGCCGCCGGTGATATAGAAGCGGGCATCATAATCGCCCGCGTCCCTCCGCATGCGGCCGTAACGCAGCGACGCCTTGCCGCGCAGGTCAAAACTGGGGTCGGGGGTAATCACGTTGATCAGGCCGCCGGTGGCGTTGCGGCCAAATGTCGTGCCTTGCGGTCCGCGCAGCACTTCCACGCGCTCGACTTCGACGAGATCGATCCAGTTGGCGGCCGACTCTGGCTGGTAGACACCATCGACATAGGTGGCGATGTTTGGCTCGTCGCCGATCGAGATGCCGGTCGACCCGACGCCGCGAATGACGGGCTGGAAGACACCCATGTTGCGGCTCCCGATGAATCCGGGAACCACCTGGGTCAACGAGCGCACCGTCGAAACATCTGCCGCCGAGAGCGAATCGCCGGTGATCGCGGTCACGGCGACAGCAACGTCCTGCAGACGCTCCTCGCGGCGCGTGGCCGTCACGATGATGTCGGAGATACCCGAACTCGACTGCGCCTCGGGCTCGGGTTCGGCAGCCGGGGCCGTATCCTGGGCTTGGCCGGCCGCGCTCCAGGCCAGTGCGAAAAGTGCGATGCCGCTCGCGAGGGCGCGCCCGCTATTATAACTGTTGGTCCTCATGTCCATTCTCCCTCTCCCTGATTCTTTTTTTCAATTCGTCCGCACATGCTCTTCAAGAAAATCCAGCCGGTCGTTTCCCCAGAATATCTGGTCGTCGACAAACATAAGCGGCGCGCCGAATACGCCGCGGGCGTAAGCTTTCGACCGCGCTTCGCGATAGGCGCGCTTGCCCTCTTTCGAATCCACGAAGGCCATGACGGCATCGGCTTCGAGACCCGCCGTTGCCGCCGAGGCGCGCAATTCGTCCCGGTCTCGCGGATCGATTCCGAGGCCCCAGATGCGCCGATAGGCATCCCGCACGAAGCCTTCGGCGGCACCGTGACGGGCCGCGAAGATTGCGGCTGTGTTCCAGCCTCCGCACTCGAAGCTCGATGGAAAGGTAAGCGGCACGTCGTACCGCCGAGCCCAACGCTGCAGATCCGCGGTCAGAACCTTTATCTTCGCCGGCACCTCGCGGTTGGACGGGCCGTAATTGCCCGCCGCAATCTTTGCTTCGGGGATGTCGATGGGATGATAGGCGAGCGCCCGGCCGTGCCGACGCGCAATCTCCGGCAGACGCAACTGTGCGAGATAGCTGAACGGGCTGATGAAATCGAAGTAGAAATCAATGGTGGCGGTCATGAGACCCTCTCTTCGATTCCCACCATCTCGCGGTAATTTTGCCAGAAGCCGATGATGGCCCCTTCCGTGACAAGATGATCCGCATCATCGGCGCCGCCGCCGCCCATCGCGATATAGGATCTTGCCTTTCTGTCCGAGCTGACCGCCTGCTGCACGATCTCGACCGCCTCGCCATCCTCCATCGAGATCATGCCCGCCGGTCCGATGAGGTTCGATTGCTTGAGGCGGATCGCGTCCATCTCCGCATCATCGTCCGCATAGCCAAATTGGGTCCACACGAGCTCGAACGAATCCGGTCCGTGGGTGACGATCTGGCGAACCGCGAGCGTGTTCGAGATCTGCTGCAAAATCAGGTTGGGATAAAGGGCCAGGATGACGAGGGTGATGCCGTCCGGAAACTCGCTCCGGCCCGCGAGCAGCGACGGATCCTGGAGCGAGAAGCTCGTGTCGAAGCTGCGCGAGTCCTGATAGACTTCGCTGTCGCGCGCCGCGTCGTTGCTGCCCGCCTTCGAATAAAGGAACGAATGCCGCTTGCTCTCGTCCATCAGGCATTCGCCGGTTTGCGTCGAACGATAGAGGCCGAAAGTATTGTGAAACAGATGGAGGAGGCTTGCGTGATAGGGGTCGCGCGTATTTTCGGCGTATAGCTTCCAGTTGCCGTGGATGAACTGGCGTTGATTGCCCAATATCTTGATCGGGCGGCACATGATCCGCTCGACATGCTTGGTGATGAGCGGACCGAGATAGTCCGTCAGCGGCTCCACTTCTTGCGAGAATGTCGCGAAAACCAGCCCATTCAACGCTTCGACGCGCAGCTTGACCAAGCCATGTTGCTTGAGATCGAAATCCGCCGGCATCCCCCCCTTGCCCTTGATCCCGCGGCGGAACGGGACGCCCATGAGGTCTCCGTTCAATTCATAAGCCCATTGATGATAAACGCATTCGAGATGCGGCACATTGCCTTGGCGTGCGCGGCATACCGTCGCGCCGCGATGCGCGCAGCGGTTCACAACGACATGGAGGCTCTGGTCCTTGTCCCGCGTCACAACGACCGGCGTGTCGCCGATGAAGGTCGATTTGAAATCACCGGGGTTCGGGACTTCGGCCTCGAGCGCAACGAAGTTCCAGGTGGGGCCGCGGAAGAGATGCTCCTGTTCGGCCTTGTAAAAGGCATCATCCGTGAACACGGAATATGGTATCCGGCAGCCAATGGGCTCCTCGGTGTCGGTCGACACTTTACCTACGGCCGTATCTTGAACATTGAGCATATCGCAACCTCGAAATGGGCTAAATGGGGCGGACCATCAAAGTGTCGATCAGGTCCGTGTCGAAAATCGCCTTCTTTGACCGAAAAAGAAATTTCCCGGACGAAAACACTATTTCATCGACATATTTACCAGCATTATACACAAATGATCGGCCGGTGTTTCTTGTCTGGAGCACTAGATAGTTTGTATGTGCCACAACCGCATCTGAACGAACCTCGTGAATGCGGCTGGTGCTGATGATGTGTCGATAGTGATGGACCGGAAAAATGTTGGCGCGCCGGAGCGAGACGATGCGGTCTACAAGCATGCCCCTGCTGTCACAGAAGATCGTCGCAACCGGCAATCCGCGGTCGGCATTCTCTCGCGGCAATACGGAATAGTGGCAGTCCTCGACGAACAGATCGGGCCACGCTTCGAGCTGATCGTCGTCAATCAGCTCGGCGTGCAGGGCAATAAGGTCCGTCACTTCCCGGAGGAGCTCGGTGCGAGGCAGAGTGGAAAGGTCCATAGCCTCAGCTCTCCGGCGCACCGGGAGCGTCGATCGTCACCCAGCCGTCCTCGATCGTCACTTCATAGGTCTTAAGCGGGATCTGGCAGGGATAAGTTGTCGCGGCTCCGCTCGGAATGTCGAAGGCGCCGCCATGATAGGGGCATTCGATCGTCGCACCGTCCTGATAGCCATCGGTAAGCTGCGCGTTGCCGTGCGTACATGTGTTGGCCGTGACATAAATCTGGCCATCGACGTTATAGACCGCGAGCGCCGGGAAGGCGCCTGCCGGTATCGCAACCGGCTCGCCGTCCTGGGGGGCGTCAATTGGGCACAGGCGAAGTCTCTCCATTTCAATCACATCCATCTCTTGAAATATCCTAAGGTGGTCAGCCGAGGGGGATGTCCATTCCGTAGCCCTCGGCTTCATTTCCATGGCCGAAGAGGTCGCGCAGATAATGTTCCTGCTGCGGGCCCGCCTTTTTCGCTCCCCAGCCAAATTCCCACAGCCACCCTGACGGATTTGCGCAGTAGAATGTCAGCGCTTCGTCGTTCGCGTGCTTTCCGAGCTGGAGTGCGACATCGATCTTTCGTTCGCGCACCGAGTCGTGGGCAAGGCCAAGATCGTCGAGCTCGCTGTACTCGAGCATCAAATGGTTGATCCGCTTGTCCATCGGACCGAGGCCGAAAGCCACGGAATGTTGCCGGTCGTTGCAATGCATGAAATAGGGGGCAGCGACCTCACCGTTCGGCAAAGCGAGGTGGTACTCGACCGAGCCCCGCAGCCCGAGCAGCTGATAAAAGCGAACCGCTGCGGCCACATCATCTTGACGCAGGATGCAATGGCCGATCCCTTCGGCGCCGGTAACAAAACGACCGAACATCGGGCGGCCGGGATGAAAAGGGCGGTAATTGTCGACCTGGGGGCCGAAGAAGATTTCGGTGGGATTACCGCCCGGATCCTTGAGCTTGGCCAAGCCGAGGACCCGGCGCTCGCGCGCCGCTTCGTCGCTCGCTATTTCGACTTCGATATTCTGGACTGTCAGCTTCTCGACAATTTCGTCGAACTCTACCGGACCCGCAACGCGCCAGCCAAGATAGGCAAGATCGTCACCGCCATCAGCATGCAGCGTGATGCGGTGATGCCATTTGTCCATTCGCAGATACGCGCGGTCGCCTTCGCCTTCATCGACATATTCCATGCCGCCGACGCCGCACGCGAAGCTCTTCCATGCATCCAGATCAGATACCGACAAGCCTAGATAACCCAGCTCGGTCACGCCCACCATATTTCGCACTCCCAAATCTCAAGCCATTTTTGGCTTTTATACGCCTGAACCAGCCTGGTTGACGTGTCGCACATGATGCAACGCGATTCGAATAGGGCAATTTAGATCATTGTGCAACCCATTGCACAATGAGCCACGCATGCTATGTTGGGTCATTCGGGATCGGAAGAGTCCAAAGAGTTGAGCCGAGAATCGTTGATCCAAATAGTTGACCTACGAATCTCGGTGGCCGGAAATGGAGGAGAGGATGTTGCAACCTGACGGAAACGGCGCAGCCGTGGCAGAGCTTGAATCACTGCGTTCGCGTATCGATGCATGGCTCGTAAAAGACGAGGGAAGCGGCCGCTTTCAGATCGACCGGGAGGCCTTTACCGACGCGGACGTGTTCGCTCTCGAGCTGAAATATATCTTCGAGCGCAACTGGGTCTTCATTGCGCACGAGAGCCAGGTCGCAAAGCCGAACGACTTTCTCACGACTTTTATCGGCCGCCAGCCCGTCATCCTGACCCGCGACCGGGCCGGGGAATTGCATTGTCTGATCAATGCCTGCGCGCACCGCGGCGCGCGCGTTTGCCGCGAGAAGAGCGGAAACCGCCGCAACTTCACCTGCCCCTTCCACGGTTGGACCTATAATCCCGCGGGCCAACTCCTCGACGTGACAGATGAGGCTGGGGGTGGCTACGCGCCGGGCTTCAAGCGGGAAGACTATGGTCTAGAACATGTTGCGCGCATCGAGATTTACCGGGGCTTCATTTTCGCCAGTCTCAACCCCGAGGTCGTTCCTCTTGAGGACTATCTCGCGGGCGCGAAGACATTCATCGATCTCATGGTTGATCAGTCGGTCGAAGAGAAGCTCGAAGTTCTTCCAGGCGCTACGCGCTACCGCTATCGAGGGAACTGGAAGCTGCAGGTCGAAAATGGCCTCGACGGCTATCATATCGGCACGGTGCACGCGAATTACTTCATGACGGTCGCACGCCGGGTCGACGGGACATCGAAGAACGATACCAGGGCGTTCGATTTCGGTCGCTGGGCTCAGCTCGAGGGCGGCTCTTTCTCCTTCGACAACGGCCATTGCGTGCTCTGGAATGACTATGCAAACTATCAGGACCGGCCGAATTACGAAATCCTGGACTGGTTGAAGCGCGAGCGCGGCGAAGAGCGCGCTACCTGGATGAACGGCCGGATACGCAATCTGGAGCTGTTCCCTAACGTCTTCCTCATGGACCAGACGAGCACCCAGATCCGTATCATCCGGCCCATCTCGGTGGATGAGACCGAGGTGACAACCTACTGCATAGCTCCGGTGGGTGAGAGTGACGACGCCCGCGCCTTGCGCATCCGCCAGTATGAAGATTTCTTCAATGCAAGCGGCATGGCTACGCCGGACGACCTGACCGAGTTCAACAATTGCCAGGTCGGTTTCGGTGGCGGGGCTGGCCGGATGAACGACATGTCGCGGGGATCGACACGGTGGGTGCAAGGCGTCAGCAGCCACGGCGAAGCCCTGGGCGTCGACGCCATCCTTAGCGGCACGGCGGTGGCCGACGAGGGGCTTTACGTCGCGATCCACGACGAATGGATATTGCGCATGCGCGGAGCCATTGCGAGCGAAGAGGCCGAGCGCGCGTTACCCCCGAAGCCGGAGATGGCGAAATGAGCAGCGAAGTTGCGCAATGGACCGCGATCCAGCGATTTCTCGGGCGCGAAGCGGCCGCTCTCGATGCCAAGGATTGGGATAGCTGGATCGATCTATATCATCCCGATGCCGAATATTGGGTCCCCGCGTGGGATGACAGCGGCCGATTGACCGAGGACCCAAGGCGCGAGATTTCGCTGATCTATTATCCGACCCGGGCAGGGCTCGAGGACCGCGTCTATCGCATTCGGACGGGCCGGTCGTCGGCCAGTTCGCCGGCCCCGCGCACTTCCCATATCTTTTGCCTGCTCGCGGTCGACCATGAGGACGACGTCATTCGGGCGCGGACGAATTGGTCGGTGACCTCGGTCTTGGAGGATCGGCCGACGGTCTACAGTGGGTCGGCCATTTACGATCTCGAACCGATGGGCGACGCCTTTGTGATAAAACGCAAATATACCGTCGTCATCAACGACCTCGCGCAGACGATGCTCGATGTCTACAGCATTTGAGGTCGGCGTAGCGTCGCAGCAGGCCGGATTCCGGCCCTGCATCGGTACCATGGTCGGCGAGCCGGCAGGCATCGGACCCGAGGTTACCGTTCGCGCCTGGGCGTCAGGCCGCGTGCATGAGGTGTCGGTTCCCCTATTAGTGGGGTCGGCGGCCTCGGTCGAACGAGCGCTTGACCTGACTAAAGTGTCGGCCCGCCTGCGTGTCATGCGTTCGCTCGAGCCGCTCAGCGACGACCCGGCAGTCATCGATATCCTGGATACAGGTGCGCTGGACGACCGCGCGCTCCCCTTCGCGAAAGATACGCTCGAATCGGGCATTGCGACCGCCAAGTGGCTAGCCGAACTCGATGCGCTCGCGCGCGACGGGGTCTTCGCCGGCACAGTGATGGGTCCGATCAGCACCGGATCGCTTAAACTGGCGGGAAAGCTGGATATGGTGATCAGCCCGACGCCGGGCGAGAGTTATCTGCTCCTCCTCACCGGACCGCTCCGTGTCGCCCACCTCACCGATCATATGTCGATTCGGGCGGTCTGCGACCTCATCACGCCCGAGTTGATCGATACCGCCCTACAGCAAATCGACGCGGCGCTTCGAAGCTGGGGCGTCGCCAACCCCAGGATCGTGGTCGCGGGTCTCAATCCTCATGCCATCGGCGATGAGGAAGATCGTGCCATCGGTCCTGGAGTCGCGCGCGCGCGCGCGCGCGGCATCAATGTCGATGGACCATCCGCGCCCGATACCGTCTTTCGCCAATGTATCGAAGGCCGATACGATCTCGTGCTAGCGATGTTTCACGACCAAGGCCACATAGCCGTCAAGACATGGGGATTCTCGGGAAACTGCGTGATCATGATGGGGCCACCCTATCTCCATATGTCGGTCGCACACGGCACGGCATATGACATTGTGGGAACGGGCAAAGCCGATCCATCGATGATGCTGAGTGCCATGCGGACTTGTGGGGTGCTGACCGCCGGAAAGGGCTTTTCCGAGGTGGATCGCTGACGCGCCGGCCCAACTCCGGCGTGAAGCACGGCCATTCGCGCGCTGTGCTCAAGTCGTCCACAAGGATATGAGATGCTCCTTTACTATGCGCCTGGCCTTTGCTCGCTGGCACCGCACATCGCGCTGCGCCGGATAGGGGCAGAGTTCGATATTGAAAAAGTCGACATGCCCACGCGCAGAACCGAGCATGGCGCCGACTTCCGGTCGATAAAGCCTTCGGGAAAAATCCCTGCTCTCCTTCTGGATTCGGGCGAGCTTCTCACAGAGACGATAGCGATCCTTCTCTATGTTGCCGACCTGGCACCGCGCGCGGGGCTCGCCCCGCCGGCCGGAACAATCGCTCGCTACACGCTGACGGACAGCCTGAGCTTCATCGCCTCCGAGCTGCACAAGAGCTTCGTGCCGCTCTTCTCCAAAACCGCGGGGCCGGAGATCCGCGCTGAGGCAAAGCGGGACGTCATGCACCATCTCCAAGCGCTCGACCTGGAATTGACCGACAAGAATTATTGCTTCGGGGACGCCTTCACCGTGGCCGACGCCTATCTCTATTGCATCCTCGGGTGGCCCTCTCGAGTGGAGATCGGTCTCGCGGGCTTCCCCGCTTTGACGCGCTACCGCGCCCGGATGGAAGAGGAGCCCGGTGTCCTCGAAGCCGTGCGAGCCGAGAGCCTGAAGTGACCGGATCAGAGGCGCCGGTTTCATTTACCGGTTGCAAACGCGTTTCCCATGGTGCAAAACATTGTCCCAAGAGGGCTGCGACATGATGGCCCGTGGAACGGAGATTGAGTGATGCTTGAAGCCGTTTGGGGGCAGGTCGCCCGACATGATGATTACATGGTTGCTGGCCAATGAGTTCGGCGCCCGACATGGTCCGGCCCGAAATCGGCAAGACATTCGTCGCTGACGGGATCAAAACCAACTATCATGACACCGGCGAGGGCAGGCCGGTCCTCCTCGTCCACGGTTCGGGCCCCGGGGTCACGGCATGGGCGAACTGGCGGCTTAATATGCCCGAGATTGCTAAGGAATTCCGGGTCATTGCTCCCGACATGATTGGCTTCGGCTACAGCGACTCGGTGGGTCGGATCACCGACAAGGCCATCTGGACCAATCAACTGGTCCGTCTTCTCGACGACCTGGAAATCGACCAGGTCTCGATGGTCGGAAATTCCTTCGGCGGCGGCGTGACGCTCGCCTTCATGATCGCCCATCCCGACAGGGTCGATCGTGCCGTTTTGATGGGAGCGGCTGGACTTGAATTCCCGCTCACGCCGGCGCTCGATTTCGTCTGGGGTTATGAGCCATCCCGCGAAATGATGCATGAGTCGCTGAAGATGCTCGCATGGGACCAGAGCCGGCTGACCGACGATCTGATCGACTCCCGTTATCACGCGAGCATCCGCCCAGGAGCGCATGAGCCCTATCATGCGACGTTCGGCGGTTCCGACCGGCAGGCCAATATTGCTATGCTGTCGAGCCGCGAGGAAGATATCGCCGCGCTTCCCCATGAAGTGCTCGTCCTGCACGGCAAGGCCGACCAAGTCATTCCGCAAGAGGTGTCGCTGCGCCTCGGAAACCTGATCACACACTCAGACGTCCGCTTCTTTGGAGAGTGTGGCCATTGGGTACAGATCGAGCGGATGGCCAGTTTCAATCGCGCCGTGATCGAATTTTTCAGTCACGGCCTAAAATTTTAAATTTCCCGGGAGAGCGGTGATGGCAATTACAGGCGTGATGCGACCAGGCTTTGTCCAGATGCGCGTCCTCGATCTCGAGGAGGCCATCCCCCATTATCGCGACCGGATCGGGCTGGAACTCGTCGGTCGTTCGGGTGACCGGGCATTTTTCCGCGGGTTCGACGAATTCGATCGACACAGCGTCATCCTGCGCGAGGCGGATATGCCCGGTCTTGATCGGATCGGCTTCAAGGTTTGCCGCGACAGCGACCTCGAAATATTCGCAGACCGTTTGCAAGCCACCGGCGTCGACGTCGAATGGATCACCGCGGGCGAGGAAGAGGGCGTCGGACGCAAGCTGCGCTTCGCGGTTCCTACCGGGCATATCTTCGACCTTTACGCCGACATGGAATTATCGGCAGACGGTCCTCCCACAAAGAACCCGGACGTCTGGCACAGTGAGCCGCGCGGCATGCGCGCTATGCGATATGATCACTCGGCGCTCAACGGCATCGATGTCGCGGGATCGGCGCGAATCTTCGTCGAAGCGCTCGATTTTTCCGTTACCGAGGAACTCGTCGACGAAGCGAGCGGCACTCGGCTCGGCATCTTCCTGAGCTGTAGCAATAAGGCTCACGATATCGCGTTCCTTGCAGGCCCCGAGGATGCGAAAATCCACCATACATCGTTCCGCCTGGAATCCTGGAACGACGTCGGAAATGCTGCCGATATCATCAGTCGCTATGATATCTCACTCGATATCGGCCCGACGCGCCACGGTATCACGCGTGGTCAGACCATATATTTCTTCGACCCTTCGGGAAATCGGAACGAGACCTTTGCCGGCGGTTATGATTATTACCCCGATAATCCTCGCCGGTCGTGGGGCGTCGAACAGGCGGGCAAGGCGATTTTCTATTATGAAAAGGCGCTCAACGACCGCTTCATGACCGTCAATACCTGACTTCCTGCGATGGTCGAAAACTACCACACGATTGCACACGGGTCCGCCTTGGAGGCGGTCGCCGCTGCCGTAGGGCATGGCACCGCCGGCGGAACGCCCGTGGTCGCTGCGGTCGTGGGCGCGTCGGGGGAACTGGTCGCGTTCCTGAAAGGCGGCGCGGCTCCCTTTCACTCCGAAAAGATCGCTCAGGACAAAGCCTTCACGGCCGCAAGTTTCAAAGTGCCGACGGCAGCGGTCTACGAACTGGTCTCGGGCTCCGAAGCCTTATGCAACGGCATCGCGCATCAGCCGCGGGTCGTGATGTTCGGCGGCGGTGTCCCGATCATAGTCGATGGGAATTGCATCGGGGGAATTGGAGTCTCGGGCGGCTCCGAGGAGTTCGACATCGCCTGCGCCCGGGCAGCCGCCGCCTCGATTGGTGCGAAGGAGTTCTGAATGGTACAGGTTCAACAGCTTGCGGTCGAACCGGAAGAGAGAAACCGACCTGTCGCTGCGGATATCTTGAACTTTATCGACGGACGGTTCGTAAAGGGCGGCTCGGGGGCGACGTTCCCCAACATCGACCCCGCCACCGGTCGGGAGACGGGGCGCGTTCATGAGGCGACCCGTGAGGATGTGGATCGCGCTGTAGCGGCGGCCAAGCGTGCGCTCACAGGACCTTGGGGCAAAATGACAACAGCCGAGCGCATTCGGCTCATCGCTGCTGTTGCGGATGAGATCGAACGGCGCTCGGAAGACTTTCTCGATGCAGAAGTGGCCGATACGGGCAAGCCGAGAGCGGTCGCGGCGCACATCGATGTTCCGCGCGGCGCGTCGAACTTCCGGATGTTCGCCGACATCGTCACGACCCTCCCGACAGAATCGTTCGGTACCCCGACGCCTGACGGGAGCGGTGCGATCAATTACGCTGTGCGTAAACCGAAGGGTGTCATCGCGGTCGTCTGCCCGTGGAATTTCCCGCTCTTGCTGATGACCTGGAAAGTCGGCCCGGCGCTGGCCTGCGGGAACACCGTGATCGTCAAGCCGTCCGAAGAGACGCCGCGGACGGCAGCCCTTCTCGGCGAAGTGATGGACGCGGTCGGAATGCCCACGGGGGTCTACAACGTCGTCCACGGCTTCGGCCCCGGCGCAGCAGGCGAGTTCCTCACCGCCCATCCGGACGTCGATGCCATCACCTTCACAGGCGAAACCGGCACCGGGCAGGCCATAATGAAGCAGGCTGCCGTCGGCGTTCGCGACATCAGCTTCGAACTCGGCGGCAAAAATCCAGCGATCGTCTTCGCCGATGCCGATCTTGAGAAAGCAGCCGAAGGCATTTCGCGCGCCGCCTTTCTGAATAGCGGGCAAGTGTGCCTGGGGACCGAGCGTGTCTATGTCGAGCAATCCGTCTTCGAACCTTTCGTAGCCAAGCTTGCCGCTGCCGCTCGCGCACTGAAACCCGGGAACAAGGGTGATCCGCATTACCTCGGGCCGATGATCAGCGAAGAACATCGGCAGAAAGTGCTCGGATATTATGAGCGGGCGATCGCCGAAGGGGCAATCGCCGTTACGGGCGGCGGGGTACCCAACGTCGATGCCGCGGCGGCGGGCGGGTTCTGGGTCGAACCCACAATCTGGACCGGCCTCGCTCATGATTCGACCGTCATGCGGGAGGAGATTTTCGGTCCTTGCTGCGGGATCATTCCCTTCGACACCGAAGACGACGCGATAAGTTGGGCGAACGACACGGATTATGGCCTGTGCGCTACCGTCTGGACAGAAAATCTCTCTCGAGCTCATCGCGTCGCGGCGGCAATGTCCGTCGGCGTGTGCTGGGTGAACTGCTGGTTCCTGCGCGACCTGCGCACGGCATTCGGCGGTTCGGGGCAATCGGGAATAGGCCGCGAGGGCGGAGCGCACAGCCTCGAATTCTACACCGAGCTCGAAAACATCTGCGTGAAGATATGATCATGTCCGAACAAAATACACTTGACCCTGACATCATTGAAGAAGCAGCGATCGCCCTGCGAACGGCGGCCGAAAAGCGCTCGCCGATCCCCCCGCTTCGCGAAAGCCTCAGCGGCGGTGGCGTCGCGGCGGCCTATGCGGTGCAGGAATTGAACACCCGCCACGCACTCTCCTCGGGGCGCCGTCTCGTCGGACGCAAGATCGGGCTTACCTCGCGGGCGGTCCAGAAGCAGCTCGGCGTGGACCAGCCCGACTATGGCATGCTCTTCGCTGATATGGATGTGCCCGAGGGCGAGCCGATCGGGCTCGGGCGGGTCATCCAGCCAAAGGTCGAAGCGGAAATCGCGATCGTGGTCGGGCGCGACCTCCTTCAGCCCGACCTTACGATCGCCGAACTGATCCGGGCGGTCGAATATGTCGTGCCCGCGATCGAGGTCGTGGACAGCCGCATCGCCAATTGGGACATCCGGATCTTGGACACCATCGCCGATAATGCTTCGAGCGGTCTGTTCGTGCTTGGCGCCGTTCCGCGCAAGCTCGACGGGCTCGACCTACGCGCGTGCGGGATGGTGATGGAATGCCGCGGCGAGCCTGTTTCTGTCGGCGCGGGCGTCGCCTGTCTTGGCAGCCCGATCAGTGCCTCCTTGTGGCTGGCGCGCGTCATGGCACGCGAAGGCCGTCCGCTTCTTGCCGGAGATGTTCTTCTGTCGGGCGCTCTCGGACCCATGGCAACCGTCGCGGCCGGCGACGTCGTCGAGGCCAGAATCAATGGAGTCGGGACCGTCAAAGCGGCGTTTGCAAGCTGAGGCGATCAACCGGAAAGGGATAAAGAGATGGCGAAGACGAAATGCGCGATCATCGGATCGGGCAACATCGGCACCGATCTCATGGTCAAGATATTGCGGGGCTCGAGCGAACTCGAACTTGCCGTTGTGGTAGGAATAGATCCCGCCTCCGAAGGCCTTGCGATGGCGCGCGCGCGCGGCGTAACCACGACCCACGAAGGTATCGATGGACTGCGCGCGCTTACGAATTACCCTGACATCGAGCTCGTTTTCGACGCGACCTCAGCCTATGCGCATGTCGAACATGCCAAGGCCCTCGCAGCGGATGGAAAGCTTGTCGTCGATCTGACGCCCGCCGCGCTCGGCCCTTTCGTGGTACCGCCGGTCAACGCAGCGGTCTCCTCGGGCGCTCGCAATATCAATATGGTCACGTGCGGCGGACAGGCGACGATCCCGATTGTCGCTGCGGTGTCGAGCGTCACGCCGGTCCATTATGCGGAAATCGTCGCGTCGGTTTCGTCCCGGTCGGCCGGACCCGGTACAAGGGCCAATATCGACGAGTTCACGCGCACCACGGCCAAGGGCATCGAGGTTGTTGGGGGAGCGGCCAAAGGCCGCGCGATCATCATTCTCAATCCGGCCGACCCGCCGATGATCATGCGCGACACGATCTTCACCCTGACCGACTTGGTTGACGAGAGCTTGGTCTGCGATGCCGTCAAGGCGATGGTCGCCGAGGTCCAGCGTTATGTGCCAGGGTATCGATTGAAGCAGGACATTCAGTTCGAACGGTTCGGATCGAACCGGCCGCTAAAGATCCCGGGCTATGGCGAATTCGAAGGAATGAAGACCAGCGTCTTCCTCGAGGTCGAAGGCGCCGGCGACTATTTGCCAAAATATGCCGGCAACCTCGATATCATGACCGCTGCGGCAAAGGCTGCCGCCGAAGTCCTCGTGCGTCAGACGGGGAGAATCGCAGCATGACCTTCGATCCATCCAGCCAGTCGCTTTACATCCAGGATGTAACGCTCCGCGACGGGATGCATGCCATCCTTCACATGTATGGCACCGACAGCGTGCGAGCCATTGCAAAGGCGCTCGACGCAGCCGGGGTCGATGCCATCGAAGTCTCGCATGGCGACGGCCTCAACGGGACATCCTTTAATTACGGGTTTGGGGCCCACACCGATTGGGAGTGGATCGAGGCAGCGGCTGATGTCATCGAACATGCGGTGCTGACGACGCTTCTGGTTCCGGGCATCGGAACGGTCGAGGAACTGAGGCGCGCGCACAGTCTCGGCGTCCGCTCGGTGCGCGTCGCTACCCATTGCACCGAAGCCGACGTTGCAAAGCAGCATATCGGGATTGCGCGGGACCTCGGCATGGACGTCTCTGGCTTCCTGATGATGAGCCATATGATCGATCCCGAAGCGCTCGCGCAGCAAGCCTTGCTCATGGAGGGATATGGCGCCCATTGCATCTATGTAACCGACAGCGGCGGAGCCCTCGACATGGACGGCGTCCGGACCCGCTTCGAAGCTTACGATCGGGTCCTCAAGCCCGAAACGCAGCGCGGGATGCATGCGCATCACAATCTCTCGCTCGGCGTCGCAAACTCGATCGTCGCGGCGCAGGCCGGCGCGGTGCGCATCGACGCCAGTCTCGCCGGCATGGGTGCCGGGGCGGGCAATGCCCCCCTCGAGGTTTTCATCGCCGCCGCCGATCGCAAGGGCTGGAAGCACGGGTGCGACGTGATGGGCTTGATGGACGCCGCGGAAGATATTGTGCGGCCACTGCAGGACCGCCCGGTGCGCGTCGATCGCGAGACTCTCAGCTTGGGCTATGCAGGCGTTTATTCCAGTTTCCTGCGCCATGCCGAAAAGGCGGCCGAACAATATGGTCTCGATACCCGCCAGATCCTGGTCGAGCTCGGCAGGCGGCGGATGGTCGGCGGCCAGGAAGATATGATCGTCGATGTCGCCCTCGACCTCGTTCGGGACCAGGAACTGGCGGTGTCGCAATGAGCGATTTGGCAAGTCTGGCCGAAATCCTGGACCGGGCCGCGCACGAACGCGTGGCTACGCCGCAGTTGACCCATGCCCGACCCGAGCTGACGGTTGAGGACGCTTATGAAATCCAGCGACTGTCCATCGATCGTCGCCTCCAGCGCGGCGAGCGGCGTGTCGGCGTCAAAATGGGTCTCACGAGCCGGGCCAAGATGCAACAAGTGGGCGTCGACCAGATGGCTTGGGGCCGACTCACCGACAAGATGCTGATCGAGGAAGGGGGCAGCCTTGCGCTCGCTAACTTCGTCCACCCACGCATCGAGCCGGAAATCGCCTTCCTGATGTCGGCTCCCCTCGCCGGTAGGGTTACGATGGCCCAGGCGCTCGCCGCGGTTGCCGCGGTGGCGCCTGCGATGGAGGTGATCGACAGCCGATACGAGAATTTCAAGTTCGCGCTCGCCGATGTCATCGCTGACAACAGTTCTTCCTCGGGCTTTGTCGTCGGAAGCTGGAACGACCCGCACCAGGATATCTCGAATCTCGGGGTCATTCTCGAAATCGACGGCGAAGTCGTCGAAGTGGGGTCCAGCGCCGCCATATTGGGGCATCCGCTACGATCGCTCGTTGCGGCCGCGCGCATGGTGTCGGAGGGCGGCGAGCGCATCGAGGCCGGGGATATCGTCCTGGCGGGCGGGATCACAGCTGCTCCGACCCTTGCCAAGGGTCAGTCGATCCGCACGACTGTCCAGAATCTCGGATCAGTTTCGATCAGGGTTGATGCCTGATGCCGATTATCGAGGTCACCTTGCTCGAGGGACGAACGCCGGAGGCGAAGGAAGCTCTCGTCGCGGCGCTGACCGACGCCGCCGTATCCGCCGTCGGGGCGCCGATCGAGTCGGTTCGCGTCATCCTGCGTGAGGTTCCCGCAGCACATTTCGCAGTTGGCGGCCAGTCGTTCGCCGCGCGGCGCGCGCGCGAGTCCGGGGGATAGTCGCTATGCGCCCGCATCTCGTGGAAATCGTGGGAGGCAGCGCCTTTCCATGCCCGGACGGGGAGCGCGTGCTCGTTGCCATGGAGCGCAGCGGAGCGAGCGACATCGGCGTCGGATGCCGGGGCGGCGGCTGCGGAATCTGCCGGGTACGGGTTATCGAAGGCGCGCATCGGCTCGGCAAGATGAGCAAGGCGCATGTATCGGACGCGGAGCTCCAGGCGGGTTATGCCCTTGCTTGCCGGCTCTATCCTCTCGGTCGTCTGACGATCGAAGTTGTGGAATAAGGTGGAGAAGCGACATGTCGACAAATCTGAAGGCGATTGAAAGCAACTATGGCATTCGCGACGAATATGGCCATCTGATTGGCGGAGAATGGGTCGGGGGCGCCAGCGGCAAGACAATCGCGCTGCTCAACCCTGCTACGGGTGAGACGCTCGCCCGAATTCAAGCTGGGAACGCCGCCGATGTTGGTCGGGCCGTGGCGGCGGCAAAAGCGGCCTTTCCCGCATGGTCCCAGAGCAGCGCGGCGGAGCGGCAGGACCTTCTTTACGAAATTGCGCGCCGCCTCAAGGCGCGCCTTGAAGAATATGCCGTCCTCGAAACGCTGAACAACGGTAAGCCCATCCGCGAGTCGCTGTATTTCGACCTGCCCAACGCGATCGGCCAGTTCGAACTCTTCGCGGGTGCCGCCTACGGCCTGCATGGCCAGACGCTGGACTTTCCCGATGCGATCGGCATCGTGCACCGCGAGCCGCTGGGCGTCTGCGCCCAGATCATACCGTGGAATGTTCCCCTGCTCATGATGGCGTGCAAAATCGCGCCGGCTCTGGCGGCGGGCAATACGGTGGTATTGAAGCCGGCCGAAACGGTATGCCTCTCGGTGCTCGAATTTTTCGTGGAGATGGCCGATATTCTGCCGCCGGGTGTGGTGAATGTCGTCACGGGTTATGGGGCCGACGTCGGAGAGGCGCTCGTAACCCATCCCGACGTGCGCAAAGTCGCTTTCACGGGATCGGTCGCGACCGCGCGCCGCGTGATCCAATATGCCTCGGCGAATATCATTCCGCAGACGCTCGAACTCGGCGGAAAATCGGCGCACATCATTTGTGCCGATGCCGATATCGACGCGGCTGTCGAGAGCGCAACGATGTCGACCGTCCTTAACAAGGGCGAGGTGTGCCTCGCCGGGTCGCGCCTCTTCCTTCACGAGGCAATAGAGGAAGAGTTTCTCGAGAAATTTCGTGATGCGCTCGGCAACATCAGGCAGGGCGATCCGCTGGACCCTGCCACGCAGCTCGGAGCGCAGGCTTCGACTATGCAAATGGAGAAGATCGAATCCTACCTCGCGCTCGCGATCGAGGAAGGGGCGACGGTCTTTGCCGGCGGCGCGCGTTCGGCGGATGCCGGGCTCGCGAAAGGGCATTTCGTCCAGCCGACAATCTTCACCAAGGTCGCAAACGACATGCGAATTGCGCAAGAAGAGATCTTCGGTCCTGTTACCACAGTGCAAAGCTGGCGCGACGAGGACGAGATGATGGCGCGTGCCAATGACACGAGCTTCGGCCTCGCCGGCGGCGTGTGGACCCGCGACCTCGCGCGCGCGCATCGCATTGCAAGGAAGCTTGAAACCGGGACGGTATGGATCAACCGATATTATAACCTCAAACCAAACATGCCGCTCGGCGGATACAAGCAGAGCGGGTTTGGCCGGGAGTTTAGTCACGAGGTGCTCAACCACTATACCCAGACGAAGTCGGTGATCGTGAACCTCGACGAGGGCAAGCTTGGAATGTTCGATCAATAGGGTGACCAATAGTGATCAATAGCATTGCGGTCGTCGGCGCAAACATGGCCGGCGCAAGGGCGGCGGAATCACTGCGCAGCGCAGGTTATGACGGCCATATTCATCTCATCGGCGAGGAGCCGTGGCGCCCTTACGAACGGCCGCCGCTTTCGAAGGAGTTTCTGTGGGAAGGCGGAACGCCTTCTGGAAGCTTCTATCTTCATGACGAGCATTGGTACGCCTCGAACAAGGTCGAGCTCCGCCTGGGCGTGCGAACAACGGCGATCGACCTGCGCGCCGGCGCGCTGAGGCTCGCGTCCGGCGAAGCGGTTCAGGCGGACCGCATTCTCCTGGCAACGGGCGGCGCCGCTCGCCGCCTGCCTTTGCCAGGGGCCGAGGCTGCCAATGTGCACCATCTTCGCACCCTTGGCGACGCCGCCGGCCTTGCCGCCGATCTGCGGCCCGGCGCGCAGATCGTGATCATCGGAATGGGCGTCATCGGCGCCGAGGTTGCTGCCAGCGCGCGGCGAATGGGCTGCAATGTTACCGCTGTTGAGCCGTTCGCTTCGCCGATGATCCGGGCACTCGGGGACCATTTTGGAGCTTGGCTCGGCGAGCATCACCGGATGCAGGGCGTTCGTGCGCTCTACGGCCGATCGGTCAAAGGTCTTCGCCTGAGCGGCGCGAAAGTCTGCGCCGTCGAGCTCGATGATGGCGAAGAACTTGCCTGCGACGCAGTTGTTGTGGGTATCGGGATCGTCCCGGCCGTCGAACTGGCAGCGGATGCCGGCCTGATCGTCGGCAATGGGATCGTAGTCGACGCGCAATGCCGTACCAGCAATCCCGTCATCTTCGCCGCGGGCGACGTCGCCGAGCAACCCGACTTCTTCGGCGGCCGCGTGCGAATGGAGACCTATCAGAATGCAGCCGAGCAGGGCGCAGCTGCAGCGGCCGCCATGCTCGGTCAACCCGTCGAATATTGCCGCCCGTGCTGGTTCTGGAGCGACCAATATGATCTGAACATACAAGTGACCGGGCGCATCGACGCGCAGCAGCAGCTCATCATGCGCGGGAGGGTGGAGGATGATGCCTTTTGCGCATTCTTCCTCGCAGGAGATCTCGTCATGGGCGCGCTGACCGCGAACCGGTCGGCAGATATGGGAGTCGCCAAGCGCCTTGTCGAACGCCGCGCGCGCGTCGGACCGGCGGAGTTGGCCGATGTCGATGTCCCGCTGCGCGAAATATTGAAGAAGTCTGCTTCCTAGGTCCCCGAACTTCAGCCTATCCCGCCTCCGGCAACATAGAGCGTCTGTCCGGTGATGTAGGAGGCCTCGGGGGCGCCGAGAAAACAGATGGCGGCAGCTATCTCGTCGACCTCGCCAAAGCGCGCCATCGGGGTATCGCGCAGCGTCTGCCTTACGACAGCCTCGAACCCTGCCTTGTCTGCCTCGGTGGGCTCGGCCGGATTTCTGGGTGTGACTCTCGTGACGTTCACGCCGCCTGGCGCCACGCAATTGACCCGAATGGGCCTGTCTTCGAGATCCTGGGCAAGCGCCACGGTCAGCGCAGCAACGCCGCCCTTCGCTGCGGCATAGGGCAAGCGGTTGATCCCACGCGTCGCGACCGAGCCGACGTTGACGATCGCACCCTGGCCCGCCGCCAAAAGATGCGGGAGCACGGCATGACAGCACCAGATCGTAGGCCAGAGCGAACGGTTGATCTCAGCCTCTATCTCCTCCGCGCAATAGTCCCAGAAGGGCTTGGCCCAGATCGTGCCGCCGACATTATGGA
This sequence comes from Sphingomonadales bacterium, assembly GCA_017309275.1. Taxonomy (GTDB): domain Bacteria; phylum Pseudomonadota; class Alphaproteobacteria; order Sphingomonadales; family Sphingomonadaceae; genus Sphingopyxis. Next base: position 63,637 of record JAFKLT010000038.1, on the reverse strand, counting down.
CCGCGACATCGACGCGCCCATGCCGCTCGATCACATTCCCGTAAAGCGAACAGGCGCCGTCTCTTTTCTCAAGGTCGTGAATTTCACCATAAGCGTCGAGCCCGTCGGAACGAAGGCCCGCAACGGCCGCCATCGTGGCGTCCTCGGCGCGGTCAGCGATGGTCACTGTCGCGCCTTCCCGGGCCATTCGGGTCGCAACCGCCAATCCGATGCCTTGGGCTCCGCCCGTAACCACGGCAATTTTATCGGCATATCGCCCGGAGGAAATCATCGTGAGCTCTCCATTATTGCGCAACTAAAATTGATAAATATCAACTGGATAGAATTGTTACGCAATGGTTGATTCAGGAATTACATGTCGCAGCTTGCAAACACAAGGAGTAATGCATTACACTATGAACAACGAAAGGGCCGTGATTCTGCAGGTCCAAAAGGAGAGGGATGATGCGCAGCCGGCTGCTCCGACCCGATGATATCAAAGGCGCCTGGGCCATCGTGCCGACGCCCGCTACCGAAAACGCCTCGGACTGGCGCTCAGAGAACACGGTCGACCTGGATGAAGCCGCGCGGGTGGTGAACGGGCTGATCGACGCTGGAATTGACGGCATTCTCAGCATGGGAACTTTGGGAGAGGCGGCAACGCTCACCCACGGCGAAAAGCTCGATTATATGCGAGCGATTGTCGATGCGGCCGGCGGCCGCGTTCCCGTGTTCGTGGGCACGACCTGCCTTAACACGCGCGATACGATCGCCCTGACCCGGGAAGCGCTTGCGCTTGGCGCCGACGGGACCATGCTTGGCATTCCGATGTGGTGCGCGCCCGCGCTCGACGTTTCCGTGCAATTCTATCGCGACGTCGCCGAGGCCGTCCCCGAAATGAATATCGCCATTTACGCCAACCCCGAAGCGTTCAAGTTCGATTTTCCGCGGGCATTCTGGGCGCAGGTCGCGGAAATTCCCCAGGTCGTGACCGCGAAATATATCGGGGTCGGTACGCTGCTGGCCGATCTCGCGGCCGTGAAGGGCAATATCAAGCTACTCCCCATCGATTTCGATTATTATGCGGCGGCGCGGATGGTCGACGAGATCGATGCCTTCTGGTCCAGTGGCGCCGTTTGCCATCCGCTCGTGACGACGAGTTTGCGCGATATTGTCGCGAAGGCGAGGGCAAGCGGCGACTGGGCGGCCGCGCGGGCGCTGCAGGCGCGTCTGGGCCCCACCGCCGCGCCCCTGTTCCCGAATGGGAGCTTCAAGGAATTTTCAACGTATAACATCGGCCTCGAGAAGGCCCGAATGGACGCTGCAGGGTGGATGAAAGCGGGACCAGTTCGGCCGCCCTATCATCTCGTACCCGAGCCGTTTCTGGCCGGGGCGCGCAAATCCGGCACGATGTGGGCCGATCTGGGACGCGAGCTGGAACGCGAGCAATCCACGCCATTATCATTGGAGGCAATCCCATGACGAAGCTAGATTTGGACTGGCCTCACAATTTCAATGAGATTCCGAAGGAAGTTTTTGTACGCAAGGACGTTTACGACACCGAACTGCAGCGCATTTTTCATGGCGAGGAGTGGCATCCGGTTTGCCATGAGAGCGAGATCCCGGAACGGGGGGATTTCAAGACGTTTCGTCTCGCCGGTATTCCCCTGCTGATCGCGCGCGGCGATGATGGTATCGTTCGCGCCTTCTTCAACGCCTGCTCGCACCGCGGGAACCAGCTCGAAACCGCTCCGATGGGTAACAAGCAGGAATTCGAATGCCCATATCATCGCTGGCTGTTCAGCACGCGGGGGGACCTGGTCGGGTGTCCGAACCAGCGCGAGTTCGTGCCTGGCTTCAACCGCTCCGACTATCCCTTGGCCCAACCCCGGATGGAGAGCGTCTACGGCGTCGTGTTCGTCACCATGTCCGCTCGAACCGAACCCCTTCTCGAATGCCTCGGATCGATCGTGGAAACGCTCCGCGAGCTCGTGGGGGGGGACGGCCGCCTCAAGCTGCTCGGCTACCAGAAGGTCCGGTACAACACGAACTGGAAGTCCTATACCGACAATGACGGCTATCATGCACCGCTCCTGCACCAGGCCTTCAATCTCCTAAACTGGCAGGGCGGTAAGGGGCGCCAGTTCACCAGCACGAAACGGGGCCATATAGGCTTTGAATCCGAGCTGTCGGTTGCCCGTGGCGATACGATGCTCGAAGATCCGTCGATCATCGAGTTCAAGGGGCAGGACCCCTCCGTCGGATCCCGGATCGTCAGCCTCTTTCCGACCTTCGTTGCAACGAAGCATTTGGACGTTATCAACCTGCGGTTCGCGACGCCCATCGATCATGAGCGGGTCGAAGTGCATTACGCTTATTTCGCGCATGCCGATGACGATGAGGAGATGGTGCGGCACCGCTTGCGCCAAAGTTCGAACCTCTTGGGTCCGAGCGGCCTGATCAGCATGGAAGACGCGTCGATTTTTCACCGGATTCATATCGGGAACCACACGCCCGGCGCGGCCATCTTTCAAAAAGGTGTCCGTGACAAAGAGAAGATCGAGGACGAGTTCCTTCAGAACGACGAGAGCGGAAATCTTCCGAGATGGGAATATTATCGGGAAATAATGGGTTTCGAAAGGCGCGCAGCATGACCTTGGCGCCCGAAAACTTTAATCGCGCGCTCGACGACTTGCTCGTCGCGGACGCGGACGCACTCGACAGCAAGGATATGCAGCGCTGGCTATCCAACTATGTGGAAGAGGACGACGCATCCTATATCTGTCTGTCGCGTGAAAATGAGGAACAGGGGCTCGCGCTGGGCTTCATGTACGACGACTGCCACGCGCGCCTGCTCGACCGAGTGACCTATATCACGAAGATATGGGCCGGGACATTTCAGGACTATCGAACTCGGCATTTCGTTCAGCGCGTCGCGGCGGACCGAATTGATGATAACACCTGGAAAGCGCGGTCCAACTTCAGCGTGTTCATGACGCCCGAAGACAGCGGCGTGTCCGAAGTCCTCGCGACGGGGCAATATGAGGATCTCGTTCGAGAAGGCGCGGATGGAGATCTTAAGCTTCTTTCCCGTCGCACCCTCCTCGATACGACGGTACTACCCCGCTATCTGGTCTATCCGATCTAGTCACACCTGGGAGCGATGGTGAGAGCCAGCGCCCTTGGATATGTACGTCATCGGGGTGACAACGGCCCTCAGGCCGTCGTCCAGTCGCGTGCGCCAAAATGGCGTTCGAGCATCGGGCGCATGATGTCCCATCGCTCAAGCTGGCTCCAGTGTCCCGACCTATCGAGAACATAGAGTTCGGCATGCTGGAGATGCTCAAGCAGATAGAGGCTCGTATCGAGAGGGACGATCCGGTCCTGCCTGCCGTGAAAAATCAGCACGTCGTGCGGAAGCTTGCCCAAGATCGACGGCGGCATTGCAAGCGTTTCGATCCCGACCTTCATCGAATCGATCATCTTCGACGCGATGGACATGACAGCGGGATCGGTCGCAATTTGATAGCGCGACGATACGATCTCTTCCATTCCTTCGAACTTGTCAGCGTCATAGGCGAAGCTGTGCATCAGCTGGCGATATCGCGCTGGGCGCGGATCGGAATAAAAGGAGAGCAGCCGAACCAACTCCGGCGTCCGCGGCGCCGGGGCACCTATCGACCCCATGAGAATGACCTTATCGAATCGTTCGGGCGTTTCGCTCAGAAGCTGCAGTGTCAGCGCGCCGCCCATCGAATTTCCGACGATATGGGCGCTGTCGATCTCAAGCGCGTCCATCAGTCCGAGGCATTGTTCGACGCGGACACCGATCCACGCCATGACATTGTCCGGGAACGGATCCGGTATGGTGGACTGGCCAAATCCGATCAGATCGGGTGCGATCACGAAGAAATTTTCGGCGAGATCGGGCATTAGGTGGCGCCAGTTTGATGCGGCGTGCGCACCCGGCCCGGCGCCATGCAGAAGTAATATGGCAGGCTTCTTGGGATCGCCGGCGATCATCGTGTGCGACGTAAGCCCGCGTCCTTCGATTTTCTCTTCCCGGATGACATCCGAACCCATGAAATCTCTCCCTTCCGTCTTATCGATGGCATTCCATCCGACCTGGACATTGCACAATGGCTATCGTGTTGTCCATTGTAAACTCTAGCGACCTGCCGACTGGACTCTCATATCTCATTGTGCAATGCATTTGCCAGATAAGCAATTGTGGGACGGGGAGTAGCCGAGATGGACGACGAGACTGTTGCATCGCTCGCGCGTGAACTGGATGTCGCCGAGGCGAGCCAAACACCCGTCCGGCAGCTGTCGCTTCGCTTCCCTCAGATGACGATAGAAGATGGATATCGCATCGCCCGCGCGTGGGTTGAGCTCAAGAAGGCGGCGGGACGTCGGTCCATTGGCCGCAAGATTGGTCTGACATCGCGTGCGATGCAGGCGTCTGCTGGTATCACCGAGCCCGACTATGGCACGTTGCTCGATGACATGGCGTTCGAGGAGGGGAGCGAAATTCCCATCGATCGCTTCATCAATCCGAAGGTCGAAGTCGAATTGGCCTTCATTCTCTCCCGGCCGCTGGGTGGTCCCGATGTGACGACACGGGCTGTTCTCGCTGCCACTGAATATGTAGTGCCCGCCGTGGAGATCATCGACAGCCGCGTTCAGCCGATCGACGCGGAGACCGGCAGCGCCCGGAAAATCCAGGATACGATTGCCGACAACGCGGCGAATGCCGGGATCGTCCTCGGCGGCCGGCCCATCCGGCCGGACGCCATCGACCTGCGATGGGCCGGCGCCATATTATCTCGCAATGCCGTCATCGAGGAAACAGGAATTGCGGCTGGCGTGCTAAACCATCCAGCGCGAGGGGTCGCGTGGTTGGCAAATCGCTTGTCGCAGTGGGGAGAAGAGTTGCAGGCGGGCGAAATCCTGCTGGGCGGTTCTTTTACCCGCCCGGTCCCTGTGTCGCGCGGCGACGTGATATCTGCGGATTATGGCAGGCTCGGCTCGATCGCGATGCGGTTTGTCTGACATGTCGTCAGCAAATCCTCCCAACCATTTCAAAGTCGCGCTCGCCGAAGGGCGGACGCAGATGGGATTCTGGCTGGCGCTGGCGAACGCCGACATCGCCGAAATCTGCGCCGGACTGGGGTTCGACTGGCTCCTTGTCGATGCCGAGCACGGACCGCAAACTCTGCCCGGGATAATCGAGCAATTGCGGGCAATAGCGTCCTGCCCGCCCTGCGCTGCCGTCGTGCGCGTGCCTTCATCAGACCCCGTCGCGATCCGTCAAATCCTCGACTTGGGAGCGACGACCCTCATGGTTCCGATGGTCGAAACGGCTGAGCAGGCCTTCCGGTTGGTCGAAGCATGCCGCTACCCCCCATCGGGCAGCCGAGGCATCGGCGGTGCAAGGGCATCGCGCTGGGGCGGCATTGCGACCCATGTTGCCGATGCCAACGAGCGGCTTTGTCTGATTGCGCAAATCGAGACGATTCAGGGTGTCGAGAATATCGAAGCAATCGCCGGCGTCGACGGGATCGACGCGCTGTTCATCGGTCCAGCCGATCTGGCAGCGTCGGCCGGGCTCTTGGGAAGCGCCAACCGGGAGCGGGTGCGCGAGCTCACGATGGGCGCGTTGTCCCGCATCCTTGCCGCGGGAAAGCCAGCGGGAATTCTGTCGCGCGATCTCGCGCTTCTCGATGCACATCTCGCCGGCGGCGCAAGCTTCGTCGCTGTCGGAATAGATGCGTTCGCCCTCGCCGATGCGGCACGCGGGCTGCTCGATCGATTCCGCCAGTGACCGCGATCCGCGCGCCGGTTTTGGCCTTGCACAATAAGCAACGGATTGTATGCTGTGTCCAAATAGGAAATCGGGAGCGGGCTATGCTAGTGCCGAATCGACCGGATACAGGCGGCCTCCGCCGGCGGGGGCGATGACGTTGCAAAAGATCGTGATCGCGATCACCGGCGCGACAGGATCAATCTACGGTCTGCGTCTGCTGGAAATGCTGCGTGAAGATCCGAGCTGCGAAACGCACCTCGTGGTCTCCCAGGCAGCCGTGCTCAACATCCGCGAGGAACTGCCGCTAACGCTGAAAAAATTTGAAGCGTCGGCTGACGTGGTTCATAACATACGGAATGTCGGCGCCAGTATCGCGAGCGGATCGTTTCTCTGTGACGGCATGATTGTCGCGCCCTGCTCCATGCGCACCCTTGCGGCGATCGCCAATGGGCTCTCCGACAATCTGATCACCCGAGCTGCCGACGTCATGCTCAAGGAGCGTCGTCCATTAACGCTCATGGTGCGAGAGACGCCCCTGAACCTTGCCCATCTTCGAAACATGGCAGCCTGTACCGAAATGGGGGCGATAATTTTCCCACCCGTCCCGGCGTTCTACGCTCGGCCATCGTCGATCGACGAAATCGTCGACCATAGCTGCATCCGGGTCCTCGACCAGTTCGGCATCCATCGGGCCGCCGATCGCCGATGGACCGGACTGAAGGGCGCAGAAGTGATGCCTCTGGCGCAGGCGGATAAATCGGAAAGGACAATTTGATGGCGGCAGTGCTGATGCGCCGGGAGCTATTGGGCGCCGGGGTTTTTTGCGCGGGTCTGGTTGGAGCCTCCCGCTTCCGGTCAGGAAGTGCGGCGGACGAAGAGGCCGTTCTCGTCGTCAGCCAGCCAAGGGTTGAGGAAAGCGAGCGTTTTGCCGCGTCCCTCATATCGTCTTCGAAAAAGTCTCTCGCGCTGGATGTCGGAAGCGGGCTGGATGAGTTGCTTGGCGACTGGCCCCGCGGCGCGCAGGTGATTGCAGGCCTGACCTCCGACCCCGCTGCAATGATTGCGGCCCAGTTGCTCATCGAGAGTGGAGCGGAGCCTTTGCTTCGATGGGAACATTCCTATGAGGCGGGCCGCTGGACACACCGCATCGGCGCCGCCCCCGGCTTGGGCGCGCTCCCGCAATATACTTGGCCCGCCGTCGTTGCGCAGAAAGTTCGCGATGAGCTGGACGGCCACAAATCATCACCGCGCCGGGCCGCGTGCATTTCGGGGGAATGTGCACTCGCCTCGAATAGCCCCGGCCTACTTGTGACCTGGGCCTTTCGGCTTGCCGGAGAAACGCGGTGAGGCCGCCGCTGCCCGAGGGAATTGCGGCGGCCGACTTTTCACGGGCCCTCGATGAACTCGCAGGCGTCGTCGGCAAAACCTGGGTTTTCGTCGACGAGCTTCCGCTGTCGACTTACCGCGACGCGTATTCGCCGCTTGCCGATGGCACTCTGCTTCCTTCTGCCGCCGTCGCTCCGGAAAGCGTCGAACAGGTGCAGCGGATCCTTGCCATCGCCAACAGCTTCCGATTGCCGATCTGGACCATCGGGACTGGACGGAACTTCGCATATGGCGGGCCGGCACCCCGCAAATCCGGATATCTTGTCCTCGATCTGAAACGGATGAACCGGATCATCGAAGTCAACGAAAAATATGGATATGCGCTGGTCGAGCCGGGCGTTTCCTACATGCAGCTTTATCGCCACCTGCAGCGGATCGGCAGCAAATTGTGGATCGATCCGGCAGCGCCCGCCTGGGGCGGCGTCATGGGGAACGCGCTCGAGCATGGCGCCGGCTACACGCCCTATGGCGATCACTTCATTATGCAATGCGGGATGGAAGTTGTGCTTGCCGATGGCCAGGTCGTTCGCACGGGCCAGGGAGGCATCTCTAACAGCAAGCATTGGCAGATCAGCAAACATGGGCTCGGACCGCAGTTCGATGGCATGTTCACCCAGTCGAATTTCGGCGTCGTCACCAAACTCGGCATCTGGCTGATGCCGGAGCCGCCCGGTTACAAGCCGTTCATGATCACCTTTCCACGCGAAGAGGATCTCGAGCAGATTTTCGAGATCACGCGCCCGCTCAAGGTGAATCAGGTGATCCCTAACGCAGCGGTCGCGGTCGACCTATTGTGGGAGGCCTCGGCGAAGACCACGCGGCGACATTATTATGACGGCAAGGGGCCGCTCCCGCCGTCGATCCGGACGAAGATCGCCGCGGACCTCAATCTCGGGATGTGGAATTATTACGGCGCCCTCTACGGACCACCGCCCATGATCGAGAATAATTGGAAATTGATCGAGGAGGCATTCAGCAACATTCCGGGCGCCAAGTTCCACTTCGCGCGCGAGAATGATCCTGCGTGGGATTATCGCGTTAAGCTCATGCGCGGCGAACCCAATATGACCGAGTTCAGCATCATGAACTGGATCGGCGGAGGGGGACACGTCAACTTTTCCCCGATTTCCGCGCCCGACGGGGCGGAAGCCTTGGCTCAATATAATCTGATCAAGAAACGCTGCCACGAATTCGGCTTCGACTACATCGGGGAGTTTCTGGTCGGCTGGCGGGACATGCATCACATTTTGATGATCATGTACAATCGGGCCGATGAAACGATGCGCAAGAGCGCCCACGATCTCTTCAGTCTCCTGGTGGATGAGGCCGCGGCGGCGGGGTTCGGCGAATATCGTACTCATCTCGCCTTCATGGACCAGATTGCTGGAACCTATCGTTACAACGACGGGGCGCTTTGGGATCTCCATCACCGCCTGAAGGACGCTCTCGATCCCAACGGCATTCTTTCGCCCGGAAAGCAGGGCATATGGCCGAAGTCGGCGCGTCCCTGATGCCACGCGACCCACGCTCCCAGGAGATTCATGATGCGTAAGGACGAAGTGAGGGGGCTTGACCACTGGATCGGCGGGTCACCGGTTGCCCCTGGCGACGGCGCTTATTTCGAAAGCCTGAACCCGATTGACGACAGTCTCTATTCCCGGGCGGCTGCCGGGACTCCGGCCGACGTCGATCGAGCAGTTGAGGCGGCCGACACGGCCTATCGCCGGAACCGCGACCTTTCCGCAGCCGCGCGCGAGGGATGGATGATAAAGGCTTCGGCTCTCATGGAGCGTGACGCATCGCAATTTGCCGACACGCTCGTTGATGAAATCGGCTCGCCGATCGCAAAGGCCGGTTTCGAGACCCGGTTCGCCACGAGCTTCTTGCGCGCGGCCGCAGGCGTTCCCCGGCGCATTCGCGGCGAGACTATTCCATCCGATGCGCCCGGCCGCGTCAGCATGAGTTTTCGCGAACCGGTCGGAGTCGTTGCCGGCATTACGCCGTTCAACGTCCCGCTGATCAAGGGGATCAAGCAGTCGGCCATGGCGCTCGCGACGGGCAATGCCTTCGTCCTGCTTCCGTCGGAAGCGGCACCGCGCGTGGCCGATCAACTCGCGCGCCTCTGGGAGGAAGCAGGCGTGCCCGAAGGCCTGTTCAACATTGTATATGGGGACGGCGCCAAAATCGGCGATGCGCTTACTGGCCATCCCAAGGTTCGCGCGATCACCTTCACGGGCTCGTCCCGGGTCGGGCGGCATATCGCGCGCATCGCAGCTGAAGGCTTCAAGAAATATACCCTCGAACTCGGCGGGAAGAGTCCTCTCGTCGTCTGCGCCGACGCCGACATCGAAAAGGCCGTGGCGGCCGCGATCTTCAGCATCTTCATGTATCAGGGCCAGGTGTGCATGGGGGCGTCGCGTATCTATGTCGAACGTCCGATCTTCGACCGGTTCTCCAAGGCTTTCGCTGCTGCAGCTGCGAAACTCTCATCCGGCGATCTGCGCGATCCCGCAACGATGCTGGGTCCTATCATTTCCGGGCGTCAGCGCGCGCGCGTGCGGCAGCATATCGATGACGCCCGCGGCAAGGGAGCCGAAATACTCGCCGGGGGCGAATGGACGGGCCATGTGTGCCATGCGACCATCCTCTCCGGTGTCCAGCCCGGGATGGAGGTAGCGGCCCAGGAAACCTTCGGGCCGGTCACGTCGCTCTATCCGTTCGATGACCTCGATGAAGCCCTCCGGCTTGCCAACGACACCGAATATGGCCTGAGCGCCGCGATCTTCACGCGCGACATCGACAAGGCGCTTCGGTTCGCTCGCGAAATCGAGTCCGGGATGGTCCATGTCAACGCGCCCACGTTGCACGACGAGCCTCACGTGCCGTTCGGCGGTTCCAAGGCTTCCGGATTTGGCCGCGAGGGCACCGAGGCCGATCTTGAAATCATGACCGAGTGGAAATGGGTGAGCATCCAGACCGACGCGGCCGTTGGGGGAGCACACTGATGTCTCAAGGAAAGTCATCCATTCGCGCCAACCTCGCCGATCGCGCAAGAGGCGTCGGATCGCTGCGCGATTTTCTGGAGCTCCTCGAAGAATATGGGCAGGCCATTACCTGGACGGACCGGATCATGCCCGAGCCCGACCTGCGCAACATTGCCGTGGCCGCCTCGCGCGATGTCAACCATGCTCCTGCGATCCTGTTCGACAATATAGCGGGCTACCCCGGGAAACGCACGGTTGTCGGGGTGCACGGCTCTTGGGATAATATCGCGCTGCTCCTGGGTCAGCCAAAAGGCACCACAATCCGGGATATGTTCTTCGACATAGCCGGGCGCTGGGGCGATGCCTCTGCCCAGATCAGCCGCGTTTCCGAGGGGCAGGCGCCTGTCCATGAGTGCCGGCACGAGGAGAATATCAATCTCTACGACCTGCTGCCCGTGTATCGCATCAACGAGTTTGACGGGGGTTTCTATTTGGCCAAGGCGTCGGTGGCTTCGCGCGATCCGTTGGATCCGGAAAATTTCGGCAAGCAGAATGTCGGCATCTACAGGCTTCAGATCCAGGGTCCCGATCGCTTCAGCCTGATGACGATCCCGTCGCATGACATGGGACGCCAGATCCTCGCAGCGGAACGCGAAGGCCTGCCGCTCAAGATCGCCGTCATGCTCGGCAACCATCCCGGCGTCGCGTTGTTCGCAGCAACACCAATCGGCTACGACGAGTCCGAATATGCTTATGCCTCGGCGATGATGGGAGCGCCGATCCGGCTGACGAATTCCGGCAACGGTATCGACATCCTCGCGGATAGCGAGATCGTCATCGAAGCCGAGCTCCAGCTTGGTGAGCGCGTCTTCGAAGGGCCGTTCGGTGAATTCCCAGGATCCTACAGCGGCGTGCGACGCGCCCCTGTCTTCAAGGTGACCGCCGTCTCGCACCGAAAGAACCCTATATTCGAGAATATCTACATCGGTCGTGGCTGGACGGAGCACGACACGTTGATCGGTCTTCATACGTCGGCGCCCATCTATGCACAGTTGCGCCAGACCTTTCCCGAAGTCACCGCGGTGAATGCGCTGTACCAGCACGGACTGACAGCGATCATCGCGGTCAAGAACCGGATGGCGGGCTTCGCAAAATCCGTGGCGCTCCGCGCGCTTGGTACGCCCCATGGCCTCATGTATCTGAAAAATCTGATCATGGTCGATGGCGATATCGATCCCTTCGATCTCAACCAGGTCATGTGGGCCCTGTCGACCCGGACGCGCGCGGAGGACATCATCGTCCTGCCGAACATGGCGATGGTCCCGATCGACCCCGCTGCCGTGACGCCGGGGAAGGGGCACCATCTGATTATCGACGCAACAAGCTATCTCCCGCCCGATCCGGTGGGCGAGGCACATCTGGTCACCCCGCCCACCGGCCAGACTATCGATGACCTCGGCAAACGGATCCAGGCGATGCAACGAGGCGAGACGCTATGACTGCACCCCATTGCCCGCGATGTGGCTCCGACGCTTCGATCCCTGATTTCCGCGGCGTCGATGGCGAGAAAACGATTTGGACAATCCATCGCTGCACGGCCTGCTGTTTCTCTTGGCGCGACAGCGAGCCGGCGAGTGCGATCGACCCGCGTGTGCGCGCCGAGGAGTTCGCGATCGATGTTTCGGAGCCGGATCTTTTTCCGATCGTCCTGCAACCTTCGACCATGCGGAAATAGGGGGTGATCAAGATGGACGCAAATCGCCAAGCCGCCGCGCTCGACGCGCTAGAAGCACTGGTCGGTGCCGATGGGGTAACGCGCGATCCGGCGGCGCTCGCACCCTTCCATTCCGGAGTCGCCCTGCCCCTGGGTATCATCGCGCCGCGCGACACCGAGCAACTTGCCAAGGTCCTCGCGGTGGCGAGCGAGGCCGGAGCGGCGCTTCAACCTGTGTGCCGCGCGGTCGCAGGTCAGGAGGTGGCGGCACGCGACAAGATCATATTGCTCGATCTTGGCCGCATGAATGAGATTCTCGAGATCAATGAGAACTTGGCTTACTGCCTCGTCGAGCCAGGCGTCACCTTTCGGCAACTCTCCGAACAGATAGGCGAGCGGGGGCTCAAGCTCTGGGTCGATTGCCCGGGTGAGCCCGACGAATCGGTGGCGAGCGCCTTTCTGAAGCGGCGCGTGGGCTATACCCCATATGCCGATCATTATCTTATGCAATGCGGGCTTGAGTTGATGCTGGCCGACGGCCGCAGTGTCCGGACAGGGATGGGTGCTATGCCCAAGAGTACCTGCTGGCAGCTCTTCAAATTTGGTTACGGGCCCTGGATCGACGGGCTCTTCACACAATCCGATCTTGGCGTCGTGACCAAGCTCGGCCTCTGGCTCATGCCCCAGCCCCCGGCAGCGCAATCCTTTGCTGTCACGGTGCCGGACGAAGACGATCTTGGCAAACTTCTCGATGTACTGGGCCCGCTCAAGACCAATATGGTCGTCCCCAATGGCGTGGCGGTGGCAAATGCGCTGCACGAAGCAGCGCGTTCGGGCAAGGTACGCCGCGACTTCGGCGGCACCGGCCCAATGTCCGCCGGCGAGGTTCGAAAAGCCGGGGAGTCGATCGGGCTTGGCTACTGGACTCTTTACGGCTCGCTTTACGGGCTCCCCGACAATGTTCGCATCGCTTGGTCGATGGTCCAGGACGCGTTCGCATCGATCAAAGGCTCGCGGGTGCTGGCCGCTCCCGCAGCCGGGATGGAAGGACTGTGGGCGTGGCGAAAAGGCATGATGCTTGGTTCGGTCGGTAATGCACTTGGCCGCCCTTCGGCCTGGGCCGGAGGATCCTCTCTCGACATCGGCCCCATCAGCCCGGTTGATGGCAAGGAAGGGCTTCGCCTTTATGACTTGTCGCGCGATATTTCCGGCCGGCACGGTTTCGATTTTGTCGGAGAAACGAATGCCGTCTGGCGCTCTGCCCAGCATCGGCAGTATTTGTGCTTCGATGGCAGTCCCGCGGGCAGTAAACGGGCGAGAGACTGCGCTATCGAGCTGATCGATGCGCAGGCAGGTGCCGGATTTGGACAGACGCACGTCGAGCCGGCGCTCGCCGCCTCTGCTAGGGCGACCTATGAAAGCGGCGCGATAACTCAACTGCACGCGCGCGTGAAACGCGCGCTCGATCCCGCGAACCTCTTTCTGTCGGCCTGACCTCAAACAAGGGAATCGAAAGCATGAAGATGGGATTGCTGGCGGTCGCTCTGCTGATGCTAACCGCTTGTTCGAAATCGTCAGATGCGGACAAACCGGACGGTGCAGAATTATATGCCCTGAACTGCGCGGGTTGTCACGACCCGGGCCCGGGTCATCCCGCCACTATGCTGCTTGAAGAGATGGAGCGACCCGTTGCGCCCCTCATTGGCCGCAAGGACCTCGACAAGGACTATGTCCACTCGGTCGTCCGAAACGGGCTGATCGAAATGCCGCCATTCCGCCCAACCGAGCTGACAGACGCCGATGTGGATCTTGTATTCACCTACATCAAGACGGCAAAGGGTCCTTCGAACGCTCCTTGACGACGAGGCGCGCAAGGCTTTGCAAGGCATCGGCAGCGTCAGTCTCGTTAACGATCCGCGTATAGGCCGTCAGACTGAGGTTTGCGGCGTTCATTCGGTCCGCGCAGCTCTCAGCTCCAAGCGCACTCGCCGCGCTGATTAGCAGGTGCTGCGCCAGCCGTTCCCCTTCGAGTTCGGCCATCTTTACGAGGCGCCGGACACGCTGCGCCTTGGCAGCCGAGGCCCCGCTGGTACTGGCGGGAGCTTTCAGCCACCGGCGGGCCTGACGCAGTGGCCCGATGACTTCTGAATTTGTCGCCTCAATTTCTGCGAGGAGAAAACGCAATTCCGTCTCGCTAAGCACGATCGACCGCAGCTGCGCTAACCAGCAGCACAGAAGCAGGAGGTTGACATCGAAGCCATGGTCGTCCTGCAAGCTGAGGCAAATATCCGCTACACCGGGCTGCGCATAAGCTGATACCGAGAAACGCCAGAAGGTGTCGGGATCGAGTGGCTTCACGTCCTGCCCCCGAAATCCCCTCGCATGCCAGCGCCCGGGAGGCTCCCGTTTATGGCGATCGCACCAAGCGGGTCAGGAATCCCCACGCATCTCCTCCGGCTGCCAGCCCATTGCGTTGCTGGCTTTGAGAGCGGCGGCCTGGACTTTGTCGATATTGCTCTGGCAAAAGAATTTTTCGTCGGTCATCCGGCCAAGTACGCCAATCACCGCGATCAGCTTTTCCTGCATGTCGAATACCGGGACTGAAATGGCAGCGAGCCCCGGTACCACTTGGCCGTCCACCTTGGCGTAGCCTTGCCTCCGGATCTCCGTCAGCATAGCTTGCAGCTCGATTTCATCGATGGACGTCCGCGCAGCGCGCTCACGTTCAAGCAGCCGCTTATAGGCAGGGAGTGGCTGGAAAGCCATGAAAACTAGCCCTGCAGACGAATGCTGAATGGGAAGGACCGATCCGACGTGCAAAGACGTCGCAATTGGAACGCCGCCATCGAGCCAACGGATGATCGTCGGCCCATAGTCACCCCATATCGAGAGCAGACCAGTGGTCTCGAGATCATCCGCAAGCTGCCGCAGATAGGCGGTGGTGATGCGAATAACGTCGAGCCTCGACAAGGCCGAGAGTCCGATCTTGAGGGCGGTTGGACCGAGAGAATAGCGACCGTCCGCAGGCTCCTGCTGGACCAGCCCAGTATTAATGTAGGCCTGGAGATATCGGTGCGCCTGGCTGCGCGACATCTCGGCTCCCGCGGCGATATCGCGAAGGGGTGCGCAGCCGCCGGGACAAGATATCAGCGCTTCGAGCACGCGGACCCCAGTCTCTACCGACTGGATACTCTTGCGAGGCTTTTGCGCAACATCGCGCGGCGATTTGGAAGAGGCGGACATATCGGAGTGATCGTCTTCAAGCTCTGTCACTCTCACGCTTTTTGCCTGACGTTCCAAACTTCTTCCATTCTCTTATTTTGTCCCTTTTGCAGGGATACGAGGGTTCTAGGAAGCAACAACAGATACAATTCATATCTCAAGATGCAAAGTCGTTTCTTGTGCAACTGCCCGCGCGGCATTCCTATGCAATGGCAGATTGCGCCCTGTTGCCAGCCATTCGCGCGTATCCGCTCTCCTGCCGTGTGCCAGTGTCCGCCGGCAAATCGAACGTGAAAATTAGCGCGGCGAGGATGCAGCCTCGACGGCCACAGTTTCGACGCGGCCTGCTGCTGGCGGCTCGTCCTCGCGGCGTGTCGCCATGAACACCCCTGCACCGACAAGTGCCGCGCCCGCAATGTGAAAGGGAGCGAGATGTTCTCCAAGCAGGAGAATTGCAAGCGCAACCCCAAAGACTGGGGGCAGATTCATATAGATACTCGCGCGAGCGACACCGATCAAATCCACTGAACGGTTGAAAAAGAAATATGCAAGGAGCGAAGGGAAAATTCCGACATAAAGGATGGCGAGCGGAACCTCAATCCTCGCCGCCATATAATGGCCGTGCGCAATCTCCAGAAGATACGGGATGGCAATGCTTGCGGCCCCGACCGCGAACAGCGTTACGAGAAAGCTGAGCTGATGTATGGCGGGTTTCTTCCGCAAAAGGGTCGAGTAGAGCGAGTAGAGAAAAACGCCGAAAAGGGCGGCGGCATCTCCGCGGTTGAACGTCATGGCCAGAATATTGGCTAGGCTTCCTTGCGCGACGATGACGAGCAAACCGGCCAGTGATACGAGCGTGCCTGCCAACTGACCGATCGTAATTCGGTCTCGAAAGATCACTGTCGAAAGCAGGAGTATCATCGAAGGCATGGCGCCCTGCATCATCAGGTTATTCGTCGCCGTTGTATATTGAAGGCCCCAATAAACCACGAGGGCGAACGCTCCGATCCCAAGCGTTCCGAGAAACGACAGCATTTTCCAATTCTGCAGAATTGCGCGACGATCCGCGACAAGATGCGGCCAAGCGAAAAGTAAGCCTACCCCCATTGCTACGACCCATCGCCAAAAGGCCATGCCGAGGGGGGTAACGAGGTGGTGAACTGCGCGCGCAACAATGGGGTTGAGGGCCCAAAAAAGCGAGGCTGCACAAAGCAATAAGCCAGCAGAACCCCAGGCTCGCTGAAATATTGGAAATCGATGCGTCAATGGATGCCCCTTTTGGTCAGTTTGCCGATCTGGTGCGCCGCCCTGCGCTTCTTCTGGCTCGCAAAATTTGGCTTGAACCATGATCCGATCTGCGTCATCGCGTTGCACATAGTGCATCACATTTTTCTAAATGCAATAAGGAAGCGCATAAGGTGGCGCTCGCTGGAGGGGCACCATGACCCGAATGTTAGAAGGAATTCGGATTCTTGACCTCAGTCGGGTCCTTGCTGGACCTTGGGCAACGCAGCTCATGGCCGATTTGGGCGCCACAGTTATCAAGGTCGAACGCCCGCTCGAAGGGGACGACACGCGTCGTTGGGGGCCGCCTTGGCTTTATGCCGGCGGAGAGGCAACGTCTGCCTATTATCTGTGCGCAAATCGGGGAAAGGAAGCGATTGCCGTCGATTTCACCGACGCCGAGGGACAGCAGATTATTCGAGATTTGGCGGCCGGTTGCGACGTTGTCGTTGAGAATTTCAAAGTCGGGACGCTCAAGCGCTACGGGCTCGACGCTGCGAGGCTGCGAGAGGCCAACCCGGCCCTGGTCTATTGTTCCGTGACGGGCTTTGGCCAAGACGGCCCCTATAGCGGCCGGCCCGGTTATGATTTTATCGCGCAGGGCATGGGCGGATTAATGAGCGTCACGGGTTCGCAGGAAAGTGGCCCGATGAAGACGGGCGTTGCCCTGTCTGACATCATGACGGGTCTCTACTCGGCGATCGCGATCCTGGCAGCTCTTGTCCGGCGGGGAAATACCGGCGAGGGCGCTCATCTCGACGTGTCGTTGCTCGATGTCACCGTTGCCACCCTTGCAAATCAAGCCTTTAACTTTTTCGCCACGGGGGAGAATCCGCCCCGTTATGGCAACGCTCACCCCAACATCGTGCCATACCAGTCTTTCCCGACAGCCGACCGCGGGATCAATCTCGCAATCGGGAACGACTCTCAGTTTCGTCGGCTGTGCGACGCAATTGGGCGGAGTGACCTTGCTGACGACCCACGCTTTGGCACCAATGGTTCGCGGGCCGGAAACAAACAGGCGCTGGAAGATGAGTTGGCGCCGATCTTTGTAGGCGCGGGCGCAGCTTCATGGATAGAACGGCTCGACGCCGCCGATGTCCCGGCTGGTCCGATCAATGAAATTTCGGACGTCTTTAAGGACGCTCATGTTCTGCACCGTGGAATGAAGATTTCGCTCAACCACAAGGAATTGGGTGATCTTCCAGGCATAGCCAGCCCCATCAAAGTCGATGGCGAGCGCGCGGTTGCCTCCACACCACCACCGCTCTTGGGCGAGAATACTGATTCCGTTCTGCGGAGAGAGCTCGGACTGGGCGACTTAGAAGTAGTGGGGCTAAAGACAAGAGGAGTAATAGGGTGATCCTCATCGACCGCACCGAGCGACGATGGAGCCTCCGATCATGCCCTTCCTCACCATGCTCTCATGAATATTAGTTAGGCGGCGGCGCGATGTTTTCGCAGGCCCGCCAACGCCGACGAGGCGACCGCGCCGATGTGTGATTCTGCCAGCCCGCGCGCGCGGGCAGGAGATTTGGAAGCGATCGCCTCAATGATTTCATCATGTTCACGTGCGGTATCGGCCATGAAATGATTGAAACCACCGGCTTGGTTGATGAAGAAATCAGACATGTCAAAATTGCTGTTCTGCCGCGCGTCGAGAAAGGGCGACTGAGCCATATCGTGGATGAGCTGATGGAAGGCACGGTTGAGTTCGCAATAAATTACCGCGCTGCGCGGCTCGTCAAAGTCGATCGTGAGAATACGTGCTTGCAGCGCGCGCAAATCGCGCGTTTGCGAATCGGTCCGACGCGCTGCCGCCAGTTCCGTCAGCAGTCCCTCGAGCCTTTCAAACATGATATAGAAATCTGCGATCTGGTCATAGCTTGGATTTATCACCTCGCAACCGACCTGCGGAATTATGCGAACAAATCCTTCCGAACTCAAACGGTTGAGCGCGGCCATGATCGGCTGGCGGCTCGCTCCGGTATCGCTCACAAGATCCTTGACCGACAGCCGCTGGCCAAAATTATATTGCGCGCCAACCATTCGGCTAACGAGAAGATCGTAAATTTCATCCTTCTTGTTCACTCGAATTGTCTCCAACTTTGGCGCTGCTACGCACGCCGCGAATATCCCCCTTGATTCAGCAAGAACGCAAGAGTCAGTCGTTGGCGAACGGATCCGGCTGCAAGAGCTGTTCGCAACGGAAATCGACAGATTCACTCTGCATATTTTGTTCGGCGCAATCGATCGTGGACAGCAAGTCTTTTTATAAGCGCTTACCATGCGCGATCACGCGCCATATTCGCCAAACGAATGATCGCCGCCAGATGATCGTTCCAACTCTTCATTGCTTCGCGCTTCTCGTCCTTCCAGTCGTGGCGCTGGTAGATACCGGCGACGCCCGCGCGGGAACCTCCGACGTGATTGAGCACAGCTTCGGTCACTTCAAATCGAACGCCTAGCCGTTGAAACCCGGTTGCAAGAGTTCGTCTCAAGTCATGCAGTCGCCAGTCCGGTAACGGTTCGCGGCCGTCTTGCGACATAAGCAGGTCGAGCTTGATCTTGCCTTTGCTATATCCGGTGAACCTTCCGCCCCTGGAGGTCGTGAACATCCTGCCGCTACGCGGCCAGATAGCCGACCCGGCAACCTCGTCGAGGATCGCAACTGCAAGTTCGTTGAGCGGAATTCGGTTGGGCTCGCCATTCTTTGCCCGTTCGCCGGGCAGGGTCCATAGGAGATCTTTACGGTTGAGTTCCTCCCAACGCAGCGACGAAACCTCCTCTCGTCGCTGACCGGTGACGATCAGAAGGCGGATGATGGGTCCGAAACAGGAATGCGTGTTTGGCGCCGCCATCCAGATGCGGCCAAGCTCCTCGTCTGAAAGCCAGCGATCGCGAGGTTTGACCGGGGGCGGGGTTTCCATGCCTTCCATCGGACTCCGATCGATATCTCCCCGGCTGACGGCCCAGCGCAAAAGGCGGCGCAAAACAGCGAAGACGTTACGGATATTTGCGATCTGCGCGCGCGGCATGCGGTCGAAGACGGCAACGATGTCGATTCGCGTAAGATTGGGAAGGGGCTTTGATCCCAAGACCGGCTTTACATGCAGCTCGAGGCTGCGCTTGACGAGGCGCCTCCAGCCTTCTCCAACGCAGGCCTCAGCGAAGCGATCAGAGTAATTATCGAAGGCTAGATCGACCGACTCTCGCCGTCGTTGCCGCTCTGCTTCGCCTGGATCGATTCCCTGGGCGATCAGAATAGCCAGTCGCTCCGCTTCGGCTCTGGCGGTGGCTGGCGTCCATGGCGAGCCATGGCTGCCTATCGTGTAGCGACGCGTCTTAGATTCGCGACCGCCCATTCGGAATTGCAACACGTAAGACACGGCGCCAGCTTTGGTTCGCTTTGCGCCAAAACCCTTTATGCTATCATCCCAAAGAATGTCATGTTGCCCGCTCGAAATGAGAGCATCGACCGACCGTTTTGTGATCTTTCCGCTTGCCATAAATTGGTCTCCCAATACGGCGTTTCCAGCAATCACCCGGCAATCACCGTGGCGGAAATTGCCGCGTAATTGGGGAAAAGATAGCATAGGGAGTGGCTATAAAAAACTAGCCTTTTCAACCCTATAGCACTCCTATATACGCCTCCAGCGAAAATACCAGACCTCATGTCCCTGCGCGCGCGCCTTGGCTTCGTAGCGGGTCTCGGGCCAGCCGCCGGGGCGCGTCAGGAAATCCTTCGCGTCGCTCGCCAGCCATTCGAACTGGTGACGATGGCGGCGCATCACCATCAGCGCGTGGGCGAGATAGATCGGGTGATCGGTGCCGAAGCGAAACTCGCCGCCCGGTTTCAGCTTGGCGGCGATCAGGTCGACGGGGCCGTCGTTCATCATCCGTCGCTTTGCATGGCGTGCCTTCGGCCAGGGATCGGGGTGGAGCAGATAGGCGAAGCTCAGCGCGCCGTCGGGTATCCGGCGCAGCACCTCCAGCGCGTCGCCGTGATGGATGCGCACATTGCCGAGCGGCGGGTGCGCGCCATGGTCGCCGGAGACATGGACGAGCGCCTGCGCGACGCCGTTGACGAAGGGCTCGGCGCCGATGAAGCCGTGGTCGGGCAGCATGTCGGCGCGGCCCGCCATATGCTCGCCGCCGCCGAAGCCGATCTCGAAATGCAACGGGCGATCATCGCCGAACAGGCGCTGGGCCGTGACCTCGCCCTCGTCGGGAACGGCGATCTGGGGCAGCAAATTGTCGACCAGATCCTGTTGACCCGCACGCAGGGGCTTGCCCTTCGCGCGGCCATAGAGCCGGTTGAGAGTCGTCGGATCGCCGGGTTTGTAAGCAGTCATGCCGCGCCCGTTAGCGCGGCGCGGCGGCGGGCGGAAGGCCTATCTATTTCACCGCGGAGTTGATCTGGACCTCGCGCTTCGTTCCCCAGGTGCCGATGGTGCTTGCGCGGCGGCCGGCATTGATGATCTCGATCGTCCGTTCGGGCGAGGGCAACCGGTCCTGCGCGAAAAAGAGGATGTCCTGCGCCGCGGTGTGGAGCGTGACGCCATAGCGGGGCGGCGCCGTCTTCGTCTTCTCGATCTCCGCAAACACGCGGTTCATGGGCGACGGGCCGGCCCAGATGCCATTGCCGTTGTCGCCATAGGCCAGAAGATAGGAATCGGGAGATTCCGCGGGGCGATAGGCGGCGATATTGCCGCCAAGCTGTTTGTCGCGGCACCATTGGACGGCGGGCGTCGGCTGCTTTTTCGCATCATTGACCGCCACCGACATCAGCGACGCGCCCAATATGTCGGACATTCCGCCGGATGTGGCATCCTTCGACTTTTTGGGAAAGGACAGCGGGACGGGGCAGGGGATCACCGGCTGCGCCGCGGGTGCCGCGGCGATTTCGGCCGGCCAGCGGATTTCGGCAAGCACCTGGTCGATCAGGCGCGACAGCTCTTCGGGCGAGCGGTGCCGCGACGTCGCGCGGACCTTCACATACCAGTCGCCGACGGGCAGCAGCGCGACCCCGGTGCTGGTGTAGGGGCCGCTTGATTCCGCGGAATAGATCGCCTTGAGCCCGCTTAGCGTTGTCTGCCCGGGCGGGGTGAAGGCTTCGACCGCGCCGGCGAGCGTCGGCTTGCCGAAGGCGGCGCGATTCTCGATCGCCCATTGCGCCTGCGCGGTCCACACGGGGACGTCGCCATTGGTGTTGCGAAAGACATAGAAGGATATGAAATCCTTCGCACCCTCGGGCTCGAACGACAGGCCGACGTCCAGCTCGTCCTCGGCATAGGCCTTCGCCACGGTCAGCGCGTTGCCGCCGAGCGTCGGGGGAACCGAAATGCCGCTATGCCGATGGGTCCAGGGCTGTCCGGCGGTGATCGCCAGATCCTGCTGCGCGGCGGCGGGCGTGGCGCAGGCCGCACCTGCCATGGCGACCGCCAAAACGGCTTTTACCCAATGACTTGGCATCCATCCTCCCCGATCAGCAGCGCGAAAGCTGTCAGATCGGGGTGCTGATGGCAAGCGCCGTCAGCCGGCGATGGCGGCCTTCAGCTTGTCGGTGAGGTCGGTGCGTTCCCACGGGAAGGCATCGCCGGTCGCGTTCCGGCCGAAATGGCCATAGGCTGCGGTCTGCTTGTAGATCGGCTTGTTGAGGCCAAGGTGGGTGCGGATGCCCTTCGGCGTCAGGCGGACGAGCTGCGGCAGCGCCGCCTCGATCGCCGCTTCGGTCACGCCCTCGGCCGCGGTGCCGTGCAGGTCGACATAGACCGACAACGGTTCGGCGACGCCGATCGCATAGCTGAGCTGGATCGTGCAGCGACGGGCAAGGCCGGCGGCAACGATATTCTTGGCCAGATAGCGCGTGATATAGGCGGCCGAACGGTCGACCTTGGTCGGGTCCTTGCCGCTGAACGCGCCGCCGCCGTGCGGGCTCGCGCCGCCATAGGTGTCGACGATGATCTTGCGGCCGGTCAGGCCGGCGTCGCCGTCGGGCCCGCCGATTTCGAAGCGACCGGTCGGGTTGATGTGATAGACGGTGTTCGCGGTCAGCAGTTCGGCGGGCAGGACGTCGGCGATCACGCCCAGCACATATTTGCGCAGTTCCTGATAGCGCGCCTCGTCGCCTTCGCCGTTGTGGAAGAAATAGCCCGGCGCGTGCTGCGTCGACACGACGATCGCGGTCGCCTCGACCGGCCGTTCGTTGGCATAGCGCAGCGTGACCTGGCTCTTCGCATCGGGTTCGAGGAAGGGCGCGATACCCGCCTTGCGGTCGGCGGCCATGCGCTCGAGGATCTTGTGGCTGTAATCCAGCGTCGCCGGCATCAGGTCGGGAGTCTCGTTCGATGCATAGCCGAACATGATGCCCTGATCGCCCGCGCCTTCGTCCTTGTTCTCGCCCTCGTCGACGCCCTGCGCGATATGTTCCGACTGGCCGTGAAGATTGTTTTCGAAGCGGAACTCGTTCCAGTGGAAGCCCGACTGTTCATAGCCGATTTCCTTGACCGTCGCGCGGACCGTCGCCTCGATCTCGTCGAGCGCACCCGCGGCCCACTCGCCATTTTCGAACACGCCCTTGCAGCGGATTTCGCCGGCCAGCACGACAAGCTGGGTCGTGGTCAGCGTTTCGCAGGCCACGCGCGCTTCGGGATCCTTCGACAGGAACAGGTCGACGATCGAGTCCGAAATCTGGTCGGCGACCTTGTCCGGGTGACCTTCGGAAACGCTTTCGGACGTGAAGAGGAAGCTGTTGCGCATGGGGGCCTTCTTTTGGAATCGAATATAAAGGAAACTTTATGTGATGCCGCTGTTAACGCCCGCGCCGCCGAAAGGCAATGGCGACCGCGAGCAGAAGCAGCGCGAATGCGACGGGCAGCAGGTTGCCGTACCGCGCGAACGGCGTCGGGCGGTGAGCGCGCGGGATGACGGTATCGATCCGCCCCGCCTGGTGCATCGGCAGCGATTCGAGGATGGTGCCGTCGGCGTCGATCACCGCGCTGATGCCGGTCGGCGTCGCGCGAACGACGGGCAGGCCCTCCTCGATCGCGCGAAGCCGCGCCTGCGCCAGATGCTGCGGCGGACCCCAGCCGCCGAACCAGGCGTCGTTCGACGGGTTGAAGATGAAATCCGGGCGATGTGCGCGGTCGACGACCTGGCCCGAAAAGATGATCTCGTAACAGATCTGCAGCCCCGCCTTGCCGAAACGGCCGAGGTCGAGCGTGTGCGGGCCGGGGCCGGGCCAGAAATCGATGTCGCCGGGCGCAAGGCGCGACAGGCCGATCGCCGACAGGACGGGCCGCATCGGCAGATATTCGCCATAGGGCACCAGGTGCGACTTGTCGTAGCGGGGGCCGAGCGACCCGTCGGCATGGACGGTCATCACCGCGTTGCGCGCACCGACGGCTTCGCCGCTTTTGTCCAGTTCCAGCTTGAGCGCGCCGAGCAGCATGACGTCGTCGGGGTTCATCAGGTCGGTCAGCCGGCCGCGCGCCGCGGCGGGCGAACGGTCGTAATAGACGGCGGGATAGCCGGTCTCCAGATAGTCGGGCACCGCCGCCTCGGGCCACAGGATCAGGCGCGGCGTATCGTCCTTCGGAAAGGTCAGCCGTGCCAGCTTGGCAAAATTCGCGTCGGCCTTGCTGCCCTCCCACTTGTCCTGCTGTCCGACATTGGGCTGGACGACGGTGATGGGGACGCCCTGCTTCGCAGTCGCCGATTGGGAGCCGGTGCGGTTCGGAAGCAGAAATGTCAGGCCCAGGAAACAGGCGATCACGGCGCCGGCGGCCAATTGCTGCATAAGCTGGGATCGCGGGCTCGGGTCGGGCCGAAGCCCTTCTTTTCCGCGATTATACGACTTCGGTTGGAGCAGCCACAGCACATAGCCGGATGCCAGGATGACCGTTGCCGACGCACCATAGGTGCCGACCAGTCGCAGCATGCCGAAATAATCACCGATGGTGGCGACCAGCGGATTCCAGGCAAAGCCCGTGAAAATCCAGCTGCGCAGCCATTCGGTCAGGGTCCAGAACGCCGCGAAGGCGAGGACGTAAGAGAGTGTCGGGCCGGCCTGCGGCGGCCCGAACCGCCGGATCAGCCAAGCGCTCAAGGCCGCCAGCGCGGGATAAACCGCCAGATAGAGCGACAGCAGCACGACCGCGACCCAGCCCAGCCACGCGGGCATCGCCGCCTGATAGGTAAAGGCGGTCGCGATCCAATTGAGGCCGATCGTGAAATGGCCGACGCCAAAGGCCCAGCCGACGCCGAACGATCCCCGCCCGCGCGGACTGCGCGCGACCAGCATCATCCAGCCTGCAAAGGCGAGCAGGGTCAGCGGCCACAGGTTCAGCGGTGCAAAGCCCGTCGCGGACACGGCGCCGAGCAACAGGGCCAGAAGCTTCGGCCAGCGATCGGCGAAAGCGGCGATGCGGTGAGATGTCGCGGTCACGGGCGCTCTATTAGCTGCGCACCCGCGCGCCCACTAGAGCATATATTTCATCTTGATCGTCTGATGCATGTCGCCGGTGACGACGAAGCTGGCCGATTTGAAGCTCGGCGGGCCGACGGTGATCGTCGGGTTGCGCGAAAAACCGAAGCCTTCCTTGGGCAGGAAAAGCGCCAGATCCATCTTGTTGTTGTTGTTCTCGTCATGGACGACCGCGATGGCATAGGTGCCGACGCCGGGTGCGTGGACGGCGAAATCGGCGGCATCGGTGGCCTTCACCGCCATGCGAACCGACGCCTTGTCCTTGCTGCAGTCGGGAAAGGCCTTGGGGTTCGTCGTCAGGCAGACGAGTATCTGTCCCTTCGTGTTGCGCAGCCCGGTGATGCTGACGTCAACCGTCGGCGGCGGCGCGCTCGCCCCGGTCAGCAGCGCGGCCAAAGCTGCCAAGCCCGATATCCGTGCCGCACGCCTTGTCCCAGAAGCGGAAATACAGGCCATAATTCCCCCGATAGGCGGCGTGATGCGCCTCGTGATGCGTTGCGGTTATCAGCCATCGTCCCGCGGGTCCATGCACCAGCGCGCGCGGGAACATCTCCCACCCCATATGATTGCCGACGCCCATCACGGTCATGATCGTCAGCACCAGCCCCAGCACCGCGACGTGGATCGGGAGAAGGAACACCAGCGCCGGAATGACGACCGCGCCGGTAATGGCCTCGACCGGATGAAAGCTCATCGCCGCCCAGGCGGTCGGCGGGCGGCTCTGGTGATGCACGGCGTGCGCGATCCGGAACCAGCGCGGCCGGTGCATCCACCGGTGCGTCCAATAGAACCAGCAATCGTGGATTAGCAGATAGGCAAGCAGGCTGACCGGCAGATACCACAGCGGAAAGGCGTGCAGGTCGGTATAGATGCGCGTCCAGCCGCGCTCCTGCCATCCCCAGGCGACGACGCCGGCGGGAATGCCATAGATGGCGGCGCTCGCCAGGCTCCAACCGATCTCGCGCCGCATCTGCGGCTCCAGGCCGCGATAGAGGCCGGGATGCTTCAGCCGCGTCGCCAGCGCAAAGCCGCCGCTGCTCAGCAGATAGCGGACGCCGACGATCAGCGTCATCGCGAGGGCGGAGAAAATCACGGCGGCCATGCACGAAGCGATAGCGGCAGCGCGCGTCGCTCGCTAGGGCTGGCATATGCCAGCGTCTGACAGCGATTCCTGCGACATTGCCATCGTCGGCGGAGGGCTGGCCGGGGGACTCGCCGCGCTGGCGCTTGCGCGGCGGCGGCCCGACCTCGACGTTCGGCTGATCGAGCCGGGCGCGATCGGCGGCAATCACATCTGGTCTTTCTTTGACGAGGATGTCGCGCCCGGCGACCGGTGGCTGGTCGATCCGCTGATCCAATATCGCTGGAACGATTATGACGTGGCGTTCCCGGCGTATCGCCGCACGGTGCCGATGGCGTACAACAGCATCACCGGCGAGGCGCTGGCGGAGGCGGTGGCTGCGGTCCTGCCCGCGACTCGGCGGATCGAAAAATCGGCGATACTGCTGGCGCCGCGATCGGTCGCCTTCGACGACGGCAGCCGGATCGAGGCGGGGCATGTCATCGATGCGCGCGGGGTCGGCGACCTGGCGGGTATCGATTGCGGATGGCAGAAATTCGTTGGACAGGCGCTGCGGATCGACGGCGGCCACGGGCTCGACCGGCCGGTCGTCATGGATGCGACCGTCGATCAGGTCGGCGGCTATCGCTTCGTCTATTGCCTGCCGTTCGACGCCGAGACGGTCTTTGTCGAGGATACATATTACAGCGACGATGCGGCGCTCGACGTGGCGGCGGTGCGCGAGAGGATCGCGGACTATGCGGCGTCGCGCGGATGGACGGTCGCTGACATCGCGCGCGAGGAGACGGGATGGCTGCCGGTCGTGATGGCCGGCGACTTCGAGAATCTGTGGGCCGCCTCGGACGGCGTGGCGCGGATCGGCGTGCGCGCGGGGCGCTTTCACGCGACGACGGGCTATTCGCTGCCCGACGCGGTTCGCGCCGCGACCGCGCTGCCGGCGCTGGTCGACCGACCCGACCTCGCGGCGGTGCTGCGCGACCGGGCGGCCGCGTCATGGCGCCGCCAGCGCTTTTATCGCATGCTCGGCGCGATGCTGTTCCGCGCGGCCGATCCCGAGCAGCGATACCGGATATTCCAGCGCTTCTATCGCCTGTCGCCTGCGCTCATCGCGCGCTTCTATGCCGGGGCGTCGACCGCGAAGGACAAGCTGCGCATCCTGTCGGGCAAGCCGCCCGTGCCGGTCGTGCGCGCGGTCGCGGCGCTTGCCAGGCTGGACTGGCGATGACGCGGCGCGCGATCGTCATCGGCGCGGGGTTCGGCGGCCTCGCGCTCGCGATCCGGCTGCAGTCGGCGGGTGTTGCCACGACGGTCGTCGAGGCGCGCGACAAGCCCGGCGGGCGGGCGTATCACTGGACGCGCGATGGCTTCACCTTCGACGCCGGCCCGACTGTGATCACCGATCCGCCGTGCCTGCAGCAATTATGGGAACTGAGCGGGCAGGATATGGCCGCCGACGTCGACCTTGTTCCCGTCGCGCCCTTCTACCGCCTTGACTGGCCCGACGGGTCGCGCTTCGACTATTCGAACGACGAGGCCGCGCTGCGGGCCGAAATCGCGAAGCTCAATCCCGCCGATGTCGAGGGTTACGACCGGTTCCTGACCTATTCGAAGGGGGTGTACGAACAGGGCTATGTCAAGCTCGGGTCGGTCGCCTTCCTCGACTTCGCGTCGATGATCAAGGCGGCGCCGGCGCTGATGAAATATCAGGCATGGCGCAGCGTCTATTCGGTCGTGTCGACCTATGTCGCCGACGAACGGCTGCGCCAGGCGCTGTCGTTCCATACGCTGCTCGTCGGAGGGAATCCGATGACGACCAGCGCCATCTATGCGCTGATCCATACGATCGAAAAGGACGGCGGCGTCTGGTTCGCGCGCGGCGGCACCAATGCGCTGGTGTCGGGAATGGTGCGGCTGTTCGAACGGCTGGGCGGTACGATCCGACTGGGCGACCCGGTGGCGGCGATCGCGACGGCGGGCGACCGGGCGACGGGGGTGACGACCACGGGCGGATGGCATGGCGATGCCGACATGGTCGCGTGCAACGGCGACCTGATGCACAGCTATCGCGATCTGCTCGCCGGGCATCCGCGCGGGCCGAAGGCGGCGCGCAGCCTGTCGCGCAAGCGCTGGTCGCCATCGCTGTTCGTCGTCCATTTCGGGGTGAAGGGCGATTATCCCGACATCGCGCACCACAGCATCCTGTTCGGACCGCGCTACAAGGGGCTGCTCGACGACATTTACGGCGGCGTCGTCCCCGATGATTTCTCGCTCTATCTGCACCACCCCAGCGCGACCGATCCGGGGATGGCGCCCCCGGGACATGCGGCTTTCTATGCGCTTGCGCCCGTCGCGCATCTGGGCAAGTCGCGCGCCGACTGGGACGGCGAGTTCGGGCAGCGCTTTGCCGACGCGATCCTTGCGGAGGTCGAGCGGCGCGTCCTGCCCGGCCTGCGCGGCAATCTGGTCACGCGCTTTCATTATACGCCCGCCGATTTCGGGCGCGACCTGTCGGCGCATCTCGGCAGCGCGTTCAGCCTGGAGCCCGTGCTGTGGCAGAGTGCATGGTTCCGGGCGCACAATCGCGACGACGCGATCCCGAACCTCTATTTCGTCGGCGCGGGGACGCATCCCGGCGCGGGGATTCCGGGCGTCGTGGGCAGCGCAAAGGCGACGGCCGCGCTGATGCTGGCGGACATGCAATGACCGACGACCTGCTCGCCGCGGTCGAGGACGGGTGGGGATGGACCGGGTTGCGTGCGGCGGTAGTGACGGCGGTCAGCCCCTTCGGCCATCTGATCATACGCGATACGACCGGGCTCTTCTGGTATCTCGATCCCGAACTGCGGCTGGTCGAAGCGATCGCCGACAGCGACGAAGCGCTGTTTTCACATATGAACCAGGCCGAGGCCAAGGAAGTCTGGTTCGCAGAAAATCTTGTTGCAGAGGCGCAAGATCGACTAGGAACACCGCCGGCGGGCTCCTGTTATTCGCTCACGCCGCATGCGCTGTTGGCGGGCGACTACAGCCCGGAAAATCTCTGGATCGTGCCGATCGCCGAATTGGTCCGCTTTACGGGAGATGTCGAACGGCAGATGCGCGACCTTCCGCCGGGCACGAAGTTTGAATTGAAAGTTATCGAATGAAACGCCTTGCCGTCTATTGCGGGTCCGCGACCCCCGAAGATCCGATCTATATCGAAACCGCGCGTCATGTCGGGCGCACGCTTGCGGGCCGCGGGATCGGCGTCGTCTATGGCGGTGGCCGCCTCGGCCTGATGGGCGCCGTCGCGGATGCCGCGCTGGAAGCGGGCGGCGAGGTGATCGGGATCATTCCGGAGGCGCTCGTCGGTGCCGAGGTGGCGCATCGCGGCTGCACCGAACTGCACGTCGTTTCCGGCATGCACGAACGCAAGAAGATGTTCACCGACCTGTCCGACGGCTTCCTGACGATTCCGGGCGGTGTCGGCACGATGGACGAATTGTGGGAGGCGATAAGCTGGGCCCAGCTCGGCTATCACACCAAGCCGGTCGGGCTGCTCAACGCCGCGGGCTTCTATAACGAACTGATCGCCTTCAACCGCCGGATGATCGAGGTCGGCTTCATCCGCCCGGCGCATGCGGGGATCATGATCGTCGACGCCGGGCTCGACGATCTGCTCGACAAGATGGCGACCTATGAACCGCACAAGACGATCTTCGCGATGAAGGCCGAAAATCTTTAATGATCGAGGCGGGGGCCTATGACGCGCATGCCCTCCACGGTTTCGCGCACGACAGCATCGCGCGCGGGTCGAAAAGCTTTGCGCTCGCCAGCCGGCTCTTCGACCGGATCACGCGCGAGCGCGTCTGGCTGCTCTATGCCTGGTGCCGCGCCGCCGACGATCTGACCGATGGGCAGGATCATGGCGGGGCGATGAAGCAGGTCCATGATCCGGCCGCCGCCGTCGCGCATATCCGCGCGCAGACCGACCGGGCCTTTGCCGGCGAGCCGACGGGCGAGCCCGCCTTCGACGCGCTGGGCCTGCTGCTGACCGAGATCGACATTCCGCGCGGCGTGATCGACGATATCGTCGCGGGGTTCGAGCTGGACGCGAAGGACTGGCGGCCGCGCAGCGAGGCCGACCTGCTGCGCTATTCCTATCATGTCGCGGGCGCGGTCGGCGTCGCGATGGCGCTGGTGATGGGGATCGACCCGCGCGACACGACGACGCTGGACCGCGCGTCCGATCTGGGCATCGCGTTCCAGCTTTCGAACATCGCGCGCGACGTGGCCGAGGATGCGGCCGCCGACCGCTGCTACCTGCCGGTCGAGTGGATGGTCGAACTCGACATTCCGCCCGGGCAGCATATGCACCCCGCCTATCGCGCGCGGCTGGCGGTGATGGCGAAGTGGCTGGCCGAGATGGCGGAGGAATATGAGGCGTCGGCCCGGTGGGGGGCACGCAAGCTGCCGCCGCGCAGCCGCTGGGCCGTGCTGGCCGCCGCCGGCATCTATGGCGACATCGCGCGCGAGGTTCGCGCCCGCGGCAATCATGCGTGGGACCACCGCGCCGCGTCGAGCGGGTTCGCAAAGCTCGGCTGGGTCGCGCGCGCGGGCTGGTCGGTGCTTCGCCGCCCGCCGCAGCGGCGGATCAGCCGCGACGGTCTGTGGACGCGCCCTCGCCCCGATCCCGCACGCGCGGAGGCGCCGGCATGAGCCAGCTCGAATGGCTGGCCGCCGGGCTGGTCCTGCTCAACGTCGCGCTCGTCGCGCTGCGCAGCGTCTGGAACTATCCCTTCGCGCTCGCCGGCGTGTCGCTCTATGCCTTCGTCTTCTTCGAGGCGCGGCTGTACAGTGACATGCTGCTCCAGGGCTTTTTCTTTGCGCTCAATCTGTACGGCTGGGCTGCCTGGATAAGGGCGCGCGACGACAGTGGCGTGCCGGTCGGGTGGATGACCATGCGCGCGCGGCGCCTGTGGGGCGCGGCGACCCTTGTCGCCTGGGTCGTCTGGAGCTCGGCGATGCACCGCTTCACCGATGCCGTGGCGCCATGGATCGACGGCGCGATCGCGATGCTCAGCATCACCGCGCAATGGCTGCTGGCGCGCCGCCGCGTCGAAAGCTGGTGGCTCTGGATCCTCGTCGACCTGATCGCCGTGCCGCTCTTCGCCTCGCGCGGACTTTACGCGACCAG
Organism: Sphingomonadales bacterium; assembly: GCA_017309275.1. Lineage (GTDB taxonomy): Bacteria > Pseudomonadota > Alphaproteobacteria > Sphingomonadales > Sphingomonadaceae > Sphingopyxis. The sequence goes on along the minus strand of JAFKLT010000038.1, from coordinate 32,520 downwards.
CGCGGTCTATGTCCTGCTGCTGGGCCTGTCGATCGACGGGCTGATCCAGTGGCGCCGCGCCGCCGCGACCGCGGGGGGCGTGCCGGCATGACGCGGCACATCTGTCTTCACGGGGCCGAAAGCACCGGCAAGTCGACGCTCGCGCCGCGGCTCGCGTTCAAGCTCGGCGCGCTCGTCGTCCCCGAATATGGCCGCACCTATTGCGAGGCGAACGGCACCGATCTCGACGAGGTCGACCTGCTCGCCATCTTCGACGGGCACCTCGCCGCGACGAAAGCGGCGCTGGCGCAGAACCCCGACTGGCTGGTGTCGGACACCGATCCGCTGATGACGCAGGCGTGGGCGATCATGCTGCTCGGTCGCCGCCTGCCCGAAATCGACCAGTGGACCGAAACCGCCGACCTCTATCTCGTCCCCGCGATGGATCTGCCGTGGCAGGAGGATGGCACGCGGCTGTTCGGCAGCGACCTCGCGCGCCGCCAGTTCATGGACCTCGCGATCGGCGAGCTGGAGCGCCGGCATCTTCGCTGGGCGTGGGTAGAGGGCGACGGGAACGAGCGGCTCGACAGCGCGCTCGCCGCGATTCAGGCGGCGGGGCTCGCCGAATAGGCGTCGCGCAGCTCGCGCTTCAGCACCTTGCCGATCGCGCTGCGCGGCAGTTCGTCGACCACGGTGATCGCGCTCAGCCGCTGCGTCTTGCCGACCTTGGCGTTGCAGTCGGCACGGACGCTTTCGGCATCGGCGCCGGGCTTCAGGACGACGAAGGCGACGGGGGTCTCGCCCCATTCCTCGCTCGGCATCCCGACCACGGCCGCCTCGACGACGCGCTCGTCGGCCAGCAATATGCCCTCCAGGTCGCTGGGGTAGATGTTGAACCCGCCGGAGATGATCATGTCCTTCGCGCGGTCCATCAGCGTCAGGAAACCATCCTCGTCGATGCGGCCGATGTCGCCGTGGCGATAGAAGAGCGTGCCGTCGGTATCGTACCAGTGCATCGCCTGGGTCGCGTCGGGGCGGTTATTGTATCCCGTCATCATCGCGGGGCTGCGGCCGACGACCTCGCCGACCGATCCCTGCGGCAACTCGTTGCCGTCCTCGTCGATGACCTTGGCGACATGGTCGGGTGCCGGCCTGCCGACCGTGTGCAGCTTGTCGGGAAAATGATGCGCCTCCAGGACAAAGGTCGCGCCGCCCTCGGTCATGCCATAGATTTCGACCAGCCCGCCGGGCCAGCGCTTCAGCACATCGGCCTTCAGCGTGGCGGCGAAGGGGGCGGAGGTGCAATATTTCACGACGAAGCTCGACAGGTCGAAACTGTCGAAATCCTCGATCGCCATGATGCGGCGATATTGCACCGGCACCAGCATCGTGTTGGTTGCGCGCTCGCGCGACGCCAGTTCCAGAAAGCCGCGCGCGTCGAACTTCTTCATCAGCACGACCTGTCCGCCCGACCCCACGGTCGGCAGAAAGCTTGCCATGGTGGTGTTCGAATAGAGCGGGGTCGACAGGATGGTGACCGCCGCCGGGCCATAGGCGGGCTTGCCGCGCTGGATATGCTGCCACCGCATCGCATGGCTGTGGACGATGCCTTTCGGGGTGCCGGTGGTGCCCGACGAATAGATGATGTTGAACCCGTCGAGCGGGTCGATCGCGACCGGTTCGGGCTTCGTCCCCTCGGGCGCGATCCACGCCTCCAGCGGCGTGCCGACGTCGCTGCCGTCCATCGCGATGCGGTCGGTCGCGGTGACCGTCTGTCCCTCCAGGCTGGCCGATGCGGCGGCATCCAGGAACAGGTGACGGGCGCCGGTGTCGGCGATCATCGCCGCCATCTGCTCGCCGGTCGCGCTGTTGGTGATCAGGCCCGCGACGCCGCCGGCGCGCAGCGTGGCCAGGATCACCGCCATCTGTTCGACGCTGTTCAGCCCGGCGATCGCCGTCCGGTCGCCCTTGGCAAAGCCGTCGGCCTGCAGCCGTGCCGCGATCCGGTCCATGAATGTGTCCAGTTCGGACCAGCTCAGTCGCCGCGCGGGATCGGCCGCGGCTATGGCATTCGGGCGCTCGGTCGCATGCGCGTGGACGAGGTCGGGCAGGGTGGCGAAGTCGCTTTCGAGCATCAGGTCACTGGTCATGAACAGCGGGTTAGCACAGCGGCGGCGGCGCGCAATGCCATTGGAACGGCGGGGTGCGGGTTGTGGCGGGTGACCAAAGGAGTGACGAAGGCGATGTGCGGCATGACGACCGATCGGGCGAAAGCGGTCGGCGCCCGACCGTTGCCATCTATCACCCGACGCGCGCCGCGCCGCTCGCCCGCGCGCTGGCGGCGGCGGGATATCGGGCCGCGCCGCTTCCCGCGCCGACCGGCGGGCTGGCATCCTGGCTCGACTGCTGTTTCGACCTGCTCGCCGTCAATCCGTTCGGCGTAACACCCTTTGGAGCTGTGCCCTTCGGCGCCGCACCCTTCGGCGGCGGTCAGGAGGCGGGCGAGCTTGTCCGACTCGCGCGGACGATCGCAGGACGCCGGCCGCTGCTCGTCCTGTCCGACCGCGAATCGTCCGACGACCGGATGGCCGCCCTCCGCGCCGGTGCCGACGACGCGGTCGGCTGGACCGACGGGCTGGCCGAAATCCTCGCGCGCATCGGCGGCCTGCTGCGGCGCAGCCGCGTCGCGGCGGGACAGCTCGGCGAGGGCGAATTGCACATCGACCTGATCGATCGGCGGGTCGAGCGGGCGGGGCGCCTGATTCGCCTGCCGCTGCGCGAATTCGACCTTCTCGCCAATCTGGCGCGTGTCCCCGACCGGCCGGTGTCGCGCGCCGCCTTGCTGAAGGCGGTGTGGCGGATCGACTTCGACCCGGGCACGAACCGGGTGGAGGTGCATATGTCGCGGCTGCGCGCAAAGGTCGATCGCGGCTTCGCCTGGCCGATGCTGCGCACGGTCAAGGGGCGCGGATATATGCTCAGCTCGCGCCCCGATCGGGGGCTCGATCTTCCGCCTCCCTTCCAAATTTGCTCCGCGATTTGACGCTTCTTGATGGGTGTCCTGCCGTTCATGCCAGTTGGCTTGACCGAAAGTTTCAGTTTGCTACGGGTCTGGGACATAAAGAAAGCAATGAGCCCTTGGAGAGATCGCCCGATGCACCCCTCAACCTATGCCAGCACGACGCCCGACAAACCCGCGATCATCGTCGCGGAGACGGGCGAGACGATAAGCTATGCCGAACTTGATGCCGCGTCGAACCGCGCGGCGCAGCTTTTCCGGGCGCATGGGCTGCAGCATGAGGATGTCGTCGCCTTCATGCTCGAAAATACGCCGCACTATTACGGGCTCACCTGGGGCGCTCAGCGCGCGGGGCTGCGCTATGTCTGCATCTCGTCACGCCTGACGCAGGACGAGACCGACTATATTCTGGAAAATTCGGGCGCGAAGATACTGATCGTCTCGGCCAGCCTTGCCCCCGCCGCCTTGCAATTGACGACGCAGATCGAACGCTTTTCGATGGGCGGCGACATCAGCGGCTGGCCAAAGATCGAGGATGAGCTGGACAGGATGCCGGCCACCCGCATCGCCGACGAGCGCGCGGGCGTCGACATGCTCTATTCGTCGGGAACGACCGGCCGGCCCAAGGGGGTGAAGGTTCCGCTGCCGGAGGATCCGGCGATCGATGCGGCGAACAGCCTGGTGATGCTGGCGAACGCCGCGTTCGGGATCAATGCCGACAGCGTCTATCTGTCGCCCGCGCCGCTCTATCACGCCGCGCCGCTGCGCTGGTCGATGACGATCCATCGCCTTGGCGGCACCGTCGTGCTGATGAAGAAATTCGATCCCGAGGGCGCGCTGGCCGCGATCCAGCATTATCGCTGCAACAGCGCGCAGTTCGTGCCGACCCACTTCGTGCGGATGCTCAAGCTGGGCGACGATGTGCGCGCGCAATATGACGTGACCTCGATGAAGGGGGCGATCCATGCGGCCGCGCCCTGTCCGGTTCCGGTCAAGCAGGCGATGATCGACTGGTGGGGTCCGGTGCTGCTCGAATATTATGCGGGGTCGGAAGGCAACGGCATGACCTTCGCGACCAGCCAGGACTGGCTCGCGCATAAGGGCACCGTCGGGCGGCCGATCCTCGGCACGCTGCATATCGTGGGCGAGGATAACGAGACCGAACTGCCGGTAGGCGAAGAGGGCGCGGTCTTCTTCGAAAGCGACAATGTCTTCGAATATCACGACGACCCCGAAAAGACGGCGTCCAGCCGCAATGCAAAGGGATGGTCGACGCTGGGCGACGTGGGCAAGGTCGATGCCGAAGGCTTCCTGTACCTGACCGATCGGAAGAGCTTCATGATCATTTCGGGCGGCGTGAACATCTATCCGCAGGAGATCGAGAATCATCTCGTCACCCATCCCCGGGTGGCCGATGTCGCGGTCGTCGGCGGCCCGCACGAGGAGATGGGTGAAGAGGTGATCGCGGTGATCCAGCCGGTCGACATGGCCGACGCGACCGATGCCTTCCGCGACGAACTCACCGCCTATGCACGCCAGAAACTGTCGGGGGTAAAGGTGCCGCGCCGCATCGATTTCCTCGACGCGCTGCCGCGCCACGACACCGGCAAGCTCTACAAGCGCCTGCTGCGCGACCAATATTGGGACAAGGCGAAGGCGGGGGCCTGACGCATGGCCAGCCGCGTCGAATTCTTTTTCGATCTGTCGAGCCCCTGGACCTGTCTTGCGTTCCACAACCTGCCGGGCGTGCTCGATCGGACCGCGGCGACCGCCGTCTATCGCCCGATCCTCGTCGGCGGCGTGTTCAACGCGGTGAACCCCGCCGTCTATGCCGCCCGCGAACAGGCCGACAACCGGCGGATGCAGCATGGGTGGAAAGTGCTGAAGGATTGGGCGCGGCTTGCCGGCGTGCCGATGAATTTCCCCTCGCAATGGCATCCGGCGAAAAGCGTGCAGGCGATGCGCTTTGCCGCGGCGCTGGAGGATGATCAGGCCGCGCTGCTTCGCTTTGCGCGCGCCGCCTTTGCCGGCTATTTCGATCGTCAGGAAAATCTCGACGATCCCGACGTGCTTCAGGCGACCGCCGATGCGGAGGGGCTCGACGGCGCCGCGATCCGCGCCGCCGCGGGAACCGACGCGATAAAGGCACGTCTGCGCGCCAATACGGAGGAAGTCGTCGCGCGCGGCGGCTATGGTTCGCCGACGATTTTCGTCGACGGGACCGACATGTATTTCGGCAACGACCAACTGCCGCTCGTCGAAGCGGCCCTGAAACGTCAGCTATCAAGGACCCCCTCATGAAAGACCGCATCTCGATCACCATGCTGGAGGACGGCATCGCCGACGTCCGGCTGATCCGCGCCGACAAGATGAACGCGCTCGACGCGGCGATGTGGTCGGCGCTTTCGGAGGCGATCGACACGCTGAAGGCGATGCCGGGCCTGCGCGTCGTGGTGCTGTCGGGCGAGGGGCGCGCCTTCTGCGCCGGGCTCGATCTGTCGAGCCTCAGCGCCGAGCGCGATCCCGGCGCCAGCAGCGCGGGCGGCACCTTGTCCGATCGCACGCGCGGCCTGTCGAACAACGCCCAATATGCCGCCTGGGGCTGGCGCGAGCTTCCCGTGCCGGTCATCGCCGCGGTGCATGGCGTCGCCTTTGGCGCGGGCAGCCAGATCATGGCGGCCGCCGATATCCGCATCGTCCATCCCGACACGCGGTTGGCGATCATGGAAATGCGCTGGGGGCTGGTCCCCGACGTCGCGGGCATGGCGCTGTGGCGTACGCAGGTCGCGGACGACGTGCTGCGCGAGATGATCTATACCAACCGTGAGTTTACGGGGTCGGAGGCAAAGATCCTCGGCTTCGCGACGCATGTATCGGACGATCCGCTGACCAAAGCGCTGGAACTGGCGCGGGTGATCGCGAACAAGAATCCCCATGCGATCCGCGGCGCCAAGCGGCTCTGCAACATGCTCGCCGATGCGAATGACGCCGAAATTCTGCAGGCCGAAAGCGACGAGCAGGTAAAGGTCATCCGCACCCCCAACCAGATGGAGGCGGTGATGGCCCATATGCAGAAGCGCAAGCCGAACTTCGCCGACTAGGCCGCGTTCGTCATCAGCGTTGCGGTGGTCGCCGGTGCGATCGTCGGCGCGCGCCGCGTGCCCCGTGCCCCGTCAGAGCAGGCGCAGGAAGCGCGTGGCATTGTGCCAGTCGGACTCGCGCACCGCGCGCGCCTTTTGCGCCTCGCTGTCGGCGCCCCAGCGGCGTTCCTGGTAAAGCTCGTCCAGGCTGACCGCGTCCCACAATTGGCCGGCGGGAAAGGCGTCCTCGACAAGCGCGAGCCCGGCGATGAGCGAACCGCCGATCGTCACGAGCGGCGTCAGTGGGGCCAGCCGGAACGGATGCTGTGCGAACACCGCATCGCGCAGCGCGGCGATCGTCGCGTCGGGCTGGTCGATCGGCAGCACGCCCTGGGTCAGCGTGAATTCGATGCCGTGGCGCTCTTCGGCCCAGGCGAGCAGCGGGTTCCACACGGCGGCCTGTTCGGCCTGCAGCACGGCGTCGCGGTCGTCGCGATAGCAGAACAGGTCGGTGGCGGCATAGGCCGCGACCGGCTCGGCAAAGGCGGCGGGATCGGGGGTCGCAAGGTCGATCGCGGCGTTGGCGATGCCGGTCAGCGGCATCGACGCGGGATCGATCGTCTCGCCCTGCGCGTCCCATTCGGCGGCGATCGCTTCGGCCAGCGCCGCGCTCTCGACCGTCAGCGGCGCGCGCTTGGGTGTCCGCACCGGCCGCCCGTCGAGCGCGAAGCCCCAGCCGCCATCCGCTTCACGGATGGTCTCTGTCGTTTTCCAGAAGCGCTTCATGGCTGTTTGGGCGACCGCCAGCGACGTGCGAGGATCTTCGGCATCACCGCGAAATCGAACACGCCGATCAGCACCACCGCGACGCCGATCCAGCGGTCGGTCGGCTGGCCCGCGACGACAAAGCCGCTGCGGATCAGGGCAAAGCCCGCGAGCACGAAGATCGCGCCCATCAGCCGCATCGAGGCGAGGGCGAAAAAGCGCTTCTTCGCAAGGGCGTCCGCCGCCGTGGTCATCCGATCATCCGTCCTATCCGTTACCAAGCTGGCGCATCAGGTGCGCCAGGGCGCCATGCCCGCCTGCCTCGATCCCCGCCGCGACGCGCTCGCGCTCGTCGGGCGTCTTGTTCTGCGACAGTTTCAGCGTCGACCGCCACGCGACGATCCGCATCTCGAACCCGATGATCGCACCCGTCATCTTACTGAACAGCGCCGGGCTCATCTTGTCGCGCGTCCACGGCGGATTTGCGCCGATTCTGGCCTCATGCTGCGCCGATAGCGTGTCGAGCTGCGCGACAACTTCGCCACCTTCCAGCCGCCGCGCGACCCCCTCCATCTCGATCGCGACATAGTTCCAGGTCGGCACCTGATCGGGCGCCGCATACCAACTTGCGCTGACATAGGCATCGGGGCCCTGCACGACCGCGAGCGCGTTCGCGCCATCGAGATGCTTCGCCAGTCCGTTGCCGCGTGCCAGATGAAACTGCAGCGTCGTCGCATCCTCGCTCAGCACCACCGGCGCGTGCGCGACGCGCGGGCCGTCGGGCGTGTTCGCGAAAATGCCGGCAAAGGCGATCTCGCGCACGAACAGCGCAGGCAGATCCTCTTGCCGCGGCCGGAATTTGGGATCCGGATGCATCAGCGTGGTTTCCGGGGCGCGGGTTTCTGGGGCGCGGGTTTCTGGGGCTTGCGTCCGCCGGTCTTCGCGGGACCGCGCGTCGTCTTCGCCGTCTTGGGCTTGCCCACATGATCGGTCGGTTTGCTCGTCGCGGTACGACCGCGCCGTTCGCCGCGGCGCGCCTTGCGGATCTGCTTGCTGTGCGCCTTTGCAGCGGCCTTCGCCGCCGCCTTCGGAGCCGGTCCCTTGGGGGCATCGTCGATACCGACCTCGCCAAGCAACGGGTCGAAGCCAAGCGCGTCGAGGCTCGCCGCAAAATGGTCGGGAACCTCCGCGCTGACGTCGATGCTGCCGCCATCGGGATGATCGATGCGCAGGCGGCGGCTGTGGAGGTGCAGCTTGCGGCTGATCGTGCCCGTCAGAAACGCGCCCTTGCCGCCATATTTGCCGTCGCCGACGATCGGGTGGCCGATCGCCGCCATATGGACGCGAAGCTGATGGGTGCGGCCGGTCAGCGGCTGCAGCTCGACCCATGCCGCGCTGTTCCCCGCGCGCTCGATGATCCGATAGCGGGTCTTCGAGGCCAGGCCCTTTTCGTCGACATGCATCTTTTCGCCGCCCGATCCTGGCTGCTTGGCGAGCGGCAGGTCGATCTCGCCCTGCGCGATGTCTGGGACGCCGACGATGATCGCCCAATAGGTCTTGCGCGCGCTGCGGTTCGAAAAGGATTTGGCGAAATAGGCCGCGGCGCGCGGCGTGCGGGCGATCAGGAGCGCACCCGACGTATCCTTGTCGAGGCGGTGGACCAGCTTCGGCCGCGTGGGGCCGTCAAATTTCAGCGCGTCGAGCAGGCCGTCGACATGGCTTTCGGTCTTGGTGCCGCCCTGCGTTGCCAGCCCGGGCAGCTTGTTCAACACCAACGCGCTTGCGTCGCGGTGGATCAGCATCGATTCGGCCAATTCGATGTCGGCATCGGTCAGCGGCCGTCCCTTGCGTGCGGGGCGTGCGACCGCCTCGACCGGCGGGGTCGGCATCACCAGCTTCTGTCCGGCCTCGATGCGGTCGGAGACGTCGGCCTTCTTTCCGTCGAGCGTCAGCTGTCCCGATCGGGCCCAGCGCGCGAGCAGCGCGTGCGGCGTTCCCGGCCGATGGCGCTTGAACCAGCGGTCGAGGCGGATGCCGTCGTCCTCGCGGTCGATCGTCGCACTATCCATGCTGCTCATGCCGGCACCTGTCGGATGAAGAGGAGCCCCGCGCCGCAGGCGACAATCGCGCCGATGACCGAAGCCAGGACATAAGCCATGGCCTGCCCGGTCTGTCCGCGCTCGAACAGCAGCCAGAATTCCATGCTGAACGAAGAAAATGTGGTGAAGCCGCCGAGCACGCCGACGCCCAGGAACAGGCGCGCGCTGTCGCCGCTGTCGCTGCCCCGCGCGAGCGTGCCGATCAGCAGCCCCATAAGCAGGCTGCCGGCGATGTTGATCGACAGCGTCCACCACGGAAAGCCGGGGCCAAGGCGTGCGAGCATCGCCTGCCCGACAAGATGTCGCGCGCCGGCGCCGATAGCGCCGCCGATCATCACAGGAAAAAGGCCGTTCATAGCCGTCGCCCTAGCCGCAAAAGCCCGCAAGGCAAAGCGGCGTCGTCGATCAGCGGTCGGGCGGGGGCGCTTGTTCCCTCGATCGCCCGTTCGCCGCGCGCCACTCGGCTGGCCGGACGAAGCTGCCTGCCCAGATGCCGCGTCGCTTCGCCTGCGCTTCGCCTTCCTCGACAAGATAGGCATCGCTCGTCGCGACGGCCCAGCCCTGCCGCACCATTTCGGCGCCAAGATCGATGCCGTCCGGAAACGGCCGCGTCCGGCAGGCCGCGAGGGTGCGGCCATAGGCATCCTTCGCCGAAAGCTCGCAATGAAGCGGCCCGTGCCCGGCGATCGTCTCGAGTGCTGCGCGTGCCTCGTGCCCGCATGGCCAGCGCGATCCGTCGCGTCGCGCGCAGTCCTGACGATATTCGACCGCGTCGAACCCCATGAGCCGGATCGGGATCGGGACGTCGCCCTCGCGCACGGTCAAGCTGTCGCCGTCCGTGACTCGCACCAGCGGTACCGTCGTGATCGCGGGCGGCATCCACACCCAGGCACTCCAGGCGAGCCCCGCCAGCAGCAGCAACGCGGCCAAGGATCGAAAACGCCGACGCCAGCGCATGCGGGTCAAGGGGGCAAGCGGCATGATGTCCGACTGACGGTTCGCCCGTCACTTGGCAAGCGGCAACGGGGGGTTGACGACAGGAACAAACAGTGTCCACAATGGACGCACTTCCCTTCAGCCTGTCCGTGTCGACGCATGCATTTCATCTGCTTGGGTCCGATTTGGCGGCAAATGGGAGCGAACAAAAGGCGAATGTCCCCGTAACGGCAGCATATGGACGCCGCGACGGAGCGAAGGGAGCAGGGGACGCAATATGGAACAGGCGATTCAGGGCAGGTCGACGACGCCCGCTTTTTCCGCGGGTGATGTCGCTGGTCGCGACGGAGCGGATGAAACGGCGCCGTGGGTCGCCTACACGGTTCGATCCTCGGTGCTGTTCGCCGGTTCGCAGGTCGTTCGCGAAGAATTGATCGGCATAGAAGGCGTCCGCTTGTCGGAAGCGCCGCTGGCGGAAGTAGCCGACTTTATGCGCGTGAAGTCGGTGATCGACATTCTGTGGCTTGCGGCTGCCGACGCGATGGAGCCCGATGCGTTAGCCGAACTTTGCGACCTGGCTGCTGCGAAGGGTTGCAGTTTGGTCTGCGAATCGTCGATCGAGGCGATCGATCGGGTTGCGGCGGCGATCCCGGATAACATCTCGGCCCAATTGCTCGTCGATGCGGACACGGTCGATCGGCGCATCGCGTTGGCGGCGGCGCGCAACGAGGTGCGGCAGGTCTATCATGAGGTTACGCGCGATGCGGCCATGGAGCGCATCGATCGGTTGCAGGAAGAGGTCGCGCGGATATCGCGACTCCTCGGCGAACTCGTCGGACAGCGGAGCGGCCTGCCCGGTACGCCGATAGGCTATGCGGTTGTTGTTGAGGGTCGTGACGATTCTGGCGGTCAGGTCCGCGCGCCGGAGCGCGATTTTATCGCGATGCCGCGCAGCTTCGCGCCAGAGGAGAATGGGACCGACCGCCAGCGGGCGAAGGCGGTTCGGCGTTTGTTGCGGCGGCGGCGCATCCGTGAGCAATATTTCCCCTCCGACCTGTTTGCCGATCCGGCGTGGGACATGCTGCTCGATCTCTATGCCGCGCGGCTGGAGAACCGGCCGGTGTCGGTATCGAGCCTGTGCATCGCGGCGGCGGTGCCGGCGACGACGGCACTGCGCTGGATCCGGACAATGGCCGACGCCGGCTTCTTCGTCAGAGAGGCCGATCCGCAGGACGGCCGTCGTATCTTCATCGCGCTGGCGGAAAGCGCGTTCGACGCGATGTCGCGCTATTTCGAGGCCGCGGAGGAATAGGGCAAAGCTTGCCAGTCCAGGTCGCTTGTGGCAGGGGCGCGCTTCCCGCCCGTGGTTGCGGGGGCGCTTAGCTCAGTTGGTAGAGCATCTCGTTTACACCGAGAGGGTCGGCGGTTCGAGCCCGTCAGCGCCCACCACGGACCATCGAAGCCGCTGATCATTCCGCTGTGGCGATCAAGGCATCGGATGACCGTGCGTCTCGCTCCGCACCCGAACCGCGCCATATGGGCACGCCGGTTTTTGCCAAGCTGCATATCGACATGACGGGACGGGCAGGTCGCATCACCGGGGATGCGGCGATGATGAGCGGCCGGACGCGTCGTCCCGGCGAAGCGGCCCCGCGAGAAGCGAGAGTTAAGCGGGAGCCGCCTCGATCCGTCGGCCGTCGAAAGCGATTGCGGCCGGAAAGTGGAGAGGTTGGTTCCGACGCTAAGATGGGGGTCAAGCAATCGGAACCGCCGCCCCAATAGCGGCCACCCGCAAGGGTTCGTCCCCATAAACGACGCATTTGTCGACAAATTCGCCGCGGCTTCGCCAAAATCTCGTGCGCGCCTGCTCGAGAAAGGTTCGCGCCTATAGGAGCGGTCGCGCGGACGCGGGCGTGCGCGCAGACCAACCTTCACCTGGCCGGACGTCGACGACCCGTCGATTGCCCGGCGATCGAAGGATGGTCCCGCCAATGAACTGTCGATATCTCTTGCGCAGCGCGGCGCTTTTCGGCGCGTTGCTTTCGCTCGGCCTGCTGGCGCCGCCGCCGGCGTCAGCCAAGGCGCGGCTGAGCGCGACGGTCGAAGGAAAAGGCGCGCCGCTCGTGGTCTTCGAGGCGGGGCACGGCGACACGCAGGCGGTCTGGCGCCCGATCGCGCGCATCATCGCGCGATCGACGCGCACCTTTCGCTACGATCGCCCCGGCTATGGCGGCAGCGCCGACAGCCCCGAACCGCGCGATCCGTGTTCGGCCGCGCGCCGGCTGCACGCCGAACTGGCGGCGCGCGACCTGAAGCCGCCCTATGTGCTGGTCGGCCATTCGCTCGGCGGCCTCTATCAATATGTCTTCGCGAAACTCTATCCCGGCGAGGTCGCGGCGCTGGTGCTCGTCGACGGCACCCATCCCGACCATTGGCGGACGATGCACGCCGAGGCGCCCGATACGGCCCGCGCGGTCGAGGCGGTGCTGCCCACCTTTACGGCGGCGATGCAGCGCGAGCTGCGCGAGATGGGGCAATGCACCGCGGGCTTTCTGGACGAGCCCCTCGACATTCCCGTACGCCTGCTGTTCCGGACGCGCTATGATCGCGACGAGCGCGGAGCGTTTCAACAGATGACCGAGCGGCTGCAGAAGGACTGGCAGCGCGTCTCGACCGATGTCGCCGCCGACCGTGTCGAGCGCGCCGGCCACTATATTCAGCGCGATCGGTCCGATGTGGTGATTGCGGCGATCCGCCAGTTCGTGCCGCGCTAGCAGGATGCCGACCGGCCATCGGAGGTTTTCGCCGCAATAGTGAAAATCACTATCGGCGGGCCGCTGGCGGGTCGGGATCGCCTACCGATTGCGGCCACTTTGGATGCTTTTCCTTGGTTCTCCGGCCTATGTTTGGCCCCGAACAACGCAAAATATTTTGGGATAGGGGATACATAATGCCAAAGGCCATTCGTCGCGTTCGCTCGGCGCTGGTGCTCACGACGTCGCTCATCGCCGTCGCGGGCCTGCCGTCGCAAGTCTGGGCGCAGGAGACGGCGCCGAGCGCCAAAGCCGCCAGCGCGGAAGACAAGTCCGGCACGGATTCCCCCGATATCGTCGTCACCGCGACGCGGCGCGAATTGCGCCTGCAGGACGTGCCGCTGAGCATCTCGGCCGTCGATGGCGAGCGCTTGAGCGAGCTCGGCGCGCGCGATGTCCAGGATTATGTGCTGACGATCCCGGGCGTGTCGTTCACCGACGCGTCGGGCGGCCGCCAGACCTTCGTCGTCCGCGGCATCGCCTCGCTCGGGGCGGGCGCGACGACCGCCGTCTATCTCGACGAGACGCCGCTCGACATCGATCTGCGCCTGTTCGACATCGCGCGTGTCGAGGTGCTGCGCGGTCCGCAGGGTACGCTCTATGGGCAAAGCTCGATGGGCGGCGCGATCCGCACCATCACCAACCGCCCCGACAGCACCGGCTTTGCGGCGGCGGTCGACGCGTCGATCAATTCGGTCCATCGCGGCGGCGCGGGCGGCGACGTCAATGTCATGGTCAACGTGCCGCTGGTGACCGACAAGCTCGCGGTTCGAGGCGTCTATTATCATGAGCGCGAAGCCGGCTTCGTCGACAATTACGCCGTTCTGGACCGTATTCCGGGCGAAGTCCGCGATCCGAGCAGCGCGCCGGTAACACCGACGACCTTGATCAAGAAGAACCGCGGCGCGCACGACATCGATGGCGCGCGCCTGATGGTTCAGTTCGACCCGGTCGAACGGCTGAGCATTTCGGGCACCTATCTGTGGCAGAAGGACCATTATAACGGGCTGAATTCGGAGGACACCGACATCGGTCGCGGCCGCCTGATCCAGTCGCGCGCCTTCGATGAGATCTGGGGAACGGAGGTTCAGCAATATAATCTGACCGCGCGGTACGACGCCGGTTTTGCCGAACTGATGTCGTCGACGACCTGGAATCGCGCCACGGGCCGCACGGCGCGCGACGTGACCTATGTCTTTATGCCGGTTTTCCAGAAGGCCTATGACATTCTTGTCAATGACGGACAAAATGTAGCGGATTTGCTCGGCGCGCCTTCGGTCAACGAACGGACGCGGAGCCATCAGTTCACGCAGGAATTGCGCCTGACGTCGCAGGGCGACGGTCCGGTCGGCTGGGTGATCGGTGGCTATTACAATAATTACAGCCTTCCAGCAGGTTGATCGCCTGCGATATCTGGTTCGTGGAGGTGCCCACGGCGGCTGCCAGGCGTGGCAGCGAAAGCAGGGGGTCGAGCAACAGGTCGTCGTCGCGAAGTGCGTCGGTCGCTTTTGCGATCAGCCGTTCGCAATCGTCGCGGGCAAGCGCGGAGCGTGCATATTTGGCAGTGCCTCCGGCCTCTGCCTCCATATCCTCGCCCTCTTCCTGATCAGGCAGGATTTGCGGGCGGGTGAAAAGCGTGTCGGGCCGCGTAAGCCCAAGGTAGCCGAGGGCATAGAGCCCCGCGACCTGGACCAGGCCGGCCCAGCTATCGATCTTGGCCAAGGCGTCGGGCATCAGCGTCGCGAGCAATATGGCGATGACATATGCGGCCCAGCAGCAAAGCGCGATCCAGAGCAGGCCGCGGATCCAGCCGACCCGGCTGGCGCGTGCGGGGTCGAGCTTTGCTTCGCGTTCGTGAAGCAACCGGAAGGCGGAGGCGATCGACGTGAAAATCTGTACCGAGGTGATGACATAGATCAGGATCAACGCAAATCCGCCCCCAAGCGGCGGCGCGGGCAGGCTGTCGGTCATCAGGCCGAAGCGTATATCGCCGGGCAACGCGAAAAACGGGATCAGCATCAACCAGCATAGCAGCGGGACGATGAGCCGCTTGGCGCTCTGTCGCATCCGAAAGCTGTCGGTGTCGGTCAGGGCGTCGACATGGAGGTAGAGGAGCGGGCCGATCAGCGGGAGCAAGGGCAGGGAAAAGCCCGCAAAGGCAGGAAAGCTTTTGTACAGATCGGTCTGGAGCGCGAAATCTTCCAAATTGGTCAGGGCGCAAATGGCCACCAGCGCGGCGAGAAACCGGTTGGCGGTCGACCGCAAGGCGCTGCGCGACAAAAGCAGGGCCGCCACGAACGCGCCGTGCATGGATCCGGCAAGGAGTGCAGCCGAAAAAGCGGTCATCGTCGCCCCTTAGCAAAGCTCAAATTCGGTCACCACCCATTGCAGGCGGCGAACTTTCCCGAAGGAGCCCGCGTCCCCTCGCCATCGGCGACAATTCTGCCGAATACGCTTAATGGAGCTTGAATGGTGGTCGCCGGGATGCGTCCATCGGCGTCTTGCCGACGAAGGACCGATCAGGTCGGCGACGGATACGGCGGATATGACTGTGCCGGCGACTCAAGGGGGAGAAAGTCGCCGGCACGCATCTGGGATTGCGAGGGGAGTGTCCCGCGATCCCGGTAATTGACTGCCTCGAGACTAAGGCAGGGTGCGGCGTCCGCCGCGACCGAAAACGAAGGCGACGACAAAGAGAACGACGCCGACGATCAAGAGAATTTTCGCGAAATCGGCTGAAAGACCAGCGATCCCGCCAAAGCCGAGCAGCGCGGCGACGAGCGCGATGACTGCAAAGATGATGGCATATCTGAACATCCTCAATCTCCTTCCTGGACGCGCGACTTCGATCGCTCCGGCGCGTGCGCCGGGCGACGGTTTTCGCCGTCGTGTTCATCCTGCGTGGATAGGGTGTTAACGCTCTTTGCCTGCCAAGGTTCCTGCCGATTCCGTCGGGGGCAATCGCACCAATCGGCAGCACGCGCTTGATCCGCCTTCGGTTCGGCGTAAGAGATTTTTCACGGAAAGGTCGTCCCCCCATGAAATATCCGCTCGCCGCTTTCGCCGTCGCCCTTTTGGCCTTCGCTTCGCCGGTGTCGGCCGCGCCCCAGCAGGGCGATGTCATCATCCGCCATGTGACGGTCGTTGACGTGGAGCGCGCGCGGACCGTGCCGGCGCAGGCGGTGGTGCTGAAGGGCGGCGATATCGTCGCGGTCGGCGCCGACGCGGCGGTCGCGAAGCAATGGCGCACGGCCCGCGCGGTCGAGGGTCGCGGCCGCTATCTGATCCCCGGCTTGTGGGACATGCACGTTCATTTCGGCGGCGGTCCCGACCTGATCGATGAGAATAAGGCGTTGCTGCCGCTCTATGTCGCGAACGGCATCACGACGATCCGCGACTGTTCGGGCGATCTGCCTGATCAGGTGCTGGCCTGGCGCGGCGAGATCGCGAACGGCAGCCTGTTCGGGCCGCGCCTGCTGACGTCGGGCGCAAAGATCGAGGGGATCGCGCCGGTCTGGAAGGGGACGATCGAGGTCGGCAGCGAAGCCGATGTCGATGCCGCGCTGACGCGCCTGCAACAGCGTGACAAGGTCGATTTCGTGAAGATCACCGACAGCACGCTGAAGCCCGACCTGTTCCTGTACGCACTGCGGCAGGCAAAGGCGCGCGGGATCCGGACGTCGGGGCATATTCCGATGGCGCTGACCGTCGACCAGGCGGTCGATGCCGGGATCAGCTCGATCGAGCATCTCGACTATGCCTATAACGCGGGTGCGAAGGATGAGGCGGCGATCGCCGCCGATTTCGCGGCGGGGCGCATCGATCGGGCCGAGGCGAACCGGCGTCTCCACGCCGACTTCGACCGCGATACGGCGATGGCGGCCTATCGCCGCTTTGCGGCCAAGGGCGTGTCCGTCACGCCGACGCTGAACGGCAGCCGGATCATCTCCTATCTGGATCGCGACGATCACAGCAAGGACGAAGGCCTTGCCTATATCGGGCCGAAGCTGCGCAAGACCTATGACTGGCGCATCGAGCGCGCCGCCAAGGCCGATGCGGCGGCGATCGCGGCGCGGCACAAGCAGATCGAGGATATCGCGACGATCCTGCCGATGCTGGTCGAGGCAGGGGTGCCGATCATCGCGGGGACCGACGCGGGGTTCCTGAACAGCTTCAACTACCCGGGTTTCGGGCTGCACGACGAGATCGAGCTGTTCGCCGAAAAGGGCCTGACCCCGGCGCAGGCGCTTGCTTCGGCGACGCGGGCCGGACCGGCGTGGTTCGGCTGGCTCGATCGCTATGGCTCGATCAAGCCCGGCATGGCGGCCGACCTGGTGCTTTTGCGCGAGAATCCGCTGAAGGATATCGCAGCGACACGGGCGATCGATGCGGTGGTGATGCGGGGGCAGGTGCACGATCGCGCGGCGCTGGACAAGATGCTCGCCGATACGCGCGCTCAGGTCGCGGCCTGGAATGCCGAGGCTGCGAAGGCTCAGTGAGCGAGGGGCGTCCGCCGGGCGCGCCACACGATCCCGATCGTGAAGAGGCCGATCCCGGCCCATATGACGTTGAGCACCGCCGACGGGATGGCGCCGTTATAGCCTGAATTGACGACGAAGCCGGCGGCGCCGATCACGTTCATGCTCTGATAGAGATAGCCCCGCGCCTCGAGCCTGCCGAGCGAGAGGAGGATGTAGGCGGTGAGGATAAGCACGGCGGCGGCCCAGCCGATGACCTCGATCGCGATCCGCAGCGCGTCCATAGTCCGTCCTTTTCGGTAGAGCGCGCGTTCAGCGCATCGTGCGTTCGAGTGCGTCGACCGCGTCCTTGGCCTCCTTAAGGCCCAGGCCGGTGCGATCGCGCAGCCGCTTGATCGCCTCGATCTTGCGGTTCTGGCGGATCAGCTCGCGGATTTCGTCGTCGTCGATCGTTTCGGTGCGCACCGTGACGATCGTCTTTGCAGCCCTGGGCTGCGAAAGCGTGCGCGGCGGGCCGGTCAGATCGCGCCCGCCGCCACGGCGCAGCGCGAGGACCAGCCCCGCGCCGCAGAGGAAGCCGAGGGCGAAGAGGAGAAACCCGCTCATCGCCCTCGATCGTACATCAGGCCGCGAGCTTGCGCAGCACGTAATGCAGGATGCCGCCGTTCATGTAATATTCGACCTCGTTCGCCGTATCGATGCGGCAGAGCGTGTCGAAGCTGAAGGTCGAGCCGTCGGGGCGGGTGACGTTCACGGTGACCGTCTGGCGCGGCTTCAGGTCCGCGACGCCGGTGATCGTGAAGGTGTCGTCGCCGGTCAGGCCCAGCGTCTCGCGGCTTTCGCCTTCGAGGAACTGCAGCGGCAGCACGCCCATGCCGACGAGGTTCGAACGGTGGATACGTTCGAAGCTTTCGACGATGACCGTGCGGACGCCGAGCAGGTTGGTGCCCTTCGCCGCCCAGTCGCGCGACGAGCCGGTGCCATATTCCTTGCCCGCGATGACGACGAGCGGCGTGCCGTCGGCCTTGTGGCGCATCGCGGCGTCGTAGATCGGCATGACTTCGGCGCCGTAGCGCGACATGCCGCCTTCGATGCCGGGGACCATTTCGTTCTTGATGCGGATGTTGGCGAAAGTGCCGCGCATCATGACATCGTGGTGGCCGCGGCGGGCGCCGTAGCTGTTGAAGTCGGCTTTGCTAACCTGATGTTCCATAAGCCATTTTCCGGCCGGCGAGTCCGCCTTGATGCTGCCGGCGGGGCTGATGTGGTCGGTCGTGATGCTGTCGCCGAGGATCGCGAGCGGCTTGGCGCCCAAGATGTCGCTGACCGGTGCCGGCGTCATCGTCATCCCCTCGAAATAGGGCGGGTTCGCGACATAGGTCGAGCCCGCGCGCCACTGATAGGTGTCCGACCCCTCGACCTCGATCTTTTGCCAATGCTCGTCGCCCTTGTAGACATGGGCATAGCGCGCCTCGAACATCTCGCGGTCGACCGCACCCGCCACCGCGTCGGCGACTTCCTGGTTCGTCGGCCAGATGTCGGCGAGGAAGACGTCGCTGCCGTCCTGCGCCTGTCCGATCGGGGTGGTGGTGAAATCCTCGATCACCGTGCCCTTCAGCGCATAGGCGACGACGAGCGGCGGCGAGGCGAGGAAGTTCGCGCGCACGTCGGGCGACACGCGGCCTTCGAAATTGCGGTTGCCCGAAATGACGGCCGCGGCGACCAGGCCATTCTCGTTGATCGCCTTCGAAATCGGTTCGGCGAGCGGACCCGAGTTGCCGATACAGGTGGTGCAGCCATAGCCGACCAGGTTGAAGCCGATATTGTCGAGATGCTTCTGCAGCCCGGCCTTTTCCAGATAGTCGGTCACGACCTGCGACCCCGGCGCCAGCGAGGTCTTCACCCACGGCTTCGGCTTCAGGCCGAACGCGTCGGCCTTTTTCGCGACCAGGCCCGCGGCGACGAGCACGCCGGGGTTCGAGGTGTTGGTGCAGCTGGTGATCGCGGCGATGGTGACGTCGCCGTCGCCGATGTCGAAATCCTTGCCCTCGACCGGCACGCGCGTCTGCGTCTTTTTATAGGTGTTCGCCATGTCGGCGTTGAACACGTCGTCGACATCGGGAAGCGAGACGCGGTCCTGCGGACGCTTCGGTCCGGCAAGCGACGCGACGACGGTGCCGAGGTCGAGTTCCAGCGTGTCGGTGAACACGGGGTCCGCCGCCCCCTCGACGATCCACAGGCCCTGCGCCTTCGCATAGGCTTCGACCAACGCGATATTCTCTTCCGAGCGGCCGGTCAGGCGCATGTAGTCGAGCGTCTTGTCATCGACGCCGAAGAAGCCGCAGGTCGCGCCATATTCGGGCGCCATGTTGGCGAGCGTCGCACGATCGGCGAGCGACAGGGTGGCGAGGCCGGGACCGAAATATTCGACGAAGCGGCCGACGACGCCCTTGGCGCGCAGCATCTGGGTGCAGGTCAGCACCAGGTCGGTCGCGGTCACGCCTTCCTTCAGCTTGCCGGTGAATTTGAAGCCGACGACCTCGGGGATCAACATCGACACGGGCTGGCCCAGCATCGCGGCCTCGGCCTCGATCCCGCCGACGCCCCAGCCCAGCACGCCCAGGCCGTTGATCATCGTCGTGTGGCTGTCGGTGCCGACGCAGGTGTCGGGATAGGCGACGGTCGCGCCGTCGGCATCGACGCTGGACCACACCGCCTGCGCGATATGTTCCAGGTTGACCTGGTGACAGATGCCGGTGCCCGGGGGAACCGCCTTGAAATTGTCGAGGCTCTTCGACCCCCATTTCAGGAAGTCATAGCGTTCGCCGTTGCGATAATATTCGATCTCGACATTCTGTTCGAACGCCTTGGGGTGGCCGAATTCGTCGACCATGACCGAGTGGTCGATGACAAGGTGGACGGGGACCAGCGGATTGATCTTGGTCGTGTCGCCGCCCAGCGTCGCGATCGCGTCGCGCATCGCGGCCAGATCGACGACGCAGGGAACGCCGGTGAAATCCTGCAGCAGCACGCGCGCGGGGCGATACTGGATCTCGCGGTTCGAATGGGGATCCTTCTGCCAGTCGACCAGCGCCTGGACGTCGTCGGTCGACACGGTGAAGCCGCCGTCTTCGAAGCGCAGCAGGTTTTCGAGCAGCACCTTCATCGAGAAGGGCAGGCGCGACACGTCGCCCAGCTTCGCCGCGGCCTTGTCGAGCGAATAATAAGCATAATCTTTGCCGCCGACGCTCAGCGTCGAACGGGTACCCAGCGTGTCGTTGCCCGTGGTGGTCATAGGATTGCAGTCCCCATATTGGCGCGGCGGGGAATGACGGCCGGATGCCCGATCGGGAGAGCGGGGCAAGCGGAGTCGCACGCGCAGGTTTATGTTGGCGCCGCCTTACGCCGAGGGGTGGGAAATGCAAGGGGGTGGGGCGTGCGACAGACGCGCACGCCCCGATTATAGCCGATTTGTTCAGGCTTTCAGCGGTCTGACCGCACGCGGTCGCCGGTCGGGACCCACCGCGACGAAGATGAAGACCGCTTGCGTCACCTTGTGTGCTTCATCGGCATGGCGGTCGCGCGCCCATGTTTCGACCTCGACGTGCATCGAGGTGCGACCGACCTTTACGAGGCGCCCGAAGACCGAAACCTCGTCCCCGACGAAGACGGGGCGGTGGAACGACATCCCCTCCACCGATATCGTCACGGCGCGGCCGCGCGCGTGGAGCGACGCGACCGATGAGGCGGCAAGGTCCATCTGCGCCATCAGCCAGCCGCCGAAAATGTCGCCATAGACGTTGGCGTTGGCGGGCATGGCGGTGACGCGGACGGCGGGCTGGCCTGCCGGCATGACCTCGAGCGCGGCATCATTTGGCAAGATAGGCCTCCTTCACCGCCGCGCGAGCGCGCATCGATCGGGCCGCGGCGACCATCGCGACGAGAGCAGGGCGCACCTCGTCCCACTTTCGCGTCTTCAGCCCGCAGTCGGGGTTCACCCAAATCTGCCGCGCTGGGACATGCTTGCCAGCCAGCGTCAGGAGGTCGGTCATTTCCCGCTCCGCGGGGATACGGGGGCTGTGGATGTCATAGACGCCGGGGCCGACCTCGTTCGGATAGGCATAGGTTTCGAAGGCGCCCAGCAATTCCATCTGCGAGCGCGCGGTCTCGATCGAGATGACATCGGCGTCCATCTTGCCGATCGCCCGGATGATGTCGTTGAATTCCGAATAGCACATATGGGTGTGTATCTGCGTGTCGTCGCGAACGCTCGACGAGGCGATTCGGAAGCTTTCGACTGCCCAGTCCAGATAATGCTGCCATTCGGCGCGGCGCAGCGGGAGGCCTTCGCGCAGTGCGGCCTCGTCGATCTGGATGATCGCGGCGCCGGCGGCTTCGAGGTCCTGCACCTCGTCGCGAATCGCAAGCGCGACCTGGCGGCAGCTTGCCTCGCGCGGCTGGTCGTCGCGGACAAAGGACCAGTTGAGAATGGTGACGGGGCCGGTGAGCATCCCCTTCATGGGCCTGGTGGTCTGGTCCTGCGCATAGCGCCACCAGTCGACAGTCATCGGCGCCGGGCGCGAGACGTCGCCATAGAGGATCGGCGGGCGGACGCATCGCGAGCCGTAGCTTTGCACCCATCCGGCGCGAGTGAAGGCGAAGCCGGCGAGCTGCTCGCCGAAATATTGCACCATGTCGTTTCGCTCGAACTCGCCGTGGACGAGGACGTCGAGGCCAATCTCTTCCTGCCATTTGACGGCGGCCCGTGTCTCGACGCGAAGATATTGGGCATAGGCCGCGTCGTCGATTTCGCCCTTGATATGGGCTGCTCGCGCTTTGCGAACCTCCGGAGTCTGCGGAAAGCTGCCGATCGTGGTCGTCGGATATGTGGGCAGGGCGAGGCGCGCCTGTTGCGCGTCGCGGCGGACGGCGAAGGAGGACGCCCGACAGGTTGCCCCTTCGTCGAGGGCGGCGATGCGCTGTGCGACCGCAGGATCATGGATCTTGGGCGAGGTGGTCCGCGCGACCGCGGCGATGCGCGAGGCGGAGAAGGCTGCGAAGCTCGCGTCCTCCCCTTCGTTCAAGGCCTTGGCGAGTGCTGCGAGTTCCTCGACCTTTTGTGCGGCGAAGCTCAGCCATTGGGCGATTTCGGGGTCCAGGTCAGTTTCGAGCGCCAGGTCGACGGGGACGTGGAGGAGCGAGCAACTCGGCGCGAGGATGAGATCGCGCTTTGCGGCGAGACCCTTGAGGCGCCAGTAGAGGTCGGGGAGGTTGGTGCGCCAGACGTTGCGGCCATCAATGACGCCCAGCGACAGCAGGACGTGCGGCTGGAGCTTGGCAAGGGCCGGTTCGAGTTGGTCCGGCGCGCGGACGAGGTCGAGATGGAGGCCATGGACGGGGAGGTCGGCGACCAGGTCGAGATTGTCGCCGAGGCCGCCGAAATATGTCGTGAGCATCAGCTTTGGTCCGCGCGTTGCGAGGCGGGCATAGGCACGCTCGAAAGCGGTGCGCTGGTCATCGGTCAGGTCGAGGACGAGGCAGGGCTCGTCGATCTGCACCCAGTCGGCGCCGAGGGTCGATAGCCGCGCAAGGATTTCCGCATAGATGTCGAGCAGCGCCGGCAGCAGCGCGAGCGGTTCGACCGCCTTCCCCTTTGCCAGCATCAGATAGGACACTGGTCCGAGGAGGACGGGGCGCGACGGGTAGCCGAGGGCTTTGGCTTCAGAAAATTCGTCGAAAATCTTGGTCGAGGCGATGCGGAAGCGTTGACCGGCAGTGAGTTCGGGGACGAGGAAATGATAGTTGGTGTCGAACCATTTGGTCATTTCCATCGCGGTCTTGTCGTGGGCGTGCGCACAGCCGGCGTGCGCCGGGTCGGCCTGTGTCCCGCGCGCCATCGCGAAATAGAGATCGGGATCGACGCTTTCCCCCGCCCAGTCATAGCGTGGCGGGATTGCGCCGATCAGCGCCGACGTGTCGAGGACATGGTCGTACAATGAAAAGTCGTTCGAGGGCAGGATGTCGGCGCCGAGCGCCTTTTGCCGTCCCCAGTTCAGCGCGCGCAGACCGGCCGCGGCGGATTGCAGTTCGGTGAGCGGGGACTTGCCCGCCCAATAGCGTTCGAGCGCGAATTTGAGTTCGCGGCGAAGACCAATACGGGGAAAGCCAAGGGTGGCGACACTGACAGTCATATAAAGCACCTTGCAAGGAGCAAGGCGCCGGACAGACGCACGGGCACGGGTCCCCGCGCCCGCGAAGCAAGGTCGGACGCAGCCATGCATGCGGCCTGACCGGACACCCCGCCGGAGGACGTTATCTGACGAGGCAGGTCTCCTGGCTCGCGGGTCAGTGCAGCGGTCTGGCCTTCCCGGTTCCTTGCCGAACCAGTGACACGTGATGACCGCCGCTCGCCGCTTACAGTTGCGGGGGCAGCGCCGGATTTGCACCGGCTTCCCGTCTTAGCTTCCCGCCGCCGGAGCGACGCGAAGAACCTCGACAGCATTCAGGATAGGCGTATCGGTCGGCTTGTCAAGAGACATATAAAGAAATCTTTATATGTCTAATTCTCAAATTGACCCTTTCCCTGAATTATCCAAATGGGTTCAAATATTCTCCGATGATATCCAAATGATTCGGAGGGTGGCGCTATGGCGGATGAGGTGGTGCGGGTTCGCGCGCGCGCCTATGAGTTGCCCGAGGTGGTGCGGCACCGCTTTCTGTCGCGCGAGGAATATTTCGACGGCATCGTCTTCGACAAGACGCGCAACGATTGGGATGCGGGCAAGGTGCAGGGGCCGACCTCCGAAGAAACCAACAATGCGATCTTCGAGCGGCTGAAAAAGCTGCGCAAGCAGCGCGGATGGGACGAACCGATGAGCGACAAATGCGGAGAGTCGATCTGGAACTCGTAGCGCCGCGTTCAGAGCGCGCCGCTGAACGCGTCGCTAGTCCGCACCCCTAGCCCGCGATGGCGGCGGGCGGGACGACCGTCGGGGTGAAGGTGCGCACGCGGTTGCGGCCGGTGCGCTTGGCTTCATAGAGCGCCTGGTCGGCGTCGCGCATCAGCTTCGACAGCCCCTCGCCGGGGATGCCGACCGCAAGGCCGATGCTGGCGGTGGGGCAGAGTTTGGCGGGTATGCGGTCGCCGCAGGCCGCCTGCAGTCCGGTGCGGACCGCCTCGGCGAGCAGGCGTCCGGCCTCGACCCCCGCGCCGGGATAGAGGATGGCGAACTCCTCGCCGCCGATACGCCCCGCGACCGCTTCGGCGGGGCTGCAGCTCAGGACATGTGCGCCGAACGCGGCGATGATCGCGTCGCCCACCGCATGGCCGTGGGTGTCGTTGATCCGCTTGAAATGATCGAGGTCGGCGATCAGCAGCGCGGCCGGGCGCCCCTCGTCGATGCAGCGGCGCAGCGCCGCACCCGCCGCCCCCTCGAACCCCCGGCGGTTGAGCAGGCCCGAAAGCTGGTCGTCGTCGGCCTCGCGCCGCAGCTCCGCGATCATGTCGATCGCGACCGCGACCATCAGGCTGATCGCCGCGACGATCGACACCATCGCCTGGCTGAATTGTACGGTCGTCCAATAGATCGACTGTTGAAAGCCGACATAATTGTCGAAGCCGCCCGAAAAGGTCAGGATGACGACCGGGCGGATGATAAGGTTCGCGGCCGACAGCGCGGCGACCCAGAAGAGCAGCTTGTCGATCAGATGCGGCTTGTCGATCGGCGCGAGCGCATAGACGACCATCAGCGCGATCGCGCCCGCGCCGACGCTGATCGCATAGATGCGCGCGGGGATGCTGGGATTGCCGAGCAGGAACCAGGTGAAGATGGTCAGCGATATCGCGGCGACGACCCCCATCGCGCGCCACGGGACGGGCAGGCGATAACGGTCGATGATCGCAGCGGCGAACAGCGCGCCGGTCGCGATGAAGCCCATGTTCGCGGGCAGGCGCTGCAGCTCCATCGGCATGACGGGCGCGACGTCCTGAATCAGAAAGGCGATCGCGGTCGCGAGATAGGCCCCCGCGGCATAGGCGACATAGCGTTCCCGGCGATTGAGCCACAGCAGGAAGAAAGCGGTGGCGAACAGCAGGCCGATGCCCGGATTGAGCAACGAGATGAAAAGCTGTCCCGACAAATGCTCCCTACCTCTCTCCCCCACCCCTGGGTAGCCGAGCGTCCATAATGATTTGTTACTTTTCTGGAAGTTAAGTCACGGTGACGAATGCGACGAGCCGTTAAGTTTCAGGCGGTGCCGCGCGTCGCCAGATGCACGGGTATGCGCGTGCCGCTGCGCGTGAAGTCGTCATCCTCCAGCGCCATCGCCACCAGCGCCTCGCCCGCCGCGTCGAGATCGGGCTCCAGCGAGGTGAGCGCGGGGTCGGCGAGGGTGCCGGCGCGGATGCCGTCGAAACCGATCAGCGCCACATCCTGCGGCACGCGGCGGCCCGCGTCCTTCAGCCCCTGCAGCACGCCGAGCGCGAGCATGTCGCTGGCGGCGAAGATGGCGTCGACGTCGGGATGCGCGGCGAGCAGTTCGACCGCGGCGGCGACGCCCTGCGCATGGCGGTCGGCGGCGGGCGGCGGCTCGGCGATGATCGGGGTGATGCCGTGCGCGGCGAGCGCCTGGGCAAAGCCGTCGCGGCGTTCGTCGAACTGGCGCTGCGGCGATCGCTGCGGCCCGACGAAGGCGATGCGCCGGCGTCCGCTGGCCACCAGATGTTCGGCCGCGAGCCGTCCGCCGGTGTCGTTGTCGCTGCGCATCCAGTGAAAGGGCTCGCCCGGACTGCCCCAGCAGACGAAGTCGAGGCCCGACCGCTGCGCGTCGGCGAAATAGTCCCACGCCGCGCGGTTGCTGGTCGTGCCGATGACGATCATCGCGTCGGCCAGGCCGCTGGCGACGAAATCGGCGCGGAAATTGTCGGCGCTCTCCTGAAAGGAGACGAGCAGGTTGAAACCGCGCGCCGAGGTCGCGGCGGCGATGCTGCCGAGTAGCGCGAAATAGAAGGGGTTGATCGCGCTGCGATCCTCGCCCGGGCGGCAGATGGTGACCAGCGCCAGCGTCTCGCTGCTTTTCAGGCGCAGCGACGAGGCGTGGCGATCGACGACATAGCCAAGCTCGCGCGCGGCGGCCGAGACGCGGGCGCGGGTTTCGGTGTTGACGCCGGGGCTGCCGCGCAGTGCGCGCGACACGGTGGATTGCGACACGCCCGCGCGCTCGGCGACGTCGAACGATGTCGGGCGCAGCGTTTTCATGTGCAGTCCTTCTCCCCCTCTGCGCCGTCTGTCGCCGCGCCGGCGGGGCTTGTCAATCGGCGAGGCCGTCGAGCGCGAGCAGCGCGAAGCTGGCGAGCCAATGCTCGCCCATATAGTCGCCGGTGACGTGCGGAAGCGCGGCGGCGAGGTGGCGCGTAGCGGCGGCTTCGGCGACCGGCGCGACCAGGTGCGCGGGGCCGAGCGCGGCGGCGATCGCGCGCCAGCACCACGCGCGGCTGAGGTTGAGGCCGTCGAGATGCGCGATCTTGCCGTCGCTGCGGTCGGAGACGGTCGCGGGGGCGAACAGCGTGGCGGGATGCTCTGCGACCGCGCGGGGCAGGAACGCGTCGAACCAGGCGGTGAAATCGTCGCCCAGAACGACGGCCATCAGATGCGCCTCGGTCAGCGCCGAGGAGAGGAATTCGTCGCCGCCGGGCTCCCACGCCTGGCAGTCGCGGTCGGCGCCGAACCAGTCGCGCGCGCGCGTGTCGATGAGCGCGACGAGCGCGGGATCGCGCTCCGCCGCCCAGTGACGCGCGAGCAGCAGCGCGAAGCTGATGTTGAAATGGGTGCCGACGCGCAGCGGATAGGTGAGCTTGGGCAGAAAGGCGTGGAAACGCGCGGCGAAGGCGGCGGCGAGCGGTTCGAGCGCGGCGGCCCAGGGCGCGTCGTGGCGTTCGGCCTCGGCATGCAGCGCGAGCAGCCACGCCCAACCATAAGGCCGCTCGAACGCCGTGGCATAGGGCCGTGAGAGGAAGGCGAGTTCGCCCGCGACCTTGTCCGGCACCAGCATCGCGTCGGCGCGCGCGCGGATGTCGTCGGCGACGGGCAGGCCCGGGAAACGGCGCGCGAGGCGAAGGATCTGCCACCAGCCGTGGACGCAGCTGTGCCAGTCGAAGCTGCCATGAAAGATCGGGTGATGCTCGCGCGGGGGGCGGGCATCCTCGGGCCCGTTCAGGACCAGGTCCATCTTGTACGGATATTCGCGGCCGAGATGAGACAGCGTTGCGGCCGCGAAGCGCGCGGCGTGATCGGGGGTCAATTCCATGCGGCCTTCATATCCGGTGGTGCCGCGTGAAGTCGAGATGCCGTGCCGTGCCGTGCCGTGCCGGGGCGCGGGCGCGGTTCAAGCGGGGCCCCCGATCGAGTCCGGGGTGACGATGGAGAGTGGCGCGCCGCGAGCGGCCGGGTTTTCCGCGGGCTAGAAGGCGAAGAGGTAGATGAAGAGGATGTTCACCGCGAGCAGGGGGAGGGCGGTGCCGATCTGGACGCGGATCACGCCATAGGGGTTGCGCAGTTCGAGCAGGGCGGCGGGGACGAGGTTGAAGTTCGCGGCCATCGGGGTCATCAGCGTGCCGCAAAAGCCCGCGAGCATGCCGATCGCCGCGACGACGGCCGGGTCGCCGTCATATTGCTTGATGAGCAGCGGCATGCCGACCGCGGCGAGCATCACGGGGAAGGCCGCGAAGGCGTTGCCCATCACCATGGTGAAGAGCGCCATGCCGAGCCCGAAGGCGAGCGTTGCGCCGAACAGGCTGCCCTGCGGGATCGCGGTGCCGATCAGGCCGCCGACGACTTCGCCGACCCCCGCGAGCGCGAAGACCGCGCCGAGGCTGGCGAGCATCTGCGGCAGGATCGCGGCCCAGCCGACCGCGTCGAGCAGCCGGCGCCCCTGCTGGAGCGGGAGCAGCGGCGGAGGCTTCAGGCGCGCCATGCCGACCGCGAGCGCGATGAGGACGCCGATGGCGAGCGAGATGAGCGTCGCCTGTTTCGGGTCGGCCAGGCCGGGAACCCATTTGAAGAGAAAGGTGCCCGCCAGCGCGACCGCCGGGATGATCAACGCGACGAGCAGCAGGAAATTGCCATGGCTGGCGGCGCGCGCGGCCTGTTCGGCGGCGGGTGCCTCGCCGCCGGGCGCGCGGCCGATCTGGCCGGTGCCGGCGATCGCGACGAGCGCGAGGACGAGCAGGCCGTTGCCGAAATCGCCGAGCCGGTCGCCCGCGAGCATCGAGAGCGCGAGCAGGCCCCAGAAGGCGGCGTTGCCGAAGCGCTTGGGATTGGTGCGGTCGCGCGCGCCCAGCACCGCGAAGGCCGCGAAGCAGAGGCCGGCGAGGACATAGACGAAGCCGAGCGTGATCATGCCGCGTCCCCCCGCTTCGCCATGCGCCGTTCGAGGCGGCGGAGGCGGAAACCGTGGATCAGGAAGGCGGCGATCGCGGTCGGGATCGCCCACAGCGAGAAGTGCAGCGGCTCGATATTATAGCCATAGCCTTCGAGCAGGCCCTTCATCAGCAGGATCGAACCGATCGCGAGGAAGATATCCTCGCCGAAGAAGAGGCCGACATTGTCGGTTGCGGCGGAAAAGGCCTTTACCTCCTCGCGCTGGTCGTCGGTTAGCGTGTCGTTCGCCGCTTCCGCCGCCGCCTCCGCCATCGGCGCGACGAGCGGGCGGACGGTCTGCGGATGCCCCGCGACCGAGGTAAGGCCGACCGCCGACATCGCCTGGCGAAGGAGCAGGTAGGAGGTCAGCAGGCGGCCGAGCGTCGCGCCCTTCATCCGCCCGATCAGGCTGCGCGCATGTTGTTGCAGGCCATAAGCCTCGAGCAGGCCGATGACGGGCAGGACGATCCAGACGATCGAGACATAGCGCGTGTCGTTGAACGCCTTGCCGAAGGCGGCGATGATCGCGGTAATGTCGAGCCCCGCGGCAAGGCCGGTGGCGAGCGCCGACGCCATGATCACGAGCAGCGGATTGAAGCGGAGCAGGAAGCCCGCGATGATGATCAGGATTCCGATCAGGACGAGCATGGTTTAAGTCCCCGCCTTCCCATATCCCCCGCCGCCGGGGGTTTCGATCACGAAAGCATCGCCCGCGGCGAGGTTCGCGCTGCCGGTGGCGGGCAGCGTCTCGATCGATCCGTCGGCGCGTTCGACCCAGTTGCGGCCCGGCGCGCCGTCGCCGCCGCCCGCGAGTCCGGCGGGCGCGATCCGGCGGCGGTTCGCGAGAATGTTCGACGCCATAGGTTCGCGAAAGCGGATGCGCCGGGTGGCGCCATCGCCGCCACGCCATTCGCCCGCGCCGCCCGAACCGCGGCGGATCGAAAATTCCTCGACCACGACGGGGAAGCGCGTCTCCATCACCTCCGGATCGGTCATGCGGCTGTTGGTCATGTGCGTCTGGATCACGCTGGTCCCGTCGAAGCCCGGACCCGCGCCCGAGCCGCCGGCAATCGTTTCATAATATTGGTAGGCGTCGTTCCCGAAGGTGAAATTGTTCATCGTCCCCTGCGCCGGGGCCATCGCGCCGAAAGCCGCGAACAGCGCGTCGGTGATGACCTGGCTGGTTTCGACATTCCCCGCGACCACCGCGGCGGGATAGCGCGGCGACAGCATCGAATCGGGCGGCACGATCAGCGTGACGGGCGCGAGGCAGCCCTCGTTCATCGGGATCGGGTCGTCGAGCATGGTGCGCAGGACATAGAGCACGGCGGCGCGAACGACGGGCAGCGGCGCGTTGAAATTGTCGGGAAGGGTCGCCGACGAACCGGTGAAGTCGATGGTGACGTGCTGTGCGGCGCGATCGACCGTCACGGCGACGGCGACCTGGGCACCATTGTCCATCGCATAGCGGAAGGCGCCATCGTCGAGCCGGGCGATGAGCTGGCGGACGGCGGCCTCGGCCTGGGCCTGGCCGTGCGCCATATAGGCGGCGACGGTCCGCACGCCGTGCGCGGCGGACAGATCGACGAGCGCCGCGGCGCCGCGCTGGCAGGCGGCGACCTGTGCCTTCAGATCGGCGATGTTGAGCGCGGGGTTGCGCGCGGGCCAGTCGCCACTGGTCAGATGCTCGGCGACCGCCTGGTCCAGGAAGGTGCCGTCGTCGACGATCAGCCGGTTGTCGAACAGGATGCCCTCGTCCGCGATGCTGCGGCTGTCGGGCGGCATCGATCCAGGCGCGATGCCGCCAAGGTCGGCATGATGGCCGCGCGCGGCGACGAAGAAGCTCGGCACGTCGCCCCCTATGGCCTCCGGGTCCTCCGCGAACACCGGCATGATCACGGTGATGTCGGGAAGGTGGGTGCCGCCGTCATAGGGGGCGTTCAGCGCATAGGCGTCGCCGCGCCGGATGCCGCGCCCGTCGGACCGGCGCTGGCGCAGGATGGTGCGCACGCTTTCGCCCATCGAACCCAGATGGACGGGCATGTGCGGAGCGTTCGCGACGAGGCGCCCCTCGCCGTCGAAGATCGCGCACGAGAAATCCAGCCGTTCGCGGATGTTGATCGACGAGGCGCTGTGCTGAAGCGCGCCGCCCATTTCTTCGGCGATCGCCATGAACAGGCCGTTGAAGATCTCAAGGCGGACGGGGTCGGGCGCGGCAAGGTCGACCGCCGTCGCCGCCCCTTCCTCCGCTTGCGTCGCCGCGGCGCGGTCGCGTGACAGAAGGAGGGTGCCTTCGGATTGGACCTCGGCGCGCCAGCCGGGTTCGACGACGGTGGTCGAAAGCGGGTCGACGATGATCGCGGGCCCGGCGATCGTGCGGCCGGGGGCCAGCGCCTCGCGCTGATGGAGCGGGACGTCGTGCCGCGCGCCGGCCAGCCATGCGGAGACGATTTCGGGTGCGACCTCCGCCGCCGGCGCGGGCAGCGGCAGCGCGGGCGGTGCGTCGCCCGCCTCGGTCAGTTCGACGCGGATGCGGTCGACGACGAGGTCCGCGTGCGGGGCGTAGCCGAAACGCTGGCGGAAGGCCGCGGCAAAGGCCTGCGCGACCTGCTGCGGCGGGGCTAGTGGCAGTTCGATCGCATTGTCGCTGTCGGCGAGCCGAACGAAGAGCAATGTCTCGCGGTCGGTCTCCGCCTCCGGCGCCAGCGCGGCGCGGGCTTGTTGCGACAGCTCGGCCTCCGCCGCGGCGAGGGTGGCGGCGCACCCGTCGTCGAGCCGGAGAGCCAGCGTGCGCTCGCGGATCGCCGACGGGCGGGCAAGGCCCATGCCATAGGCCGACAGGACGCCGGCGAGCGGGTGGAGCAGGATGCGGTCGACGCCGAGCGCATCGGCGACGAGACAGACATGCTGGCCGCCCGCGCCGCCGAAGCCGACGAGGCTGTAACCCTGCGTCAGGTCGTGGCCGCGTGCGATGGTGATGCGCTTGATCGCGTTCGCCATCTGTTGCACCGCGATCGACAGCAGCCCCTCGGCCAGCGCCTCCGGCGTGATGTCGGGGAGGGTGGTGGCCATTTGGGCGAATTGTTCGCCAACGACCTGTCGATCGAGCGGTTGGTCGCCGTTCGGGCCGAAGAGCCGGGGGAAGTGCGCGGGCTGAATCTTGCCGAGCAGGACGTTGCAGTCGGTCACGGTCAGCGGGCCGCCGCGGCCATAGGCGGCGGGGCCGGGGTTGGCGCCCGCGCTTTCGGGGCCGACGAGCAGGCGCGCGCCGTCCCAGCGACAGATCGACCCGCCGCCCGCCGCGACGGTGTGGATGCGCAGCATCGGCGCGCGGATGCGCGTGCCCGCGACGATCGTTTCATTGTCGCGCTCGAGCCGGCCGGCATAATGGCTGACGTCGGTCGAGGTGCCGCCCATGTCGAAGCCGATGAGCCGATCCTTGCCCAGCGGCGCGGCGCTGCCGACCATGCCGACGATGCCGCCCGCGGGGCCCGAAAGAATCGCATCGCGGCCGTGGAACGCCGCGGCCGACGCGAGCCCGCCCGAGCTTTTCATGAATTGCGGACGGGTGTCGTCGCCGAGCTGGGCGCAGAACTGGCCGACATAGTGGCGCAGCACCGGCGACAGATAGGCGTCGGCAAGCGTCGTGTCGCCGCGCCCGACCAGCTTGATCAGCGCGCTCACTTCATGGCTGACCGAAATCTGCGCGAAGCCGAGTTCGGCGGCAATCTCTGCCAGGCGCCGTTCGTGCGCGGGATAGCGATAGCCGTGCATCAATATGATCGCGATGCTCTCGATGCCGTCCGCGCGCGCCTTTTGCAGCGCGGCGCGCGCGGCGTCTTCGTCGAGCGGGATCAGCAACTCGCCGTCGGGACCGACGCGCTCGGCAATTTCGGCAACTTGGGCGTGCGGCGGCGGCGTGCGGTCGAGCCGG
>JAFKLT010000114.1 GCA_017309275.1 Sphingomonadales bacterium | reverse complement strand
GCGACGTGGAACGGCTGCGACAGGAAGCGCTGGATCTTGCGCGCGCGGGCGACGACCAGCTTATCTTCTTCCGAAAGCTCGTCCATGCCCAGGATCGCGATGATGTCCTGCAGCGACTTGTACTTCTGCAGCGTTTCCTGAACGCGGCGGGCGGTCTCGTAATGCTCCTGACCGACGGTCGCGGCGGTCAGAACGCGCGAGGTCGAGTCGAGCGGGTCGACGGCCGGATAGATGCCGAGTTCCGAAATCGCGCGGCTCAGCGTCGTGGTCGCGTCCAAGTGAGCGAACGAGGTCGCCGGCGCAGGGTCGGTCAAGTCGTCCGCGGGGACGTAGATGGCCTGCACCGAGGTGATCGAACCCTTGGTGGTCGAGGTGATGCGTTCCTGCAGCGCGCCCATGTCGGTCGACAGGGTCGGCTGATAGCCCACCGCCGACGGAATACGGCCGAGCAGAGCCGACACTTCCGAACCCGCCTGCGTGAAGCGGAAGATGTTGTCGACGAAGAAGAGCACGTCCTGGCCTTCCTGGTCGCGGAAATATTCGGCCATCGTCAGACCCGACAGGGCGACGCGGGCGCGCGCGCCCGGGGGTTCGTTCATCTGACCGAACACCAGCGCCACCTTCGACCCTTCCGGGGTCGGGTTGCCGTCGGCGTCCTTGGCGATAACGCCGGCGTCGAGGAACTCGTGGTAAAGGTCGTTGCCTTCGCGGGTGCGTTCACCGACGCCCGCGAACACCGACACGCCGCCGTGGCCCTTTGCGATGTTGTTGATCAGTTCCTGGATGAGAACGGTCTTGCCGACGCCGGCGCCGCCGAACAGGCCGATCTTGCCGCCCTTTGCATAGGGCGCGATCAGGTCGATGACCTTGATGCCGGTGACGAGGATCGCGGCTTCGGTCGACTGATCGATGAATTCCGGAGCCTTGGCGTGGATCGGCGCGGTCATGTCGGCGTTCACCGGGCCACGCTCGTCGATCGGGTCGCCGATGACGTTCAGGATGCGGCCGAGCGTCTGCGGACCCACGGGCACCGAAATCTGCGCGCCGGTGTCGGTCACCGGCTGGCCGCGGGTCAGACCGTCGGTCGCGTCCATCGCGATGGTGCGAACGGTGTTCTCGCCCAGGTGCTGCGCGACTTCGAGGACAAGGCGGTTGCCGTTGTTGTCGGTTTCGAGCGCGTTCAGAATGGCAGGCAGGGTGCCGGTGAACTGGACGTCGACGACGGCGCCGATGACCTGTGCGACGCGGCCCGTGGCGGTGCCGGCGGGGGCCGCCTTCTTGGGAGCAGCGGCCTTCTTCGGCGCAGCAGCCTTGGGCGCGGCGGCCTTCTTGGCCGGGGCCTTCTTCTCGGGAGCGGTTGCCATTGGTTTCTTCCTTGCTTGGATAGCTTAGAGCGCTTCGGCGCCAGCGATGATTTCGATGAGTTCGGTGGTGATCGCCGCCTGACGGGTGCGATTGTAGACGATGGTCAGCTTGTTGATCAGGTCGCCCGCGTTACGCGTCGCATTGTCCATCGCGGTCATCGACGCGCCCTGTTCGGACGCGGCGTTTTCAAGGAGGCCCTTGAAGATCTGGATGGTGACGTTGCGCGGCAGCAGGTCGGCAAGGATCGCTTCCTCGTCGGGCTCATATTCGACCGCCGCGCCGCTCGATGCGGGGGCTTCGGCCGGGGCCGGGACGGGGATCAGCTGCTGACCGGTGGCGATCTGGAGAAGCGCCGAGCGGAACTTGGAGTAGAAGAGGTGCGCGACGTCGAACGCGCCGGCCTCGAACAGCTCCATCACCTTCGTCGAAATCTCGTGCGCCTGTTCGAAACCGATGTCGCGAATGCCGGTGGTCTCGTAATTCTCGATGATCTGGCCCGGGAACAGGCGGTTGATCACCGGGCGACCCTTGCGGCCGACGAGGAAGAAGACGACCTTCTTGCCCTGTGCCTGCAGTTCGAGCGCCTTGTCGCGCGCGGCCTTGACGATGTTCGAGTTGAACGCGCCGGCCAGGCCGCGGTCGCTGTTGAGCACGACGAGCAGATGCGTGTCGCTCTTGCCGGTGCCCGAAAGCAGCTTCGGCGCCGAATCCGACGCGCCGACCTTCGACGCGAGGCTGGCGACGACGCCTTCGAGACGCTCGGCATAGGGACGCGCGGCTTCGGCCGCGGCCTGCGCCTTGCGCAGCTTGGCGGCGGCGACCATCTTCTTGGCCTTGGTGATCTTCTGGGTCGATTTGACCGAGACGATCCGCCCTTTGAGTTCCTTGAGTGATGCCACTCTATCGGTTCCTCTTATTCGTCATTCCCGCGAAGGCGGGAACCTGGTGCTGTGTCGCCCTGGGTCCCCGCTTTCGCGGGGATGACGAGGGTAGTTGATTAAGCGAAAATCTTGCCGAACGCTTCGAGCGCGGCGACCAGACCCTTCTTGGCATCGTCGCCAAGGTCCTTCGTGTCGCGGATCGCCTTCAGCACATCGGCATGATCGCTGCGCAGATAAGCGAGCATCGCCTGTTCGTAGCGCGAGACGTCGGCAGTCGCGACATTGTCGAGATAGCCGTTGGTGCCGGCGAAGATCGACGCGGTCTGCTCTTCGAACGGCATCGGCTGGAACTGCGCCTGCTTCAGGAGCTGCGTCAGGCGCGCGCCGCGGTTGAGCAGCTTCTGCGTCGACGCGTCGAGGTCCGAACCGAACTGCGCGAACGCTTCCATTTCGCGATACTGCGCCAGTTCGAGCTTGATCGAACCCGACACCTTTTTCATCGCCTTGGTCTGTGCGGCCGAGCCGACGCGGCTGACCGACAGGCCGACGTTGATCGCCGGACGGATACCCGCGTTGAACAGGTTGGTTTCAAGGAAGATCTGGCCGTCGGTGATCGAAATCACGTTGGTCGGAATATAGGCCGACACGTCACCCGCCTGCGTTTCGATGATCGGCAGCGCGGTGAGCGAGCCCGAACCATTGTCGCTGTTCATCTTCGCAGCGCGCTCGAGCAGGCGGCTGTGGAGATAGAAGACGTCGCCGGGATAGGCTTCGCGGCCCGGCGGGCGACGCAGCAGCAGCGACATCTGGCGATAGGCAACGGCCTGCTTCGACAAATCGTCATACACGATCACGGCGTGCATGCCGTTGTCGCGGAAGAATTCGCCCATCGTCACGCCGGTGTAGGGCGCGAGATACTGCAGCGGAGCGGGCTCCGAAGCCGTCGCGGCGACGACGATCGAATATTCCATCGCGCCATTTTCTTCGAGCTGGCGGACGATCTGCGCGACGGTCGAGCGCTTCTGGCCGACGGCGACATAGATGCAATAGAGCTTCTTCGACTCGTCGTCGCCCGAATTGACTTCCTTCTGGTTGATGAAGGTGTCGATCGCGACGGCGGTCTTGCCGGTCTGGCGGTCGCCGATGATCAGTTCGCGCTGGCCGCGGCCGACGGGGACGAGCGCGTCGAGCGCCTTGAGGCCGGTCTGGACGGGTTCGTGAACCGAGGTGCGCGGGATGATGCCCGGCGCCTTCACTTCGACGCGCATGCGCTTGTCGGCCTTGATCGGGCCCTTGCCGTCGATCGGATTGCCGAGGCCATCGACGACGCGGCCGAGCAGGCCCTTGCCGACGGGAACGTCGACGATCGTGCCGGTACGCTTGACGACGTCGCCTTCCTTGATTTCGGCGTCGGAGCCGAAAATCACGATGCCGACGTTGTCGGCTTCGAGGTTGAGCGCCATGCCCTTCACGCCATTGGCGAATTCGACCATCTCACCGGCCTGGACATTGTCGAGGCCGTGGACGCGGGCGATACCGTCGCCGACCGACAGCACCGAGCCGATCTCGCTGACCGTGGCGTCGGTGCCGAAATTGGCGATCTGGTCCTTGATGACCTTGCTGATTTCAGCGGCGCGGATTTCCATTGTTTAGCCTTTCATCGCCTGTGCGAAGCTATTGAGACGGGTACGGATGCTGCCGTCGATCAGCTGGCTGCCCAGCTGGACGACGAGGCCGCCGAGAATGGCGGGGTCGACGGTGGTCGCGATCTGAACGTCGCGGCCGACACGGGTCTTGAGGTTGGCTGCCAGCGTTTTCAGCTGCTCGGCCGTCAGCGGGTGCGCGCTGGTGACCTTCGCGGTCACTTCGCCGCGGTGCGCCGCGACGATCGCGTTGAAGGCATCGATCATGCCCGCAACCTTCGCCAGGCGGCGATTCTCGGCGAGAACGCCCAGGAATTTGGTGGTCAGCGAATCGAGCTTCAGCGACTTGGCGACCGCCGCGATTGCGTTGGCGGCGTCGGTGCGGCTGATGACCGGGCTCGAAACGAGTGCGGCGAGATCGGCCGATTCGGCAAGGCCGGCCTTCAGAACCGAAAGGCTCTTCTGGACGTTGTCGATATCGTTCGATTCGCGAGCCAGATCGAACAGCGCGCTGGCATAGCGGCCCGCGAGGCCCGCCGTGATGTTGCCCTGAATGCCGCCGGAATTCTCCACGCGCGAAAGTCCTTTTCTACGATCCCAAGGGGGATGGCTGCGCGGATTTGAACGGCGTCCGAAGATACCCCCGCTGCAAAGTCGCGGCGCGCGTAGCAACGATTCTGACGCAATGCAAGGCGGGGTGGGGACTAATGCCACAGGATCCGGCGTCCATTCGCCCCGAGCTTGTCGAACGACCGACCTTTCTTCAAAGTGCAGACGAAAGAGCGGGACTTCGACAAGCCCGGTCCGAACCGACGAGGGGATGCATAGATGGGTGAGATGATCCGGATGACGATGGACGATGGCGCCGAGGTCGCGGTCTATCACGCGCGGCCCGAAGGCGAGCGTCGCGGCGGGCTCGTCCTGGTCCAGGAGATTTTCGGGGTCACCGACCATATCCGCGAGCTGTGCGACGAATATGCCGCCGACGGATATGAGGTGCTGAGCCCCGCGCTGTTCGACCGCGAGCATCCCGGGTTCGAGAGCGACTATTCGGGGCCGCAATTCCAGCGCGCGGTGCAACTGGCGCGCGAACTGCATCCGTTCGAGCAGAGCCTGAAGGATGCGCAGACCTGTATCGACGCGCTGAAGGCGAAAGGGCCCGTTTTCATCACCGGCTATTGCTATGGCGGATCGGTCGCGTGGCGGATGGCGCAGATCAGCCCCGATCTTGCGGCATCCTCTTCTTATTACGGCAGCCTGGTGCCGACGATGTTCAAGGACGAGGCGCCCGCCTGCGCCACGATCGCCCATT
Organism: Sphingomonadales bacterium; assembly: GCA_017309275.1. GTDB lineage: Bacteria > Pseudomonadota > Alphaproteobacteria > Sphingomonadales > Sphingomonadaceae > Sphingopyxis. Next base: position 1,326 of record JAFKLT010000114.1, on the reverse strand, counting down.
TCGGCCGCTTCGACGAGGGCATCCCGATGGAGGGCGTCGAGGCGTTGATCGCCACGGCGCATCCGACCGCGCAGATATTCGTCTATGAAGCGGGGCATGGCTTCAACAGCGACCGGCGCAAGGATTATCACGAACCGAGCGCCGATCAGGCGCGCGAGCGGACGTTGATGCTGTTCAAGGCATGCGGGGGCTAAACGAACCGGGGAGGGGGCGGTGCGTCTGGCGGTTGTGTTGCTGACCATGCTGCCGTTGCCGGCGGGGTCGGTGCTGGTCGAGCGCTGGACGGATGCGGGGACCGCCGGCCTGTGGTCGCTGATCGGGAAATGGTTCGTCTTCCGGGGCATCGGCATCCGGCTCTTCATCGCGTCCGCTAACCCGATCTAAACCTTCGGGGCGCAGCTTTCGCCGAGAGGGGGAGCGAGCCCATGTCGCTGATCGCCGCGTTGCTGCTGATGACGACCTTCGATATCGATCCGGCGTACAAGCCGGTGAAGGACCCGCTCGCGCCCGCGCGCGCGGGGAAGGTTCAGTGTCACGAGCCCGACGAGATCGCGCGCACCTGCCGGATCATGACATGGTTCGGCGAAGGGGCGGACGGCCGCGTGCAGGTTCGCCAGCTCACCGCGCTGTCCGACAGCCCGTCGATCGCCGCCGAGCTGAAGGTCGGCATAACGCGCGAAGGCCCCGCCTTTTGCGGCACGGTCGATGACTCTTATATGGCGGGCTTTCGCATTGTCAGCGGCCGCGCGCCGCACGCGCCGCTGAACGACAAGCGCTATTCGATCCTCTATCGCGAATCGATGATCGAGGCGCTGTGGGGGCGCAAGACCTGCTCCTATGCCTTCGCCCGCGCCGACGACGCGCCGCTTCTGGAGGTCGGCACGGTCGACGGCGAGTTCGCGGGAGAGCTGATGTCGAGCTATATCTGGATCGACCCCGGCGCCGGCTGGCGGCTCAAGGCGCGGCCGCAGGTTTGACGGCGGCGCCCGCCGCGGCGGGCTGGCACTGATAGACCAGCCGTTCGTTCGGGGCGGCGGGAAGCGCGCTGCGGATCGCATCCTGCTGCGTCGCGAGTGCCGCGATCTGGCCGCTGTCGGCGGTACAGCTCTTCAGTGTGACGCCGGCGCGCACCTCGCGCGCCTTTGCCATCGTGTCGGCGTCGAGCAGATAGCGTTCGACGCGATATTCGCGTCCGGTCGGGTCGATCGAGGCGACGGTTACGGTCGCCTCCTCATTGGGCACCAGAATGCGCTGCCAATGGCCATCGGCGCCTTGCGTATATTGCGTCTTGTAATTGACGCATCCGTTCGCGCCGATCTTGATCGG
>JAFKLT010000113.1 GCA_017309275.1 Sphingomonadales bacterium | reverse complement strand
ATCGCCGCATCGTTGCAAGCGTAGCAAAGCAATTCGGGGCGGTTAAGCGCCGCTTCGGATTGCCGCGCGGCCCTCAGCCAAGCGCAGCGGCCGGAAATCAGCGAAAATTGTCGGCGTAAGCCTGTATCTTCAGCGTCCGGACGGGCGTCGCGGTGATTTCGACCTCGATGCCGTTCTTTTCGGCATAGGCGATCGCTTCGTCGCGGGTGCCGAAGCCCAGGCGAAGCTGGCGCTGCGTGTCGCCGCTGCCTGCCCAACCCATCAGCGGATCGGCCTTGCGCGCTTCGGCCGGCGCAAATTCCAGGAACCAGCGCTGCGTGCCGGCACGGCCCGACTGCATCGCATTCTTGGGCTTCTGGAAAATACGCGCTTTCATCGAGGATCGTCCCTGGCTGGATGGTTCTGTCGTGGCCTTAGCGCCAAGCACGGCCCGCGAAAAGGGGCCTATTGCGCATCGCGACGCGCCTGCGCCGCTTTGGTGAGCAAGGTTGGCCGTGCGTTCGCCGGATCGTCGGGCCAGCTGTGCTTGGGATAGCGGCCGCGCATCTCCTTCGCGACCTCCGACCAGCTCCCGCTCCAGAATGAGGCGATGTCGCGGCTCGTCTGGATCGGGCGATGCGCGGGCGAGGTCAGCGCGAGGACGAGCGGGATCGGCGGTTCGCCGATCAGCGGATGCCGCGCGAGTCCGAACATCTCCTGCACCCGCACGCTGACCGTGGGGCCGCCATCGGCGCCATAGTCGATCGCATGGCGGCTGCCGGCGGGGGTCGCATAGTCGGCGGGGGCCAGCTTTTCGAGCGATTGCCGTGACGGCCAGTCGAGAAGGCCGGACAGCGCGTCGGCAAGCCGCTGGTCGCCGATGTCGCGAAGGCCGCGCGATTTTTCGAGCAAGGGCGCAAGCCATATGTCGAGGCCGTCGGCGAGCGCAGGAGCGGACAGCGCGTCAAGTCCCGCAAAGGATGCACGCTGGCGAAGCGCCTGCGACACCGGTCCCCAGCCGATCAGCCCAAGCCCCCGGTCGCGAACCGCGGCAAGCCGCACCGCGACGTCATCCTCCGCCCCTTCGCCCCGGCCCGCCTGCCCGCTGGTCAGCGCGATCGCGCCGAGGCGCCGTTCGCGGCGATGGTCGACGCGGTCGGTGGCGGCGTCATAGCTGCTTGCCGAGCGGCTGGCGATCTGGCCGGCAAAGATCGCCTCGACCTCCGACAAGCCGATCGGCGCCGCGCCGAGAATACGCACGCCCGCCGCATGCCCCTGCGCATCGGCAATGGCGAGCCATTCGCTGTTCGCCAGCGGGTCGAGCGGATCGATCTTGTAGGCGCGCCCGCCCGCGCTGAGATATTCGCCGCGCTGCCCCGCCCGCTGACGGGCGACGCGATCGGGCCAAGCGGTCGCGATCCAGCCGCCGACCGAACGCCCGCCGATCACCTCCGTGCCCCCGGCAAGCTTTTCACCGACCCCGGCAAGTCGCCGCGCCAGCCGCCATGCGCCCTCGGCGCGGTCGCCCTTCATGCCCTTCCAGCGCTGAAGCCGCGCCTCGACATCGGCGCCGCGTCCGCCCAGGCCGGGCTCGGTGAGCAGCACCGCCAGCTTTGCGGCGAGATCCGCCTCCCCCGCGGACGCCGCGTGGAGGAGCATATGGGCGAGCGGCACCGGCAGCGGGATCGCCGCGAGCGCTCTGCCATGTGCGGTGATGCGGCCATCCTCGCCGAGCGCGCCGATCGGCTGCAACCGGGTCTTCGCCTCCGAAATCGCGGCCGGCGACGGCGGATCGAGCCAGCCCAGCTGGCGCGGATCGACGATGCCCCAGCTCGCACAGTCGAGGACGACCGGCATCAGGTCATTCTCGTGAATTTCGGGCGGGTCGAACGGCGGCATGCCCGCGGTCGCCGCCGCTTCCCACAACCGATAGGCCGCCCCTGGCCCCTGCCGCGCCGCACGCCCCGCGCGCTGGGTTGCCGAGGCCTGGCTGGCGCGCTCGGTGACGAGGCGGGCGATGCCGGCGGCCTTGTCGAAGCGCGGACGGCGCGACAGACCCGCGTCGATCACGATCCGCACGCCGTCGATCGTCAGGCTGGTTTCGGCGATGCTGGTGGCGAGGATCAGCTTGCGTCCGCCGCCGGGGTCGCGGACGAGCGCCTTGCGCTGCATCGCCGGGTCGATCTGTCCGTGCAGCCGGTGGACGACCAGCGGCAATCGGGCCTCCTCGACCGCCGCCGCCGCACGCTCGATATCGGCGGCGCCGGGAAGGAAGGCGAGCATGTCGCCCTCTGCCTCGTCGGCCATCGCCTGCCGCACCGCCATCAGGACCGAAGCCTCCAGCCGGTCCTCGGCGCGGCGACCGATGTGGCGCAGCTCGAGCGGCCAGCTTCTGCCCTCGCTCCTCACCACGGGCGCGTCGCCGAGCAGCGCACCGAAGCGGGCGCCGTCGAGCGTCGCCGACATGGCGACGAGGCGAAGATCGTCGCGAAGTCCCTGCTGCGCGTCGATCGCCAGCGCGAGGGCGAAATCGCCGTCGAGGCTGCGTTCGTGGACTTCGTCGAAGAGCACCGCCGACACGCCGGCGAGCTCGGGATCGGCGAGGATGCGGTTGCGGAACAGCCCCGGCGTCATCACCAGCAGCCGCGTCGCCGCCGACTGCTTGCTGTCGAGCCGCGTCGCATAGCCGACACGTCCGCCGACCGCCTCGCCCATCTCCTCCGCGATGCGCTCCGCGGCGGCGCGGGCGGCAAGGCGCCGCGGCGAAAGCAGCCACACGGTGCCTTTGCACCACGGTTGGTCGAGCAGCGCCGGCGCGACGCGCGTCGTCTTGCCCGCACCGGGCGGCGCGACGACGACGACATTTGGCTTGAGCACCAGCGCCGCCATGATGTCGGGCAACACCAGATCGATCGGGAGCGCCTGCTTCATGTGCGTGCCGCGGGATTGCCCAGTTCGGCATTCAGCCGATGCGCCTCGGCCGCCAGCCGGGCGACCTGGTCGGGGGTCACCTCGGTCCCCTCGACCATCACCAGATTGCCGAGTTCATATTTGCCGCTGGCCTTGATCCGCGGATCGACTTCGCGCAGCCGCTTGCCGCGCCAGAAGCCCAGAAGGACGCGGTGTTCCTCGGCACGGATCAGGATGCAGGGACCGTCGGCCATGAACACCAGGTTGGTCCATTTGATCGTTTCTTCGAACGGAGCCGCATCCATGATCGCCGCGCGCATCATTTCGCAGCGCTCGCGCTGCCAGCCCGAAAGCGCCGCGATATAGGCATCGGGGCTTTCAGCCGCGGGGCCCATCATCGCCATCGGCGCCGCGTCAATAAGCGCGCGCGACCGCGAAGGCGACCGCTTCGGTCAGCGCGGCCTTTGCCTGGCTGGCCCGGAAACCGCCGATCGCATCGACTGCGCGCTGGCCATAGTGGCGCGCCCGCGCCAGCGTGTCGGCGATCGTGCCATGCTTGAGCAGCAGGCTCTTGGCATAGGCCAGGTCTTCGTCCGACGTCTTGTGCCCGGTGATGGCGAGCTTCCAGAATTCGCGTTCGTCGGCCGACCCGCGCGCATAGGCGAGAATGACGGGCAGCGTGACCTTGCCGTCGCGGAAGTCGTCGCCGACGCCCTTGCCCATCGTGGCCTCGTCCGAGACATAGTCGATCGCATCGTCGACGAGCTGGAAGGCGATCCCCAGATTGCGTCCATAGGCGTCGAGCGCGGCCTCGGTCGCGTCGTCACGCTCGGCCACGACGGCCGCGATCTTGCACGCGGCGGCGAAGAGCTCGGCGGTCTTGGCGTTGATGATCGCGAGATATTGATCCTCGCTCGTCTCGATCCGGCGCTGGGCGCTGAGCTGGTTGACCTCGCCCTCCGCGATCACGGCCGAGGCGCGCGACAGGATCTTGAGCACCTTCAGCGAGCCGTCCTCGACCATCACCTCGAACGCGCGGCTGAACAGGAAGTCGCCGACGAGGACCGAGGCGCTGTTGCCCCAGATGAGGTTCGCGGTCTTGCGGCCGCGGCGCAGATCCGATTTGTCGACGACATCGTCGTGGAGCAGCGTCGCGGTGTGGATGAACTCGACCGCGGCGGCCAGCTTGCAGTGACGGTGGCCCGGATAGTCGAGCAGCTTGCCGCACGCGAGCGTCAGCATCGGACGCATCCGCTTGCCGCCACCCGCGATCAGATGGCCCGCCAGCTCGGGGATCAGGGGCACTTCGGACTGCATACGGTCGAGAATGACCGAATTCACCTCGTTCATGTCGGCGGCGACAAGCGCCATCAGCGGGTCGAGCGAAGGCGGGCGGTCGCCGTGCAGAAGGTGGATCTCGGCAGTCATGACAAGCGCCGCATTGGCCGGGGGACCATAAATTTGCAACGACTTTCGGCTTGCTTTGCCGCCCCGCCCGGTGCCAAGCGTGCCGGGCACCAGAGGAGCCGCGCATGGACGACCAGCTGACCCGTTACCGTCAGAGCATCGACAATATCGACGCGGCGCTCGTCTATATGCTCGCCGAGCGATTCAAGGTGACAAAGGCCGTCGGCGAACTCAAGGCGAAGATCGACCTGCCCCCCGCCGATCCCGGCCGCGAGGCGCGGCAGATCGAGCGGCTGCGCACCCTGGCCCGCGAGGCCGATCTCGACCCCGAGTTCAGCGAGAAATTCCTGCGTTTCATCATCGACGAGGTGATCCGCCACCATGAGCATCTGAAGCGGGAGGCCGGCGCATGACCCTGGATCATCCGATCTTCGCAAAATGGCCCGCCGCGCATCCCGACCGGCTGCAGCTTTTCGGGGCGCCGACGCCGAACGGCGTGAAGGTCAGCATCATGCTGGAGGAATGCGGCCTGCCGTACGAGGCGCACCGCGTCGACATCATGGCGAACGAGAGCCATGATCCCGCCTTCCTCGCGCTCAACCCGAACGGCAAGATTCCCGCGATCTACGATCCCGACGGTCCGGGCGGCAAGCCGCTCGCGCTGTTCGAATCGGGCGCGATCCTGATCTATCTGGCCGACAAGACCGGCCAGTTCCTGCCCGCCGACCCCGGCGAGCGTTACCAGGCGATCCAGTGGCTGATGTGGCAGATGGGCGGCGCCGGACCGATCTTTGGCCAGCTCGGCTTCTTTCACAAATTCGCGGGCAAGGACTATGAGGACAAGCGCCCGCGCGATCGTTACGCGGCCGAATCCGCGCGGCTGCTGGACGTCCTCGACGGGCGGCTCGACGGCCGGACGTGGATCATGGGCGCGGACTATGGCATCGCCGACATCTCGCTGCTCGGCTGGATCCGCAATTTGATCGGCTTCTATGACGCGGCCGAGATCGTCGGCTTCGATCGTTTCAAGCATGTGCAGGCATGGCTCGACCGCGGCCTCGCGCGGCCCGCCGTGCAGCGCGGACTGGTCGTCGCCGCGACCTGAGCCCATATGGGTCGCGGAGAGGCCGATGCGCCAAGCTCCGTCATGATTACCCGCTCTTCGTCGTCCCGGGCTTGACCCGGGATCCCGCTTTTCGACGCGCCGGCTGGTTTCGGATTCAAGCTGGACCCCGGATCAAGTCCGGGGTGACGATGTTGGATGGGGTGGCTCTGATCCGCTGCGCCCCGATGCTGAGGATTTGGACGCTTTGGAGGTGGGAAGCGGACTTTGCTCCCTTCCAAAGTTCAGGAAAGTTCAGCCTTGTGGCCTCCCCGTTCTGGACCACGCTGTGGTGGGCGCGCGCAGTCGTGAGAAGACCGGCGGGGACCGCGTTTGTTCACTGAATGAAAGAGCCGGGATCGGCGCTGACATAGCCGGATATTGTAGGAAAGGCCTTTTTCGAGGGCCCGACGAGGTTGGGGTGAGGAGCCGTCTTTCAAATCTCGTCATGCTGAACTTGTTTCAGCATCCATGGACGGACCTTTAATCTGACGCTGCGCCAAAGGCAGCGCTGGGCCATGGACCCTGAAACAAGTTCAGGGTGACGAAAAAGAGACGTCATCTTCCGGTCGCAAACTGACCTTGCTTCCCACATCTTCGTCATCCCGGACTTGATCCGGGATCCCACTTATTCCCGTCGTCGAGCGGGACCCCGGATCAAGTCCGGGGTGACGAGGAAGCAATGTCGGACTTCGGTCGCCCCCCTCGCCCCGCAGCGCCCCTACCCCGCCGGCAGTTTCAATCGCACCAGCAGGCCGCCCAAATCCTCGCTCTCTTCGAGCGCGATACTGCCGCCATAGATTTCGGCGACGTCGCGCACGATCGCCAGGCCCAGGCCGGTACCCGGCTTGCCGCTGTCGAGGCGCACGCCGCGGTCGAAGATGCGTTGGCGGTCGGCGGGCGAGATGCCGGCGCCGTCGTCTTCGACCAGTATTTCGGCCATGCCGCCGTCGCGCTGGACGGTGACGAACACGCTGCCGCCGCCATATTTGGCGGCATTTTCCAGCAGATTGCCGATCAATTCGTCCAGATCCTGCCGCTCGACGCGCGCCACCAGCGTCTTGTCGCCCTCTGCGTCGAGGCGCACGTTGGGATAGAGGAGCCCGACCGCGCGCGACACGCTGTCGACGCTGTCGCGGATATTGGCGCGGGCCTGCGCCGCGCCGCGGCG
>JAFKLT010000037.1 GCA_017309275.1 Sphingomonadales bacterium | reverse complement strand
ATCGTCATTCGCGGCGGCCAGCGACTCAAGGGCCGTATCCCCATCTCAGGCGCCAAGAATGCCGCACTGACCTTGTTGCCATGTGCGCTGCTCACCGACGAGCCGCTGACGCTGCGCAACCTGCCGCGCCTCGCCGACGTCGACGGCTTCGGTCACCTGCTCAACCAGCTCGGCTGTTCGACCACGATCGAGGGGTCGCGGCCCGAGGATTTCGGCCGCGTGATGACCGCGCGCGCGACCACCCTGACCTCGACCGTCGCCCCCTATGACATCGTCCGCAAGATGCGCGCCTCGATCCTCGTCCTCGGCCCGCTGCTTGCGCGGGCGGGCGAGGCGACCGTGTCGCTTCCCGGCGGCTGCGCGATCGGCAACCGCCCGATCGACCTGCATCTGAAAGCGCTCGAAGCTTTTGGCGCCGAGATCGAGCTCGCCTCGGGCTATGTCCGGGCCGTCGCGCCCGGCGGCCGGCTCGCGGGTGGCAAGTTCACCTTTCCCGTCGTATCGGTCGGTGCGACCGAAAATGCCGTCATGGCGGCGGTTCTCGCCAAGGGCACCTGCGTGCTCGAAAATGCGGCGCGCGAGCCCGAAATCGTCGACCTGTGCAACTGCCTTGTCGCGATGGGCGCGCATATCGAGGGCATCGGCACCGAAACGCTGACCATCGAGGGCGTCGACCGCCTCCACGGCGCGACCTATCGCGTGATGGCCGATCGTATCGAGGCGGGCAGCTATGCCTGCGCCGCCGTGATTACCGAGGGCGATGTCGAACTTATCGGCGCCAAAGCCGACGAGATGGAAGCGACGCTCGCCGCGCTTCGCGAAGCCGGCGCGACCGTCGAAGAGACCAAGCAAGGTATCCGCGTGGCCATGTCGGGACGCGCCGAGCCGGTCACGCTGTCGACCGCGCCCTATCCGGGCTTCGCGACGGACATGCAGGCGCAGTTCATGGCGATGGCGACGCTCGGCAGCGGCGCATCGCTGTTCACCGAAACCATCTTCGAGAACCGTTACATGCATGTGCCCGAGCTGGCGCGCATGGGCTGCGACATCCAGGTCAAGGGCCGCACCGCGATCGTCCGCGGGGTCGACCATCTGGTCGGCGCGCCGGTGATGGCGACCGATCTGCGCGCCTCGATGAGCCTGATCATCGCCGGCCTCGCCGCGCAGGGCACGACCGAGGTCAACCGCGTCTATCACCTCGACCGCGGCTATGAGCGGCTGGAGGAAAAGCTGCAGGCGGTCGGCGCGGATATCGAGCGGATCAGCGCGGGCTAATCCTCGACGGGCAACGAGACCATATTGCCGCTGACCGACGGCCGCTCGGGCCGTTTCGCGACGGCGATCGCAAGTCCGATCAGCGCCACGACACCGCCGGCGATCGACAGCGTCGCCCAGCGATAGCCCTCGAACGCCGTCGAGAAGCCCATGGCGATGATCGGGATCAGGACGCTCGACCAGGCGGCCTGCCCCGGCCCCACCGCGCGGATGACGTTGAAATAGAGCGGAAAGGTCACCGCGCTGGCAACAATGCCCAGGTACAGCACGCCGCCGATATAGGCCGGCGTCGGCTCGATGGCCGGCGGACCGGTGGTGATCCAGGCATAGGTCCCGTCGGCGAGCGCGCCGAACAGCATCGCCCAGGCGATCATCACGACCATCGACTGCGCGCGGGCAATCTTCGTCCCCTGCATGACGTTGGCGGTCGACGCGCAAAGAACGCCGATGAGCGTCAGCACGGTGCCGAGGATAACCTGGTCGGCGCCAAGCTCCGCCGCCCGATACTCGTGCAGGATCATCATGCCGACCCCAACGATCGCAATACCCGCCCCCGCAAGAAAACGCCCCTCAAGCGGCGTCTTCAGGAACAGCCGCCCGAGCAGCGTGTTGGGAACGATCAGCAGCGCGAACAGCACCGCGACCAGGCCGGAGGTGATATGCTGCTCGGCACGGTAGACGAAGTTGAAGTTCAGCGCGAACTGCGCCACGCCAAGCACCGCGGCAAAGGCAATCCCCCGCCCCCCAGGCCAAAGCTTCTCACCGCGGACCAGCGCAAATGCGAACATCGCAAGCGCCGCCACCGCGAAACGATAGGTGACCGACCAACTGGGCGGAACGATCCCGAGCTGCCCCTTGATGACGATCCAGGTCGATCCCCAGATCAACGTCACCAGTGCGAAAGGTAACAGGACTCGCGGCTGGAGGAGCGATGCAGGCTGGCTCATAGCGCCGCGATGGCGGCAGCTAGCGGCCCCACCGCAGCGGCATCCTGATCCCAGCTAACGACCAGCCGCGCGGCACCCGAACCCCAGTCATAGAAATCGAAACCCTTGGCGCGCAGGTCGGCCGCTTCCTCCGCGGTGATCCGCACGAACAGCTCGTTCGCCTCGACCGGATACATCAACCGGTTGCCGCACGCCGCCGCGAGCGCCGCCGCGCCGGCGTTCGCCGCCCGCGCATTGGCCAGCCACAAATCGTCCTTCAGCATCGCCCGGATCTGCGCCGCGACGAAGCGCCCCTTGCTCAGCAGATGCCCGCCACGCTTCTTGAGTTCGCGAACCCCCGCGCCGCCGCTACCGCCGAAGAAGACGAGCGCCTCGGCCATCATCGCGCCATTCTTTGTAAAACCAAAGGACAGCGCATCGACCCCTGCGCGCCACGTCACGTCGGCGGGCGAGCAATCGAGGAACGCCACCGCATTGGCGAACCGCGCGCCGTCCATGTGAAGCTTCAGCCCGCCGGACTTGGCGATCTCGCTGATTTCGCGCACCTCGTCGGGGCGCCAGGCGAGGCCATATTCGGTGGCATTGGTGATGCTGATCGCGGCCGGCTGTACCTGATGCACATCCTTGCGGATGCCCGCGATGCGGCGTTTCAGCGCGTCGGTGTCGATCTTCGCGCCCGGACCCGGCAGGGTCATCAGCTGCGCGCCGCCGGAAAAGAAGGTCGGCGCGCCGCATTCGTCGACCTCGATATGGGCTTCCTCATAGCAAAGGATACCCTGCCACGGCCGCACGAAATGGGCGAGGATGATGCTGTTCGCCGCGGTGCCGGTCGATATCCACACGACTTCGCACTCGGTTTCGAACAGATCCGAAAAGGCAGCATCGAGCGAGCGGCTGAGCGCATCGCCGTCATAGGCCGTGTCGACATGATTGGCGGCTGCAAGAGCTTCCATCACCGCGGGATGCACGGTGGCGGCATTGTCGGAAAAGAAGCGAACGGCGGTCATGGAGGCGCCCCTTAGCGCAGGATTTGGGAACACGCTAACGCGTTAAGATTTGGATTGTCCAGCGGCAGGATCGCGCCCGCCATCTCTCGCTGCCGGCACCCGCTCGCCCCGAACTCATGTGAGTTTCGAACCATGGTCAGCGCGGTACAGCTTGCGCCGCAAGCTGCGCGAACGCCGCACGAGATAGCGTCCCGGCATCAGGAACCGACGATGAATGCCATGCTGGCCGAGCAACAAGCCGAAACGCGGCAACCGCAAACGGCAGGGCTGCCATTCAAAGTCGGAGGCAGCGAAGGATTTGTCGAATGGCATGGGCGGGCACCACCCTATCGCAGCGCCCGACCCGCCTTCTTTCACATTATCCCATATTTAGGGCGCGCATGCCTGCCTGCGCGCCCGACCGGCGGTGTTTACCGCTCCTGCTTCGCCAGCAGCTTCAGGCGCAGCGCATTCAGCTTGATGAAGCCCGCCGCGTCCTTCTGGTCATAGGCGCCGGCGTCATCCTCGAACGTCACGTGACGCTCGCTGTACAGGCTGACCGGCGACTTGCGGCCGACGACGCTGGCGTTGCCCTTGTACAGCTTGAGCCGGACGGTACCGGTCACATTCGCCTGGCTGTGGTCGATCGCCGCCTGCAGCATCTCGCGCTCCGGCGCGAACCAGAAGCCGTTATAGATGAGCTCCGCATATTTCGGCATCAGCTCGTCCTTCAGGTGCGCCGCGCCGCGATCGAGCGTGATGCTTTCGATGCCGCGATGCGCGCGGGCATAGATTTCGCCGCCCGGCGTCTCATACATGCCGCGCGACTTCATGCCGACGAAGCGGTTCTCGACCAGGTCGAGGCGGCCGATGCCATGCTTGCGGCCCAGCTCGTTGAGCGCGGTCAGCAGGGTCGCCGGCGACATCGCCTGACCATTCAGCGCGACGCCGTCGCCCTTTTCGAAATCGATCGTGATATATTCGGGCGTGTCCGGCGCGTCTTCCGGGTTCACCGTGCGCGAATAGACATAGTCGGGCGTTTCTTCCCACGGATCCTCCAGCACCTTGCCCTCCGACGAGGTGTGCAGAAGATTCGCATCGGTCGAAAACGGGCTTTCGCCGCGCTTGTCCTTCGGGACCGGAATCTGGTTCTTTTCGGCGAAGTCGATCAGCGCGGTGCGGCTGGTCAGGTCCCACTCGCGCCACGGCGCGATCACCTTGATCTCCGGATTGAGCGCATAGGCCGACAGTTCGAAGCGAACCTGGTCATTGCCCTTGCCCGTCGCGCCATGCGCGACCGCGTCGGCCCCGACCTCTTTCGCAATCTCGACGAGCCGCTTCGAAATCAGCGGCCGCGCGATCGAGGTGCCGAGCAGATAATCGCCCTCGTACCGCGCATTGGCGCGCATCATCGGAAAGACGAAATCGCGGACGAATTCCTCGCGCACATCGTCGATGAAGATATGCTCGGGCTTGATCCCCATCAGCTCGGCCTTGGCTCGCGCGGGTTCCAGCTCCTCGCCCTGCCCCAGGTCGGCGGTGAAGGTCACCACTTCGCAACCATAGGTGACCTGCAGCCACTTCAGGATGACACTCGTATCGAGGCCGCCCGAATAGGCGAGGACAACGCGCTTGATGGAATCGGACATGGCTGCACCTTTTGGCCGGAAAAGACGCGGGCGCGGCTAGCAGGCCCTTGCCCCCGGTGCAACCGGCTTGCGGTATCAGCCGGCCCGCGTCCAATCCATGAACCAGCCGTCATCCCACGTCTTGCCGCCGTCGCGCGACACGCCCTGAAACCAGCGACAGCTCTTCGGCGTGATCCGATCCCATACGCCGCGATACAGTTCCGGGCCCTTGTCGCCTTCGCCATCGGACAGAAAGGTGCCGACCCCATTTTCGAAGACGCCGAGCTGGCCGGGGACGCCGACGACGCCCGACTTGCTGTTCACCCAGTGATCGGACCAGATCTTCCGTTCGATATCGAGCAGACGAAGGCCCATGCCCGAAAAGCCGCGAGCCGGGATGCGCAGCTCCTCGATGCTCGCGATGCCGCCCAGAATGCCCACGACCGTGGCCTCGCCGGGAAACTCGATCCATTTCTCACCCTCGCGGAATCGGTTGTGGATGCGCCATTCGCCGGTCAGGAAATCGAAATCGCCGGGCTTGCCCAATGGGGCAGGATTGATGGCGGCGGCGGCGGGCGGGATCAGGCTGGACATGGCGGCTCCTGCGCCAAGGGCGATGGCGGTACGGCGATTTATCGGGGTCATGCGTCGCTCCCTTGGTGGCCCGACCGGTCTACGCCCCTGATCCTGACAATTTCTGTCAGCTATTTTCTGCTACGATAAAAATATGCGCGCGAGCCGACTCCTTTCGATCCTGATCCTTCTGCAGTTGCGGCAGCGGCTGACGGCGGCAGACCTGGCGGCGGAGTTCGAGGTGTCGGAGCGCACCATCTATCGCGATATCGACGCGCTGAGCGCTGCGGGCGTCCCCGTCTATGGCGACCGCGGCCCCGGCGGCGGATTTCAGCTTCTGGACGGGTATCGCACGCGCCTGACCGGCCTTTCGGCCAGTGAGGCGGAGGCCGCCACCATGATCGGCCTTCCCGGCCCCGCTGCCGAACTCGGCCTCGGCGCGGCGACGAGCGCGGCACGCAACAAGCTGCTTGCCGCGATCCCCGGCGATGGCGGCGCGATCGCCGACCGGATGGCGACGCGCTTCCATCTCGACGCGGCAGACTGGTACCGCGGCACCGATACCCTGCCCCATCTTCCCATGATCGCGCGTGCGGTGCTCGATCAGAACGGCCTGTCGATGCACTATGAAAGCTGGCAGGGCGCCGGTGAATGGAGCGTCGATCCGCTGGGGCTGATACTCAAGGCCGGCACCTGGTATCTCGCGGCGCGCGGCATGGGCAAGATCCGTGTCTTTCGCGTATCGAACATCCGGGAACCGACGCTCGCGGAGAGCATCTTCGAACGACCGGCGGATTTCGACCTGCCACGCTGGTGGCAAGCGGAACAGGCACGCTTCGAGAGCGAGCTCTTCTCGACCCGCGCCACCCTTCGTGCCTCGGCCGAGGGTTGCAAACGTCTGGCCGCCCAATCGCCGCGCGGTGCCGAAGCGGTCGCCGGCGCAAGCGCGCCGACCGCCGACGGCTGGCGCGAAATGGCAATGATGATCGAGGACAGCGACCATGGCGCGCGCGAAATGATCGCGCTGGGCGCGGAGGTCGAAGTCGTCGCACCCGAAAGCTTCCGCCGCCGCATCGCCGCGCTTGCCGGGGGCATTGTCGCGCTTCACCGATGATTGGCGGGGCGCACCAAAGCGGCTATCCTTCCCGCTGTGGGAGATTTGGCGATGGCAGAGATCAAGACCAAGGCGACCGAGGTGCAGACGTCGGATTTCATCGCCGCGATTCCCGAGGCGCGGCGGCGCGAAGAAGCATCGACCATCGATGCGATGCACCAGCGCGTGACAGGGCTAAAGCCCAAGATGTGGGGGCCGTCGATCATCGGATATGGCAGCTATGACTATGTCTACGACAGCGGCCATTCCGGCACGATGTGCCGTGCGGGCTTCAGCCCCCGAAAGGCGGCGATCACGCTCTATCTGATCGGCGACTACCAGGACCGACAGGCGGAGGCCGACGCCCTGTTCGCGAAGCTGGGCAAGCACAAGACCAGCAAGGCCTGCCTCTATGTCAACAAGCTCGCCGACGTGAATCTCGATATATTGGAACAGCTTGTCGGCCTGAGTTGGGAGGTCATGAACGAACGCTATCCCGTATAGCGCGCCTCGGCTTCGGCCATATAATCGCGGGTCAGCGGCAGCGCGTGGCGGCTGCGCGCAAACTGGGTCTGATAATTTCCCATGCCCCCGCTCTCGAACGCCGCGGTCGCGCCGGCGAGGTAGAAGCACCACATGCGAAAGAAGCGCGCCCCCATCATCTTTTCGATCTCGACCTGGTGCGCCAGCGTGTTCGCGTACCATTGGCGAAGCGTTGCCGCATAATGCAGGCGAAGCGTCTCGACGTCGGTGACGATCAGCCGGCTCCGCTCGCTTGCCGCCAGGGTCTCGCTCAGCGCCGGGATATAGCCGCCGGGGAAGATATATTTGCGCGTGAAGGCATCGGTCGCGCCCGGCTTTCCGAAACGCCCGATCGTGTGGAGCAGCATCGCGCCATCGGCGGTCAGCATGTTCGCGCAGGCGCGAAAGAAGGTTTCGAAATTCGCGGCGCCGACATGTTCGAACATTCCGACCGACACGATACGGTCAAAGCGCCCGACCTCTCGCGCGGCAAGCTCGCGATAGTCGATCAGCTCGAACCGCACGCGCCCCGCGACGCCCGCCTGCTCGGCACGCTGTTGCGCAAGGTCGAGCTGCTCGACCGATAGCGTGATGCCCAGCACCTCCACCGCCTCGAGCTGCGCCAGCGTGATCGCCATGCCGCCCCATCCGCAACCGATGTCCAGAATGCGCTGCCCGGGGCGGAGCGCCAGCTTCGCGGCGATATGCGCCTTTTTCGCCGCCTGCGCCTCGTCCAGCGTCATGTCCGGCCGGGTCCAATAGGCGCAGCTATACTGCATGTCGCGATCGAGGAAGAGGCGATAAAGATCGTTGCCGATGTCGTAATGGTGCGCGACGTTCGCGCGCGATCGGCGTTCGCCGTTCAGCGAGGCGAGCCGGGTTTTCAGCCACTCGATCCATCGGCCGAGCCGGGTCTTGTCCTTCAGCTTGGCACCGCGATCCCAGGGCGTGTTCATCCGCAGCAGGCCGATCAGCGCCATGATGTCGCCTTCGACGACCTCCATCTCTCCGTCCATATAGGCTTCGCCGGCACCCAGGCGCGGATCGAGGATGACGCGGCGCATCGCGCGGCGCGTCGCGAACCGAACGCCGACTTCGGGAAAACCCGGCGCCGGCGCGCCGAAATGTTCGGCGGCGCCGTCGGGGTCGATGACGGTCAGCCTGCCGTGACGAATGACGCGCGAGAGGAAGGGACTGAGGATCGACATGGGCGCGATGCCAGAACGTCCCGCCGGCAGTTTTGGTTGCGGTCAGATGCCCGCATACCATTCATAATCGATGCGATCTTCCCAAAAGCCGCCCTTGCCCGCGCCGATCCCGTCAAGGCTCGCAACCGCTTCGATTCCCGTCAGATATTTGGCGTGCTTATACCCAAGCTGCCGCTCGATCCGCAGCCGCACCGGTGCGCCATTGGCGATGGGCAGCACCTCCCCGTTCAACGCCCAGGCAAGCAGCGTCTGCGGATGCAGCGCGTCGACCATGTCGCAGCTTTCGTAATAGAGCGCGTCGCCGATGCGGTCGGCACAGCGAAAGACGATGAACCGCGCGCTGTCCCTCACGCCGGCGGCGGCAAGGACGCGGCTGAGCTGCGGCCCGGTCCATCCGCCGATCGCGCTCCATCCCTCGACGCAGTCATGGCGCGTGATTTGCGTCCGCTGCGGCATCGCGCGAATATCGGCCATCGACAGCGACAGCGGCCGGGTCACGAGGCCGGTCACCTGGACGCGCCAGTTTGCAAAGCCCGTCGCGACATGACCGGCATAGGCTTCGCCCTCGGGCAGTTTCGTTCCGTTCGAACGAAACACCGGCGACAGATCGGCCTGGGTAAATTCGCGGGCCAGCGCGTCGCGATCCATCAGTGCGCGCTGGCTCGCGCGGTTCATCTCCTCGCCCATCGACAGGATCTTGCGCACCGCAGGCGCCTCGCTGATCGCGTCGCAGCCCGCCAGGATCGGCAGCGCGCCCGCCGCCGCGACGAGCCCGCCGGCACGCGCGATCAGCTTGCGACGCGGGAGGATGATCCCGCTCATGCCTCATGCTCTTTTTCAGGCGGCAGCGTGAACCAGCCGCCGATCATCGACCGCAGTTCGTTCAGCGGCCCCGCCAGCACGACCATCGCAATGTGCACGAGGAAGAAAGCGACCAACAGCCACGCCGCGATGAAGTGAATCGACCGGGCGGATTGCCGGCCGCCGAAAAGATCGAGCAGCCAAGGCCACGCGGTCCCCATCCCCGGCGACATCGTCAGGCCGGTGAAGATCATCAGCGGCAGCAGGACGAAGATCACGCCGATATAGCTGAGCTTCTGAAGAATGCCGTACCGCGCCGCCGCTTCTCCCCTGGGGAAGCGCAACCGCGCGTGATCCTTGATGTCGGTCCAGATGTGCCGCGGCGACCATTCGGCGCGGCGAATATGCAGGTCGCGGCGCAAATGTCCGCCGATCAGGCTCCACAGCATATACAGCGTCAGGCCGATCGACAGCACCCAGGCAAAGAACAGATGCCAGCGCCGCCCCGCCGCCAGGTCATAGCTCGTCGGGATCGTCGCCCAGCCCGGAAAGGCCCAGGTCTGTTCCCTTCCCTTGGCGTCGGTCCAGCGCCCGAGCACGCCGGTGGTCTCGATCCGCGTCTCGCCGAAGCGCACATAGCCGGTGTCGGCCGTCGACCCGATGGCGAACCACGCGCGATCGGGATTCGCGCCATATTGCCCCCAATAGAGGCGCGGGTGGGCATTGAAGATCATCAGCCCGCTCATCAGCATGACGAGCAGGGTGACGGCATTCACCCAGTGCCAGATGCGCGTCGGCAGGCGATGGCGATACACGCGCCGGGACGAAGCCAGCGGCGGCGCCGGCGGAGCGGCAGGAGAGTCAGCCTCGGCCATGTCCCTCCTTCGCTCCTCCGCTCGCTTCGGCTACGCTGCAACCTCCGCCTTATATTCCTCACGATAGCGATTGCGCAAAGATACCTTGTCGATCTTTTCGCTGCCGAGTTTCGGCAAGGCGTCATTCGACATCCAGATCTTGCACGGCACCTTGTAAGGCGCGAGCCGCTGACCGAGGTAGGCGATCATGTCGGCGGCGGTCACGCTGCTGCCGGGCTTCATCCACACGACCGCGCCGACGCATTCGCCCAGGCGCTCGTCGGGCAGTCCGAAGACCGCGCATTCGTTCGCCTCGGGATGTTCATAGATCGCGGCCTCGACCTCCTGACAGCTGATATTCTCGCCGCCGCGGATGATGATGTCCTTCTTGCGGTCGACAATGAACAGATAGCCATCGGCGTCGACATAGCCGAGGTCCCCGGATCGGAAATAACCATTGTCGAAGAAGGCCGCCTTGGTCGCAGCCTCGTTGTTCCAATAGCCCTCGAAATTGCAGATCGACCGGATGCACACCTCGCCGACGCTGCCCTGCGGCAGCTCTTCACCATGGTCGTCGAGGATCGCAAGATCGACCAGCGGTTTCGATGCGGGACCGGTCGAGGTCGGCTTTTCCAGGTAGTTTTCGTTGATGATGCCGCAACCGACCGCGTTGGTTTCGGTGAGGCCATAGCCGAGCAGCGGCTTGCCGTCGCCCATCTCGGTCGCCAGGCGGCGCACATGTTCCGGCGGTCGCGGCGCGCCTCCGCCTGCGTAGCTCTTGCAGGTCGAAAGGTCGTAATTCTTGCGGTTCGGGCTGACGAGGATCTCATAGCTCATCAGCGGCACGCCGACGAAATAGTTGACCTGCTCGTCCTGGATCAGCCGCATCGCCTCGTCCGCGTTCCACTTCGGCATCAGCACCAGCTTCCGGCCAAGCGCAAAGCTTTGGAGAAAGACCGGTATCTCCGCAGTAACATGAAACAGCGGCGTACAGATCAGGGTCGCGGGCTGGATGTCCGACATCTGGCCGTCTTCGGTCAGCAGGTGGACGATGCTCGCGGTCTGGGTGACATAGTTGAAGATCGCCTGCACCACCGCTTCGTGGCGTGAATAGGCACCCTTCGACTGGCCGGTCGAACCGGAGGTGAAGAGGATGGTCGCTAGATCCTGCCCGGTCAGGGCCGGCAGCACCGTATCGGCGCTGCCGCCATCGGAAATCGGCGCGATCGCCTCGTCGATCGGCTTGGTGATGTCGAGCGTCACGACCTTCGCACCGTGCGTGATGCCCGGTTCCTCGAGCCGCGCCGCGCGCTGAACGTCCGCGATCACCAGCTTCGCCTCGGCATCGTCGATCCCGGCAGCAAGCTCGCCGCCCTGCCACCAGCCGTTCAGCAGCGTGGCGCAGCCTCCGGCCAGCAGAATGCCGACATAGGTCACGCACCACGCGTTGGCATTGCGCATCGCAAGCCCCACGCGGTCGCCGCGCTTTACTCCATGTCCGTCGACCAGCCCGGCCGCGACCTTGCGCGCGGCGGCATAGACCTGGCGAAAGCTCAGCCTCTCGTCGCCTTCGACCAGGAAGGTCGCATCGCCATGCTGCGCACAAAAAAAGGCGATGTAATCGGCCAGATTCGTCGGGGCATTGGTAATGAACGGCAGCTGGAGGCCGGAGCGTTCGACGGAGCCGACCTGGATCGGGCCACCCGGACCCGTGATCAGATTATATGCGGTCTCCAGGCGCAAATCGAGCGCGGAAGGCATTGGGCATCTCTCCTCTTGGTCTCGCTCGCCTTACCCCCTATGGGGAAGGCCTCTCCTGGGGAAGGACAGCGCGACTATATGTTTCTTTTTGCAACCTTAGCCGAAGCGACGCAATATGTGAACTTCACCGACCTGATGGGTGAACATAGCGAGATCGCGTTCAGCGTCTTCGGCTTGCCCATCCGTTGGTATGCGCTCGCCTATCTGGCCGGTATCTTCCTCGGCTACTGGTATCTTCTGAAACTGATCGCCCAGCCCGGCGCCCCGATGGCGCGCCGTCATGCCGACGACATGATCTTCTATGCCATGCTCGGCATCATCCTCGGCGGCCGGCTGGGTTATGTCCTTTTCTACAATCTCGAAACCTATGTAAGAAAGCCGCTCGAAATCTTCAAATTATGGGATGGCGGCATGTCGCTGCATGGCGGCGTGCTGGGCGTCCTGCTTGCCATCTGGTATGTGACCCGCAAGGAAAAACTCAGTTTCCTGCGCTTCTGCGACTATATCGCTTGCGTCATTCCCTTTGGGCTCTTCCTCGGCCGCCTTGCCAATTTCGTGAACGGCGAACTGTGGGGTCGCGTCAGCGACGTGCCGTGGGCAATCATCTTTCCGCGCGGCGGCGACATGCCGCGCCACCCGAGCCAGCTTTACGAGGCCGGCCTTGAAGGCCTCCTCATGATGGCGATCCTCGCCTTTCTCTTCTGGCGCACCGACGCGCGCTACAAGCCCGGCTTGCTCGTCGGCATGGCGTCGATCATCTATGGCGTCAGCCGTTTCGTCGTCGAATATTTCCGCGAACCCGACGTGCAGCGGATGAACGTCGTCGAGGCGACGGGCCTCTCGATGGGCCAGTGGCTCACCGTGCCGATGATCCTGATCGGCATCTGGCTCGTCGCGACCGCCAAGAAGCGCCGCCAGCGCGTCGAACCGATCGCGGGGCCCGACGCCGTTGCGTGACGGTCCGCCGACACCCGAACAACTGCTGAAGGATATCGCCGCCAACCGGCCGATGACCATCGCCGACTATATGGCGGCGGCGAACGCGCATTATTATGCGACGCGCGATCCGCTGGGCGCGGCCGGCGATTTCACCACCGCGCCCGAGATCAGCCAGATGTTCGGCGAGCTGATCGGCATCTGGATCGCCGACCTGTGGAGCCGCGCCGGGAGTCCGCCGTTCCGCTATGTCGAGTTGGGGCCGGGCCGAGGCACGCTGGCGGTCGATGCCTTGCGCGCCGCGTCGCGTTTCGGCTGCGCCCCGATGGGAGTGCATCTGGTCGAAACGAGCCCGACCCTGCGCGCGGCGCAGTCGGCGCGGCTGCCGACCGCGGAGCATCATGACGAGGTCGACGCCCTCCCCGACGACGCGCCGCTGATCATCGTCGCGAACGAGTTTTTCGACGCGCTGCCGATCCACCAATATGTGAAGACCGCCGACGGCTGGCGCGAGCGGATGGTCGAGCGCGGCGACGGCCGGCTGCGGCCGGTGCCTGGAGACATTCCGGCGGATGATGCCATTCCCCTCTCGCTTCGCGGCAGCCAGGAAGGCGCGATCGTCGAGACGACGCCGGTGTCGGCGGCGATCATGCAGCGCTGCGCGTTCCGCCTCGCCCGGCAAGGCGGCGCGATGCTGACGATCGACTATGGCTATAGCGGCCCCGCCGCCGGTGACACGCTGCAGGCGGTGAAGGCGCATCATTTCGCTGATCCCTTCGACGATCCGGGCGAGGTCGACCTGACCGCGCATGTCGATTTCACGCTGCTCGCCGACGCAGCGCGCCCGGCAAGCGTCGCGGTCAGCGGCCCCGCGACGCAGGGCGACTGGCTGAAGCGCCTGGGCATCGACGCGCGCCTGAAATCGCTCTCGACCGCCGCGCCCGGCCGCGCCGACGAATTGAAGGGCCAGCGCGACCGGCTCGTCGATGCCGATGCGATGGGCGAGCTGTTCAAGCTGCTCGCCCTGACCGCACCCGGCTGGCCGAGCCCCGCAGGATTTACAGGAGAAGCCGCATGACCGCCATTCAACTCGCCCGGCCCGAGGATGCCGAGGCGATCGCGATGTTCGCCAACGGATCGTTTACCCACACCTTCGGCCATATCTATGACCCCGCCGATCTGTCGACCTTCCTAGCCGGCTGGAACCCGCCCGAGCGCGTGCGGGCACAGATCGAGGATACCGACCATGACATCGCACTGGTGCGCGACGAAGGCGGCGCCGTCCTCGGCTATATCAAGATGGGGCCGGTCGAATTCGACCTGCCGCCCGAACAACCGACCGACGACGCGGTCGAGTTGCACCAGCTCTATGTCGCCGAAGCCGCCAAGGGCACGGGAGTCGCGGTCGCGCTGATGGAATGGGGCATCGCATGGGCACGCGAACGCGCCTCGATCCTGTATCTGACCGTGTTCACCGAGAACCATCGCGCGCAGGCCTTCTATCGCCGTTACGGTTTCTACGACGTCGGCCGGAACCAGTTTCGGGTCGGCAATCATGTCGACGAGGACCGCTTTTTCAGGCTCGACCTGTGACCACGCCTTTCGTTACCGCGCCGACGCTGACGGGAATAGCACACGGCTTTTTCGGTCGCCGGGGCGGTGTGTCGACCGGCGACCTCGCCTCGCTCAATTGCGGGCTCGGGTCGAACGACGATCCCGCGCTGATCGCCGAAAATCGCCGCCGCGTGGCAGAGGCGGCGCTGCCCGGCGCGGCGCTTGCGGGGCTGTATCAGGTTCACGGCAACCGCTGCGTGATCGTCGACGAAGGCGCCGACCTGTCGCAGCGGCCGGAGGCCGACGCGCTGGCGACCCGCACCCCCGGCATCCTGCTGGGCATCCTGACCGCCGACTGCGTCCCGGTGCTGTTCGCCGACACGCAAGCGGGCGTCGTCGGAGCCGCGCACGCCGGCTGGAAGGGCGCCATCGCGGGCATTACCGACGCGACGCTCGACGCGATGGAAAGCCTCGGCGCCAGCCGCTCGGCCATCGCCGCCGCGATCGGCCCCTGCATCGGCCGCGCATCCTATGAGGTCGACGAAGCTTTCGTCGCGCGCTTCGTCGCCGACGAGCCCGCCAACGAACGCTTCTTCGCCGCCGGAAAACCGGGCCACGCGATGTTCGACATCGCCGCCTATGTCGCCGCGCGCCTTGCCGCCGCGGGCGTCACCCGAATTGCCATCGGCGGGCAGGACACCTATGCCGAGGAGGCGGACTATTTCAGCTATCGCCGCGCGTGCCACCGAAACGAGAACAGCTATGGCCGCCAGATATCGGTGATCGGCCTCAGCTGAGCATGTCCATTCATCGTCGCCCGGGCTCGATCCGCGGCGGCGACCATAACAGGCGGGGAGACGAGACGGATGAAAGCCCTGGCGATACCGCGCAAGCGGCTCGTTTCGATCGTCGGCGGATCCGCGGGCAACCTCGTCGAATGGTACGACTGGTTCGCCTATGCCGCCTTTGCGATCTATTTCGCCCCCGTCTTCTTTCCCAAGGCCGACCCGACCGCGCAGTTGCTAAGCACCGCGACCATCTTTGCCGTCGGCTTCGTCATGCGGCCGATCGGTGCATGGGTGATGGGGCGCTTTGCCGACACGCGCGGCCGCAAGGCCGGGCTGTCGCTGTCGGTCGCGCTGATGTTCAGCGGCTCGCTGTTGATCGCGGTCGCGCCGACCTATGCCGTCGCCGGCCTGCTCGGCCCGGCGACGCTGCTCGTCGCGCGCATGCTGCAGGGCCTGTCGCTGGGCGGCGAATATGGCGCCAGCGCGACCTATCTGTCCGAAATGGCGCCCAAGGAACATCGCGGCTTCTGGGCGAGCTTTCAATATATGACGCTGATCGGCGGCCAGCTCTGCGCGATCTTCGTCGCGGTCGTGTTGCAGGCCTTTCTGACCGAGGCCGAACTGACGGCATGGGGCTGGCGCATCCCCTTCGTCATCGGTGCGTTCCTGGCGCTTGCGGTCTATCTGCTTCGCCGCAACCTGGCCGAGACGCCGTCGTTCGAGAATCAGGCGGTCGACCGCCCCGTCTCGACCGCGAAGCGTTTGTGGCAGGAGCATCGGCGCGAAAGCATCCTGGTCGGAATGCTGTCGGCGGGCGGCGGGCTCGCGGCCTATACCTACACCAGCTACATGCAGAAATATCTGTTCAACACCGTCGGGTTCGACAAGGCGACCGCGACCTACATCATCGCCGCGGCGCTGATCTGGTTCACGATCATGCAGCCCGTCTTCGGCGCGCTCGCCGATCGGTTCGGGCGCAAGCCGATGCTGCTGCTGTTCGGGATCGGCGGTGCGATCGTCGCGGTGCCGACCTTCATGACGCTGGAGACGGTGACCTCGCCGATCGTCGCGACGCTGTTGATCCTGATCCCGCTGACGCTGCAGGCGGGGTACAGCGCGAACAACGCGCTGGTGAAGGCGGAGCTGTTTCCGGCGCATATCCGCGGCCTCGGCGTCGCCCTGCCCTATGCGATCGGCAATGCGATCTTTGCGGGGACGCTGGAAATGGTCGCGCTGGGCCTGAAGGGCGCCGGCGTGGAATGGGTGTTTTATTTCTATGTCGCCGGGGTCATCGGCATGGCCGGCGTCGCGACCCTGATGCTTCCGGAGACCAAGGACCGCAGCCTGATCGTCGAAGATTGAGCGCGCAACATAGTTTCAAATGAAACCGATGCTGTTATACGGGTGATCCCATCACCAGGAGCATCCCCCCAATGGCCATGCGCGGCAAACCCAAGACGAACAGCAAGAAGATCGGCGACAAGAATCTGAGCCCGGCGACATTGATGATGGGGCTCGGTTACGACCCGACGCTGTCCGAAGGATCGCTGAAGCCGCCGATTTTCCTTACCTCGACCTTTGCCTTTGAAAGTGCTGCCGCGGGCAAGCGTTTCTTCGAACATATCACCGGCAAGCGCGAGGGGCCCGCCGACGGCCTCGTCTATTCGCGCTTCAACGGCCCCAACCAGGAAATCCTGGAGGACCGGCTCGCGGTCTGGGACGGCGCCGACGACAGCCTGGTCTTTTCGAGCGGCATGTCGGCGATCGCCACGCTTCTTCTGGCGCTGTGCAACCAGAATGACGTCATCGTCCATTCGGGGCCGCTCTATGCCGCGACCGAAACGCTGATCGCCCGCATCCTGTCGCGCTTCGGCGTCAGCTTTCTCGACTTCCCGGCGGGTGCGACGCGCGAGGAGATCGACGCGCTGCTGGAGCGGGCCAAGGCGCTCGCCGCCGAAAAGGGCGGCAAGGTCTCACTCGTCTATCTCGAAAGCCCGGCGAACCCGACCAACGCGCTGGTCGATGTCGAGGCGGTACGCGCGGCCCGCGATGCCGCCTTCCCCGGCGATCAGAAGCCCGCGATCGCGATCGACAACACGTTCCTCGGCCCGCTGTGGCAACAGCCGATCAAGCAGGGCGCCGAACTGGTCGTCTACAGCCTCACCAAATATGCCGGCGGCCATTCGGACCTGGTGGCCGGCGGCGTTTCGGGCAACCAGAAGCTGATCGACGCGATCCGTCCGATGCGCAACACGATCGGCACGATCTGCGACCCCAACACCTCGTGGATGCTGCTGCGCAGCCTGGAGACGCTGGAACTGCGCATGAGCCGCGCGGGCGAAAATGCCCTGAAGGTCTGCACCTTCCTGCGCGATCATCCGAAGGTCGACGGCCTCGGCTATCTCGGCTTCATCGCCGATGCGCGGCAAAAGGACATCTACGACCGCCATTGCAGCGGCGCAGGGTCGACCTTTTCGCTGTTCATCAAGGGCGGCGAAGCCGAAAGCTTCCGCTTTCTCGACGCGCTGAAGATCGCGAAGCTGGCGGTCAGCCTCGGCGGCACCGAGACGCTGGCGAGCCACCCCGCCGCGATGACGCACCTGTCGGTTCCCGAAGAGCGCAAGAAGGCGCTGGGCATCACCGACAATCTGGTGCGCGTATCGATCGGGATCGAGGACGCCGACGACCTGATCGCGGACTTTGCCCAGGCGCTGGACGCCGTTTGACCGCCTTAAAGCGACAAAGGATACGGACGAGCACGCCGAAACTGTCTCCTTTGTCGCTTTAAGAACCAACCGACGCGATGGCCGCGGCGGCCGCCACGCACGGCCGCGGCGCCATCGTCACAGGGTCTGATCGGTCGGTATTTTGCAGGACAGCGCCTATTTGCGGGCGCGCCAGTCGACGACCTGCCACCCCATCTTGGGCGCCAGCTGCTTCAGCCCGCGCGACGGCGTCGTCGCGACCGCCTCGTCGGCAAAATGCAGCATCGGATGATCGGAGACATGGTCCGAATAGGCGCGAATATGCGCCTGATCGCGCGTGATTTCATTCGCCGCCAGCCAGTCGGAAATGCGCGCGAACTTCGCCTCGCCATAGCAATTGTCGCCCGCCAGCCGCGCGTGGATATGGTCGGCGCCATCGGGCTCGTCGAGCCGCGTCGCGAGCACATCGTCGATCCCGAGCCGCCGGGCGATCGCGTCGACATAGAGGTGGAAAGAGGCGGTCGCGAGCAGAAGCCGGTATCCCGCCTCGCGGTCGGCCGCGATCTGATCGAGCGCCGCGCTGTGCAGCCCGCGCGCGATCACCTTGTCGGCATAGCTTTCGGCGAGCGGCGCGATTTCGGTGCGGCTGAAACGTTTGCCGACCAGCAGGCGCAGATTGATCGCCTTCAGCTTCGATCGGTCGATCAGCCGCAGGCTGTAGCCGAGTCCGGCCAGCCCGACGAGCGGCAGAAACATCAGCCGCCATTGCTGACGCCGCCTGGCAACATGCATCAGGAATCCGCTGTAAGTCCCTGAACGCGTTATCGTTCGATCCATGTCATACATCGCGACACGATGCGCATAATCGGTCGGCAGCGAAATCGGCGGCGTTTCCATGCCTGTGTCCATAGGCGCGCATGCCGCCACGGCCAAGGGGGCGGGAATTGCTTGCTGTGACAGGGCAAATAATACAATGTCCCCCGCGAGATGGTGGCCCGGGCGGACTTCGACTATAGCGACGGTGCCAATGGCGCTGCGGTCCGCTTTACCGGCCGCCTGACGCTTGCCCGCCTTGGCGACGTTCCCGCACGGCTCGACGAACTGGGACCGATCGAATCGATCGACCTGTCGGGCATCGAGCGCATCGACACCGTCGGCGCCTGGATCGTCACCCGCACCGTCAACGAACATGGCGCGAAAGTCGTCGGCGCCAGCCCCGAGGCCGAGCGGCTTCTGGAAGCGCTGAAGGACGACAAGAGCGAATATCGCGTCCATCGCGACCGCCGTTCGGCGATCGAACGCATGCTCGACCAGGTCGGCACCGCCAGCCTGGCGATCTGGCGCGAGCTGGTCGGCATCATCGATTTCTTCGGCGCGATGATCGTCGCGCTGGGCATCCAGATTCGCGCGCGGCGCAGGCTGCGCTGGCATGCGGTCGTCACGCGGTTCCAGACTGTCGGCGTCGACGCGCTGCCGATCATCGGCCTGATGAGTTTCCTGATCGGCATCGTGATCGCGCAGCAGGGCGCGGTGCAGCTCGAACAATTCGGGCTGGAGGTATTCACGATCAACCTGGTCGGCCGCGCGTCGCTGCGCGAGCTCGGCCTGCTGATGACCGCGATCATGGTCGCGGGCCGATCGGGATCGGCCTTCGCCGCGCAGATCGGCACGATGAAGCTGACCGAAGAGGTCGACGCGATGCGGACGATCGGCGTGTCGCCGATGGAGGCGATCGTGCTGCCCCGCGTCGCCGCGTCGACGATCACCATGCCGCTGCTGGGCTTTTACGCCAGTATCTGTGCGATCATCGGCGGCGGCGTTTTCTGTTGGGTCGGGCTGGACATTCCGCCGCTGACCTATGTTCAGCGGCTGCGCGAGATCATTCCGATGCATGATTTCTACATCATGCTGATCAAGGCGCCGGTGTTCGGCATATTGATCGGCGTGACCGGCTGTTACGAAGGCATGCAGGTGCGCCAGAACGCCGAGGAAGTGGGCAAGCGGACGACCTCCGCCGTCGTCGCCGCGATCTTCCTCGTGATCGTGCTCGACGCCTTTTTCGCGGTCTTCTTTTCCTCGCTGGGATGGAACTGATGACCGACGAAATCCAGGCCGAGATTCAGGAAGAGCTGGCGGCGGCGGAGGCCGTGCGGCCCGAAAAGTTCGAATTCGCGATCCGCATTCGCGGGCTCAAGAACCAGTTCGGCGATGCGGTGATCCACGAAAATCTGGACCTCGACGTGCGGTCGGGCGAGATTCTGGGCATCGTCGGCGGGTCGGGCACCGGCAAGTCGGTGCTGCTGCGTTCGATCGTCGGGCTGCAGACGCCGACCGAGGGCGAGATCGAGGTGTACGGCAAGACGCTGGACGCGATCACCGACCAGGAGGAATCGCGCGACCTGCGGCGCCGGTGGGGTGTGATGTTCCAGGGCGGCGCGCTGTTCTCCACGCTCAGCGTCGCCGAGAATATCCAGGTTCCGCTGCGCGAATATTATCCGCGGCTCGACCAGAAGCTGCTCGACGAGATCGCCGCCTACAAGGTGTCGATGGTCGGCCTGCCGCCCGACGCCGGGCCCAAATTTCCGGCGGAGCTGTCGGGGGGCATGGTCAAGCGCGCCGGGCTGGCGCGCGCGCTCGCGCTCGATCCCGCGCTGCTGTTCCTGGACGAACCGACCGCCGGCCTCGACCCGATCGGCGCCGCCAAGTTCGACGAGCTGATCCGCGAGCTGGCCGACACAATGGGGCTGACCGTCTTTCTGATCACCCACGATCTCGACTCGCTTTATGCAACCTGCGACCGGGTTGCGGTATTGGCTGAAAAGCGGGTGATCGCGGTCGGCACGATCCCGGAACTGCTTGCCACCGAGCATCCGTGGATACAGGACTATTTCAACGGACCGCGTGGCCGTGCTGCGGCAAGCTGCAAGCAGGCGATCGAACGGCAGGATGGGAAAAGCTGATGGAAACACGCTCGAACAATGTGCTTGTCGGCGCGTTCGTCCTCTTCTTCATGGCCGCGCTCGCGATCTTCGTCGTGTGGCTGGCCAACGACAGCGGCGGCACGAAGCGCGAATATGACATATTCTTCAAGCAGTCGGTCGACGGCCTGAACAAGGGCGCGCAGGTTCAGTTCTCCGGCGTTCCTGCGGGACAGGTGCGCGAGATCGCGCTGTGGCCCGACGATCCGCAATTCGTGCGGGTCCGCATCGAGGTGAACGAGGGTGTGCCGATCCTGCAGGGCACGACGGCGGCGCTGGAAGGCGTCGGCTTTACCGGCGTGTCGCAAATCTCGCTCGACGGCGCGGTCAAGGGCGCGCCGGCGATCACCGACAAGGGGCCGGCGGGCAAGCCCGTCATCCCGACGCGCGTCGGCGGCCTGGGCGAACTGCTCAACACCGCGCCGCAATTGCTTCAGCGCCTGTCGACGCTGACCGAACGGCTCGCCGAGCTTGCCGACGACAAGAATCAGGAGAGCTTCGCGAACATCCTCGACAATGTCGAGGCAACCACTGCGACGCTTGCGCGCAATGGTCCCGCGCTCGAAAAGGCGCTGGCCGACACCCGCATCGCGATTCAGCAGGCGGGCAACGCCGCCGAGCAGATCGGCAACCTCGCCGCCGCGACGCAGGGCACGATCGATCGCAACGTCGACCCGGCGATGGCGAATTTGCGCGATACGCTGAAGTCCGCGAACAATTCGATCAAGACGCTGGAGTCCGCAATCTCCGACGCGCGGCCGGGGCTCAAGACCTTCAGCGAGACCACGATTCCCGAAGCCAATGCGCTGATCCGCGACCTGCGCCGTACCTCCGCCTCGCTGTCCAGCCTGACCGACAAGCTCGACCAGCAGGGTGCGGGCGCGGTTCTGGGCGGCAGCAAGCTGCCCGATTACAAGCAATGAGGAAGCCCCCTATGCCCCTATCGCTCCTGCGAAACCTCCGCGCGCCGTTGCTGATCGCCGCCGCTGCCGTGACGCTGTCGGGCTGCATCGGGCTGGGCGGCAAGACCCCGCCCTTTCTCCTGACGCTCGATCCCGATGCCGCGCCGCAAGCGGGCACCGCGCGGACCGCGGCCGAGGCGGCGACGCTGACGATCCTGATCCCGACCGCGCCGCAAAAGCTGCGCACGACGCGCATTCCGGTGCAGCAGGACGACGCCAGCGTCACCTATGTGAAGGATGCGCAGTGGGTCGAGGCGCCGTCGCGCCTGTTCCAGCGGCTGGTATCCGAAACCGTCGCGGCCCGCACCGCGCGCGTCGTCCTGGACGAGGGGCAATATCTGACCGCGCCGGGCGAGCAACTTGCCGGGCAGCTGATGGAATTCGGCGTCGACGCGCGCTCGAACGAGGCGGTCGTCGTCTTTCAGGCGATGCTCGTCTCGGCGGGCGGCAAGACCGTCACCCAGCGCCGCTTCGAAGTGCGCGAGGCGATCGGCGGCAAGGTCGAGGCAAAGCCCGTCGGCGAAGCGCTGACCCGCGCCGCCAACAAGGTCGCGGTCGACGTCGCGGGCTGGCTGGGCGGCTAGCGCCGGCCCTCCCCTCCCGCATGCGGGAGAGGGTGCGCCCTTGCCCCTGCAGGTTACCCCAGCAGGCTCTTCGACGCCTGTTCGGTCACGTCGCGCGACAGGCCGGGCCGCGCCAGAATGCGCTCGAGCTCCGCCCGCATCATCGCCGCCCGCGCCTCGTCGAACCGCTTCCAGCGGCCGAGCGGCGGGATCATCCGCGCCGACGTCTGCGGGTTCTTGGGATCGAGCGCGATCACCAGGTCGGCGATCAGGCGATAACCCGCGCCGTCGGCCTGGTGGAACGCCGCCTGATTGCCCGTCAGCGCGCCATAGAGCGAGCGGACGCGGTTCGGGTTGCCAAGCGTGAAGTCGGGATGCCCCGCCAGTTCCTTGACCGCGTCGACCGTGTCGGACCGCATCGACCACGCCTGCACCTGGAACCATTTGTCGAGCACGAGTGGATTGTCGCGATAGCGCTGATAGAAGATGTCGAGCGCCGCGACGCGCTCGTCGCTGTCGCCATGCGCCAATGTCGCGAGCGCGGCCTGCCGCTCGGTCATGCCGTCGGCGCCCGAGAATATGCCGAACGCCAGCGCCGGAACGTCGGCGATGCCGGTCGCGGCCAGATAGGCGAGCGCGACGCCGCGCAGGCGACGGCCGCCCTTCGCCTTGCGCGACAGGATCGCCGCGGGCGGCGCCACCTCGCCCAGGATCGCGCGCCACTCGCTTTCGAGCGCCCCGCCGATCGCCGCCTGCAGCGCGAGCCGCTCGCGGCGGATCGCGTCGGGATCGACCGTCACCATCTGGTCGCCGATGAAGGCCTCGCTCGGCAGCAGCACCGCCTCGGCGACGAAGGCGGGATCGGCCGCGCGGCCGCGCAGCGTCAGCCCGACCGCGTCGATCACGGCGCGGTGGTCGACCTGCTCACCCGAAACCGCGGCGACGAGCGTGTCGAGCATCAGCTGCTGCAACGCCTCGTACCGCGCAAAGGGATCGTCGTCGTGCGCGGCCAGCCAGGCCAGTTCGCCCGGAGCCCGCTCGAAATCGATGATCACCGGCGCCGAAAAGCCGCGATTGACCGACAGCGCCGGGCGCGCCGCGAATTGGCCGAGCGCGATACGCTGGGTCGCGCCGGTCAGCGTCACCAGCGTGTCGGGCAGCCGCGCGTCGCCGTCCATCGCGAACGCCGCGACGCGTAGCGGCATCATCGCCGGCCGCTTGTCGGGCTGCCCCGGCGTCGGCGGCACCGTCTGCGCGACGTCGAGGAACCAGGCGCCATCCTGTTCGGCAAGCGACAGCTTCAGCTTCGGCGTCCCCGCCTGTTCGTACCAGCGGCGGAACAGCGTCAGGTCGATCCCGCCGCCCTCCTCCATCGCGCGGACGAAATCCTCGCAGGTCGCGGCCTCGCCGTCGTGGCGGTCGAAATAGAGGTCGGTGCCCTTGCGGAACCGCTCGGGCCCCAGCAGCGTCGCCATCATGCGGATGATCTCCGCCCCCTTGTTATAGATGGTCGCGGTATAGAAGTTCGAGATTTCCTGATAGCTGTCGGGCCGGATCGGATGCGCGAGCGGCCCCGCATCCTCCGGAAACTGCGCGGCGCGAAGCAGGCGGACATCCTCGATGCGCTTGACCGGGGGCGACCCCATGTCGGCCGAGAAATTCTGGTCGCGAAAGACGGTGAACCCCTCTTTCAGGCTCAGCTGGAACCAGTCGCGGCAGGTGACGCGATTGCCCGACCAGTTGTGGAAATATTCGTGCGCGACGACCCCCTCGACCCCGTCATAATCCAGGTCGGTCGCGGTATCGGGATCGGCCAGGATATAGCGGGTGTTGAAGATGTTGAGGCCCTTGTTCTCCATCGCCCCCATGTTGAAGTCGCTGACTGCGACGATGTTGAACAGGTCGAGGTCATATTCGCGGCCATAGACGCGCTCGTCCCACGCCATGCTGTTCTTCAGCGCCTGCATCGCGTGATGCGTGCGATCGACGTCGCCCTCGCGCACCCAGATGCCCAGCTCGACCTTGCGCCCCGACATGGTGACGAATTCGTCGCGGTTGACGACCAGGTCGCCCGCGACGAGCGCGAAGAGATAGGACGGCTTCGGCCACGGATCTTCCCACAGCGCCCAATGGTCGCTGCCCTCCTCGCCCGAAGCGACGCAATTGCCGTTCGACAGCAGGATGGGAAAGGCGGCCTTGTCGCCCGCCATCCGCACCTTGTAGCGGCTGAGCACGTCGGGCCGGTCGGGGTGAAAGGTGATGCGGCGGAACCCCTCCGCCTCGCACTGGGTGCACAGCATGCCGTTGGAGGCATAAAGGCCCATCAACTGCGTGTTCGCTTGCGGATCGATCGCGGTGTCGACCTCGACCACCGCCGCGCTGCGGTCGCCCAGATCGACGATCAGGTCGGGGCCATCCATGCGCCAGTCGTTCCAGACCTGGCCGTCGACGCGCACCTCCAGCGCGGTCAGCCCGTCACCGCGCAGCGTCAGCGGCGCGGGCGCATCGGCGTGGCGCACGACCGAAAGCGCGGCCGACACGAGCGTCCGCTCGACGCCCAGCGCGAAGTCGAGCGCGATGTCGGGCACCTGCCATTCGGGTGGGCGATAGTCGCCGCGGTGGATGGTAACGGGGACGGGCGGCGAGGAAGAGGCGTCGGTCATTCATGAAGGTCTAGGCGCGGCGCGAAAGGCGCGCAATAAGGCGCGCGATGGCAAAGATGCTGATTTTCGGACTGGGCTATGCGGCGGGACACCTTGCCGACCGGCTGCGCGCGCGCGGATGGGACGTCGAGGGCACGACCCGCGACGGCCGCGCGGGCAGCATCGCGCTGGGCGACGAGCGCGCGGTGATCGACGCGCTGCGGTCGGCGACGCACATCCTGTCGTCCGTCCCGCCGGTCGATGGCGGCGATCCGGTGCTGGACCGCTATGCTCAGGCGCTCGCGGTCGCGCCGGCGACGTGGGTCGGCTATCTGTCGTCGACCGGCGTCTATGGCGACACCGGCGGCGCCTGGGTCGACGAAAGCGCGCCCATCGCGGGCCGCCGCCCCGACCGCAATGCCGCCGACGCGGCGTGGCAGGCGCTGCGGGGCGACGTGCGCCTGTTCCGCCTGCCCGGCATCTATGGCCCCGGCCGTTCGATCCTGGATCGCATCCGCGAGGGCCGCGCGCACCGTATCGACCTGCCGCACCAGGTCTTCAGCCGCGTCCATGTCGACGACATCGCGGGCGGCGTGATCGCATCGTTCCGGGGGCCGCCCGGGGTCTATAATCTGGCCGACGACGAACCCTGTCACCAGAACCGGCTGGTCGAATGGGGCTGCACGATGCTCTCCGCCCCCCTGCCCCCGTTGCAGACGCTGGACGAAGCCGGACTGTCGTCCGCGGCGCGCGCCTTTTACGCGGAGAACCGCCGGGTCGCGAACGGCAAGGCCAAACGGCTGCTGGGATGGACCCCGCGCTATCCGACGTTTCGCGAGGGGCTGGCGAGCCTCGCCTGATCGCGTCGCTGGGGGCGTGACGCGGGCTCATCGCGCGCAAAGGCGAAGCGATCAGATCAGATCAGGATATCGATCGTGTGGATCAGGACGCCGACCAGCCCGCCCACCAGCGTCCCGTTGATGCGGATATATTGCAGGTCGTCGCCCACAGCATTTTCCAGCCGGTCGGTGATCGTCTTCGCATCCCAGCCGCGGATCGTGTCCGACACCAGTTTCAGCGCGGTCTCGCCATAGCTGTCGACCATGCCGACCACCGCGCGGCGCGCATAGCGGTTCAGCGTGCGCTTGATATGCGCGTCTTCGCCCAGCATCGCGCCGAACTGCGTGAACAATTCGCCGATACGGCCCGCCAGCATCGTTTCGGGATCGCGCGCGGCCTTCAGCAGCGCGGAGCGGCCCTGTTCCCACAGACCGTCGAGCCAGCGCTT
The DNA here is from genome assembly GCA_017309275.1 of Sphingomonadales bacterium. Lineage (GTDB taxonomy): Bacteria > Pseudomonadota > Alphaproteobacteria > Sphingomonadales > Sphingomonadaceae > Sphingopyxis. The sequence goes on along the minus strand of JAFKLT010000037.1, from coordinate 73,592 downwards.
CACCGCCTTGTTTTCGAGCAGCTCGTCGCGGACGCGCGCGACCTTTGCCTTCACCTCGGGATCATGCTGCAGGTCGAGCGCCATCTTCGCGAGCCCTTCCTCGACGCGAATGCGCAGCGGGTGGGTCTCGTCGACCGCCATCTCGCTCAGCAGCTTCGACAGCCCGGCGACGATGCGGTTTGAGATGCTTTCGTCGAGCCCGGTGAAACGCACGATCGCGTTCGAATTGTCGTGCACCATCTGGTGGATCAGATGCTCGTTGAGTTCGAGCGTCTTCGATCCCCATTTGACCATCGCGTCGAGCAGCGGCTGGTGACGCCCCTCGGCCAGCGCGGCCTGCAGCGCCTGCCCCAGCAGCGGCGCGACGTCCAGGTCGCGCAGGCGATCGGCAATCGCCGACTTGACCATGCCGCCCAGCCGTTCCTGATCGAGTGCGCCTAGCCCGTCGGCGATGATGCGCGAGGCCCCCAGCTTGAGCCGCCCGCCGCCCTCGGCCGGCTGCGCCAGGAATTTCCCGACCGCGCCCGCGACATCGACCGTCTGCATCTTGCGCGCGATCAGGCGCGGCAGCAGGAAGTTGGTGAGCAGGAAGCGGGCGAGCGTGTCGCCGATGCGGTTCTTGTTGCGCGGCACGATCGCGGTGTGCGGGATCGGCAGCCCCATCGGATGGCGGAACAGCGCGGTCACCGCGAACCAGTCGGCAAGCCCGCCGACCATCGCCGCCTCGGCAAAGGCGCGGATGAAGCCGACCGCCGGGTGGACGTCCTGATAATATTTGGCGGCGATGAACACCGCCGCCATGACGACGAGCAATCCGGTCGCCACGACACGGATGTTGGAGCCTTTCGTCGGAATCGAAACCCCAATCGGCCGGGGGAGAACGCGGTCGGTCATGCGAACCAAATGGCGAAACACCGCAAAGGTTGCAACCGGCGCAGTCGGTTACTGCGCCGGTCGACCATGATCCTACTCCGCCGGCTCAGGGGCCGAGGCGGCGTGCGGCTTGGTGTCGTCGCCCTTTCGATAGGTCAGCAGGTTGCGGGAGAAGAAACGACCAAGCCGCTTTTCGATGCTGTCGGCCAGGCTGAAGCCCGCCGGAACGATCAGCAGCGTGAGCAGCGTCGACAGCGCCAGGCCGCCGATCACGACGACGCCCATCGGCGCGCGCCATGCCCCGTCGCCCGACAGCGACAGCGCGGTCGGAACCATGCCCGCAACCATCGCGACCGTGGTCATGACGATCGGCTGGGCACGCTTGCGGCCCGCATCCAGCAGCGCCTCCATCTTGCCGACGCCATGCTCCATCTCCTCGATCGCGAAATCGACGAGCAGGATGGAGTTTTTCGCGACGATGCCGAGCAGCATCAGCAGGCCGATGTAGACGGGCATGGAGATTTCCATCCCGGCCACCCACAGCCCCAGCAGACCGCCGAGCGGCGCCAGCAGCAGCGAGGACATGTTGACCAGCGGCGACAGGAAGCGGCGATAGAGCAGCACCAGCGTCGAGAAGACGAGCATCAGGCCCGACACGACCGCGATGAGGAAGTTCATCGCCAGTTCGGCCTGCCACTTCGCCTCGCCCTGGACGATCTTGCGGACGCCCTGCGGCATGTTCTTGATCGCCGGAAGCTGATCGATCTTCTTCTGCGCGTCGCCCGTGACCAGGCCGGGGGCCAGGTCGGCGCCGATCACGATACGCCGCGTCTGGTTATAGCGGCGCAGTTCGGTCGGGCCGGCGCCGAAACCGATCTCGGCAACCGACTTCAGCGGCACCGTCGTCCCGCGCGACGTCGGAACCGGCAGATTCTCGATCGTCGCGAGCGCCCGGCGCGAATCCTCCGACAGAAGGACGCGGATCGGAATCTGGCGATCGGACAGCGAGAATTTCGCCGCATTCTGATCGATGTCGCCGATCGTCGCGATGCGGATCGTCTGGCTGAGCGCCGCGGTCGTGACGCCCAGTTCGGCCGCCAGGTCGAGGCGCGGCTTCACGATGATTTCCGGACGCGGAATGTCGCCCTCGACACGCGGCGAGCGCAGTTCCTTCACGCCCCGCATCTCTTCGACGATCTTCAGCGCATGTTTTTCGAGCTGCGCCGGATCGTCGCCGCCGATGATGAAGGTGATGTCGCGGCCGGAGAAGCCGCCCGACTGGCTCTGGAACGACACGCGCGCGTCGGGGATCGCCGCCATCTTGGGCTGGAGCCCGCGCTCCCAGTCGACGCTGCTCGTCTCGCGCTTTTTCTTGAGCGTGATGTAGACGCTGCCGCTGCCGACATTGACGTCGTAAAAGGCGTTTTCGACGGTCGGGTTCTTCGACAGGATCGCATTGATCTCGTTCGACACATGCTCGCTCTGCGCCAGCGTCGACCCCGGCGGCAGTTCATATTTGATCTGGCTGTAGTCGCTGTTCGTCGTCGGCTGAAACTGCTGCGGCAGGAAAGTGAACAAGAGGATGCTCGACAAAAACGCCGTCAACCCGATGCCCACGATCCAGACCCGATGGTCGGAAAGCCGCGCCCGGGCGCGCTGCGCCATGAAGGTGGTCCAGTGAGTCCAGGACCAATGCTGAAGACCCAAGGGCCGCCCCAGAACCCAGGCCAGAACCCCGAGCAATATGGCGATCGCCATCGCGCCCGCCCAGGCCGTCAGAACGACTGCAAATGCCGACAGCATGCCGATCAACAGGAGAAGCAGGCACACTGCGGCGACGGCCGCGCCGTACCAGGCATAGGCTACAAGGATTTTTCCCGGCCGGGCATCGCTGATCCAGGCCATGAATGCGCCGAAGGCGATCTGGAGCAAACCGACGACCAGATAGGTCACGATGACCGTCAGCGGCGTCAGCAGCAGGAAATGCAGCGCAGCATTCGGGGCATCCTGTCCGGTAGGAAGTGTCCGGAAATAGCTTGCCGCCATCACCAGACCACCAATCGCGGCCGCCACCAAAGGCGGGCTAAGATATACGAGGCGCGTCGGCACCTGCGTATAGCCCGCGCGCTTCGCCTTCTGCTTCGTGCTGTCGAGCGTCCACGCGAGGAGGCGTTCGTAACGATCGACCCACGGACCCGACGCGTGATCCTGTTCGCCCTGCGCCGACAGGAAATAGGCCGCGATCATCGGTGTGATCATTCGCGCGACCGCCAGGCTGACGAGCACCGCGAACACGACGGTCATGCCGAACTGGATGAAGAACTGGCCGGAAATGCCGGGCATCAGCGCGACGGGCAGAAAGACCGCGACGATCGACATGGTCGTCGCGACGACTGCCAGACCGATTTCGTCGGCGGCGTCGATCGACGCCTGATAGGCGGTCTTGCCCATGCGCATATGTCTGACGATATTCTCGATCTCCACGATCGCATCGTCGACGAGCACGCCCGCGACCAGGCTGAGCGCCAGCAGCGACAGGCCGTTCAGCGAAAAGCCCATCATGTCCATGAACCAGAAGGTCGGGATCGCCGACAGCGGGATCGCCAGGGCGCTGATCAGCGTCGCGCGCCAGTCGCGCAGGAACAGGAACACGACGACGACGGCCAGCACCGCGCCCTCGACCATCGCGGCCATCGAGCTGCGATATTGCTCCTTCGTATATTCGGTGCGCGTGAAGAGGATCTTGAAATTGACCTTCGGATTGTTCCTCTGGATCTCTTCCAGCTTCTTCATCGCCGCGTCATGGACGGTGACGTCGGACGAGCCCTTGGCCTTTTCGATCGAGAAGCCCAGTACCTGCTTGCCGCCGATTTTCGCGAGGTTGCGCTGTTCGGCATAGCCGTCGGTGACCTTTGCGACGTCCGACAGGCGGATCGTCCGGCCGTTGCCGATCGAGATGCGCGTCTCGCCAAGCTGGAAGGCGTTGGCCGCGTTGCCGAGCACGCGAACCGCCTGTTCGGAGCCCGCGATCTCGGTCCGGCCGCCCGCGGCGTTGACGTTCACCTGGCGTAGCTGCTGGTTCACCTGGCTGGCGGTCAGGCCATAGCTCTGCATCCGCGCGGGATCGAGGATCACGCGGATTTCGCGGTCGACGCCGCCCGAGCGGCGCACCTGGCTCATGCCCGGGATCGAAAGCAGTTCCTTCGCGACCGTATTGTCGACGAACCACGAAAGCTGTTCCAGCGTCATGTCGCGGGTTTCGGCCGCGAAAAAGGTGATCGGGCCGCCCGCGATATCGACGCGCACGACCTGCGGCTCGAGGATGCCGTCGGGCAGGTCGCTGCGGATTTGCTGCACCGCCTGGTTGACGTCGTTGTACGCGCGGTCGATCGGCGTGCCGATCGCGAACTGCACGAAGGTCCGGCTGTTACCCTCGCTGACATAGGAGGACATTTCGTCGACGCCGCTGACCCCGCGCACCGCGGCCTCGACGCGCTGGGTGACCTGCGTCTCCAGCTCCGACGGCGCGGCGCCCGGCTGTGCCACGACGATCTGGACCGCCGGAAACTCGACGTCGGGCTGGTCGTTCACGTCCATCCGGTTGAAGCTGACGACGCCGGCCAGCAACAGCAGGACGAACAGGACGATCGGCGGCACCGGATTGCGGATGCACCAGGCGGAAATATTGCGAAAGCTCATGATTCAAACGCCTTTTGTGCGCGCTGCCCGAAACCCGGCCTGGTTACTGCGGCCTTACTGCGACGATTTCTGGACCACCGGCTTCACCTTGTCGCCGGCGTTGAGGAAGGCGCCCGCGAGCATGACGACCTTTTCGGTGCCGGTCAGGCCCGACGCGATCGCCACGCCGCCGTCGGTGATGGAGCCGACCTTCACGGCGCGGCGCTGGATCACATTCTTGTCGTCGACGACCAGCACGAAATTGCCCTCGGGGCTGCTCTGCACCGCGCTTTCGGGAAGAAGCGGCGCTTGTTCGGTGCCCGAAACGAGCCGCGCGTCGGCGAAGCCGCCGGGGCGCAGCGCCGTGCTGTACGGAATCGCGATGCGCACCGTGCCCTGGCGCGTGTCCATGTTGACGATAGGCGCGACCTGCCACACATCGCCCGCGATCTGCAGGCTGGTGCCGACCGGCGTGATCGTCGCGCGGGTGCCGACCTTGATCCGCTGGAGATCGGCTTCCGCCATCTGCGCCAGCATTTCCATCTCGCCGCCCTTGGCCATGCGGAACAGCACGCCGCTGCCCGCGCCGACGACCTGGCCGGGTTCGACCTGACGCGTCAGGACGAGGCCCGCCGCCGGGGCGACGATGTTGAGGCGGTTGTTGCGCGCCGTGGCTTCCTGATACTGCGCCTGCGCGACGCGGACACGCGCGTTGGCGGCGTCGCGGGTCGCCCGCTTGCGGTCCATGTCGGCCTTCGAGATGAAGCCCCGACCGACGAGCGCCTGCGCACGTTCCAGCTCGGCCTGCGCCAGGTCGGCGTCGGCCTGCGCCACCTTGATCGAGGCGGCGAGGCTCGCCGCCTGCTGCGACTGGACCGAGCGGTCGATGATCGCGAGCGTCTGGCCCGCGCCGACCCACTGGCCGGGTTCGACGAGCACGCGAACGACCTGCCCGCCCTCGCCCGCGATGCCGACGGGCATTTCGCGCCGCGCGGCGATCGTGCCGTTCGCGGAGATCGCCGACTGCACCGAAACGCGGCCGGGGATCACGACGGTGACGCTGGGTATGTTCTGCGCGCCCGCGCCGCCGGCGCCGGCCGCCTCATCGGCGCCCTTGTTGTGCGTAAAGGCGTACCACACGCCGAGCAGGACCACCGCGATCAGCGCCACGGCGGCGATCGTCAGCATCCGCTTGCGGCGGTTATCCTGCTCTTCGTAATAGCTTTGCGTCCCCGCCAGGCTGTCCATCGCATCCACTTTCCGCTCGTAGTTCACGCCACATCCCCTCTGCCGCCCGCGGCCGCATCGACCGCACGGCGGCGATCGAGCCCGCATGGGCAGGAAAATCCCTTGGCAGGTGTATTACCTTATTAAATCACCGCTTGCAAGAGGCGAAAGCCCCCGACAACCCTGCCTTCCGGGCGCGCGGCCTTAGAGGGCTATTCGCGGGATTTCCAGTGCTTAGGACATAAAAATGGGCGACCGGAACGATCCGGCCGCCCTATTTTCCGCCCCGGTCCAAAGCGGACCGGACGGTCGATGCCGCGTCAGCGAACCCGGCCGCGCCGGAACAGGTTGACGATGGCAAGCAGGATGATCGCGCCGATGAAGGCCGTCACCAGCGTCCGCCAGTCGAAGGCGTCGCCGCGAAGGTGGCCGCCGCCGATGACGCCGCCGAGCAGGACACGGCCCAGGATCGACCCGAGGCAGCCGACGATGATGTTCAGGAAGATGCCCTGCTGGGCATCGGTACGCATTACGATGCTGGCGAGCCAGCCGATGACGCCGCCCATGACGATTGCGATAATGAAGCTGATCATGTGTGTGACCCCCTACGATCATTGACGCCTGACGCTGCAGGCTTGAAAGTTTTACCTCAAATATTTTCAACCGCATAGCAAAATGGCGGCGACCGTGCGGCGGCCCGAAGACCGCTGACGGGATGCAGCCGCGACGCAAGAGAATCGACAAGGGCGATGATCGGACCCATGAGCCTGCTCCCCGCACGCACGCCGCGCGCTGCAACAGCAAGATAATCGCAGTCGGGGAAAAAGGTTCCCGGCCGGCCCGAAAGGCGCGGCCGGGAATAAGGGGGATCAGTTCCGGTCGGGGAACTGCTCCGGGTCGCAGGAGCAGCAATAAGCAGGCGAGTTTGACCGCGATGTGACGAGCGTCACACCTGAAGAATTTTTTCGGCGGTTCGGAAAAGATCGCGTGCGAACGAATATCGCGCGCAAACGAAATGGGGGCCAGCATCGCTGCTAACCCCCACTATCCGGTAATTGCTCCCGCGGGCCTCCGCCTCGCTTCATCGGGGTCCGCCGGCCCGAAGGCCTGCAGTCCGCAAATGATACGCTGCGGCGCGCGCCGGCTCAGTCCGGCGATGGTTTGGTCGGCCCCCTTTCGGGGGCCGGCCTCACCTGAAAGACCCTTCATCATCTTGTCCGAGCCTCTGCCGAAACAGCTGCGCTTTCAGAGCGATGGACTGTCTTTCATATGCCCGATCTGGTTCGCCTCAACTCGTGGGAATCGCTGCGTTCCGTGATCAAGCTATCGGTCGATTTCCTCGCTAAACCAATCCGTTATCTTCAGGCTAGTCTTGCAACCACCCTTCATTTCCCGGCGGTCCGACGTCTCTGTCGTCCGATGATTTGAAGCTGTCACGAACCGATTTTCACGCCAACAAAAAATGCGCGGAAAAGCCCTCGGAGGCCTCCGCGCTTGTGGATAAGTCCGGCATTAGCAACATGCGGATTCGCTGCAGCATTTTTGTAACAAGACCGCAGCATTTTCGGATTCGATTTCCGCGATGCAGCATTGGAATGGCGGACGCGACTCGCCGTCACGTCCGCCGAATCGAGTCGCCGAGTCGCCGGATCAGGCGCGGCCGAGGTCGCCCTTGCCGACCGTTCCCGACGCCATGTCGAGCATCCGGTCCAGGCTCTTGCGCGCGGCGAGGCGCAGATCTTCGTCCATCTCGATCTGCGGCTTCAGATCGCGCAGCGCCAGATAGAGTTTCTCCATCGTGTTGAGCGCCATGTACGGACAGATGTTGCAGTTGCAGTTTCCGTCCGCGCCCGGCGCGCCGATGAAGGTCTTTTCGGGCAGCGCCAGTTCCATCTGGTGGATGATGTGCGGCTCGGTCGCGACGATCAGCGTGTCGCCGGGAAAGCTCTTGGCGAATTGCAGGATGCCGCTGGTCGACCCGACATAGTCCGCATGGTCGACGATATGCGGCGGGCATTCGGGGTGCGCGGCGACCGGCGCGTCCGGGTGCTGCGCCTTCAGCTTCAGCAGCTCGGTCTCGCTGAACGCCTCGTGCACGATGCACACGCCGGGCCACAACAGCATCTCGCGGCCGAACTTGCGGTTCAGATATCCGCCGAGGTGGCGGTCGGGGCCAAAGATGATCTTCTGGCTTTCGGGAATCTGGCTGATGATCGTCTCCGCGCTCGACGAGGTGACGATGATGTCGCTGAGCGCCTTAACCGCCGCCGAGCAGTTGATATAGGTCAGCGCGATATGGTCGGGGTGCTGTTCGCGAAAACGCTTGAACTGCTCCGGCGGGCAACTGTCCTCCAGGCTGCAGCCGGCATCCATGTCGGGCAGGATCACCGTCTTTTGCGGCGACAGGATCTTTGCCGTCTCCGCCATGAACTTCACGCCGCAAAAGGCGATGACGTCGGCGTCGGTTTCGGCCGCCTTGCGCGACAGCTCCAGGCTGTCGCCGACGAAATCGGCCAGATCCTGTATCTCCGGCTTCTGATAATAATGCGCCAGGATGACGGCGTTGCGTTCCTTGCGAAGGCGCTCGATTTCGGCGCGCAGGTCGAGGCCGGAGAGATTCTCGCGGATGGGAGCAGTCATGGCGTTTCCTTATCTGGCTTTTGCCTTGGGCGCCCCTCTACACGGCCCCCGCGGACAGGGCAATCAGCCGCCCGCCAGTTTGCTCGCCAGGGCAATCACCGGGGGCGCCAGCGCCGCCAGATAGATGGTGATGCGCACCGCGATCACAAGCAGCGCGATTGCCTTTGTCGCCGGATGCACGCGGCCCAGCGTACGCCGGTCGTGCAGCGCGATGATGCCGACGACGCCCAGCTGGATCAGGCCGACGGGAATGTCGGACCAGCCGATCATCAACGGCATCGGCAACAGGCGGCCGAGCGCGGGTTCCAGGATCACGATCGTCGCGCCGATCATCAGCCGCCGGTGCCATTCGGTATCGCGGCGCTTCCGGATCGCGGCCATGACGACCAGGCCAAAGGTCAGCGCCTCGACGACCGTCAGCGCCAGAAAATAGGGCGGCGTGAAAAAGGGCGGAAAGCGGTGCAGGACCAGCGAGGCGAGCCCGACATAGATGCCGAGGATGACGATCGCGGTCGCCAGCCCGGCGCCGACCCAGCCGAGGCGCCGATGCAGGTCCAGATTGCCGCGCGCCTCCAGCGTCGGCTGTGCGACCAGCAAGCCCAACCAGCCCAGCATCGCCACGCCGTGCAGATGCACCCACCACGGCGCCCGCGCCGGATCGACGAAGCCGCGCAGCGCGAACTGCAGGAAACCGAAGATGATGAAGACAGCAAGGCCGATCGCCATGCGCTGCCAGAATCGCGTGGCGCGTGGTGCGCCCTCTGCCATAGTCGCCATGCCGCACCCCCCGTTTGGCCTGAACGGGGTTAAAATAGCGCAGCGGCGCCCATCGGGAAAGATTATTCGCCCGTGAAGCGCGCCGTCACCTTGGCATCGATCCCCGCGGCCTTCAGCGGCATGGCAAAGCTCTGCTCCACCGCGGTGCGCGCCGCCGAGCGTGCGAGACGCATCGGCGTGGTGCCTTTCGCCTGCTTGATCAACTCTTCCTGCGCGGCCTTGCGGTTCGCGGCGTCGAGCGTCTTTTCGGCATCGGTCAGGGTCAACAGGATGGCGCCGTCGCGAAACTCGCTGATCGCGTCGATGTCGATTTCCGGTCCGGCGAGCCGCAGCGGGGGCAGCGTGACAGTCAGCGACCCCGTCGCGGTATCCCAGTCCAGATCGGACTGCCGCAGCTTTGCCAGATCCAGCTCGTATCGCACCGTGCCAGGCATGATCAGCGTCTTCTTCGCCTCCAGCCCCAGCCGCGTCTGCGTCGAGGTGACGACCGCGACATAGCGCGCGGTGAAGGGAACCAGGACATTCTGTTCCTGCAGTCCCTGCAGGCTGGCGGCGACGACCGTTTCGGGATCATAGCTTCGTTGCCAGCCGTCCCACGCGCGCCAGCCAAGGAAAAGCGCCAGCGCGAGGACCGCGACGATGGCGAAACGGAACACGCCCTTGCTCATGCGACCAGCCTCCAGCGATCCTCGTCGCGCGCGACGCGGCCGCGATTTTCCAGATCGAGAAGATGCGCGAGCACCGAACGGCCCGCGGCGCCCGTCAGGCGCGGGTCCAGGCCCTTGTACATATGCGTTACCATGTCGGGGATGACGTTCGTCCCCTTTTCGAGTTCCCGAAGAATCTGTCGTTCGCGCTGCTTGCGGTGCCCCAGCATCCCGCGGACGAGCTGCTTCGGCTTGGTCACCGCCGGGCCGTGCGCGGGATAATAGACGCGGTCGTCGCGATCGTAGAGCTTCGACAGGCTGGCCATATAGGCCGCCATGTCGCCGTCGGGCGGGCTGACGACGCTGGTCGACCAGGCCATCACATGGTCGCCGGTGAACAGCGCGCCGCTTTCGACCAGCCCAAAGCAAAGATGGTTCGACGTGTGGCCCGGCGTCGCGACCGCCTCGAGCGTCCAGCCGTCGCCCGAAATCCGTTCGCCGTCGGCCAGCACGCGATCGGGCGCATAATCGGGGTCGAAGGCGGAATCGGCGCGCGGCCCGTCGTCGGACAGCGCCAGCGGGGCGCATCCGACGATCGGCGCGCCGGTCGCGGCTTTCAGCGGCGCGGCGGCGGGCGAATGGTCGCGGTGCGTGTGCGTACAGAGGATCGCGACGATCCGCTGGCCCTGGGTCGCGCGCAGGATCGCATCGACATGCCCGGTGCCATTGGCGTCGGGCGGATCGCCGATGCTCATGCCGCTGCCGGTCGGGCCGGGATCGATCACCGCGACATCGCTGCCCGCGCCGACGATCCACGTCTGCGTGCCGGTGAAGGTATAGGGCGACGGGTTCGGCGCGAGCACGCGGCGGACGAGCGGCTCATGCTGTTCGCAATCGCCGGCGCGGATCGTGTCGGGCCAGGGCTTTTCTTCGCTCATATCGGCCATGTGGCATCGCACCCGGCAAAGGAAAAGGGCAGGATGCGAAAAAGGGAGCGGTCATGACGCCGCTCCCTTTCCCCGCCCCTGCCGCCGACCCCACCGGGGAATGGGGGTCGGCTAGGAAGATGTGGACCGTTATTCGGCCGGTTTTTCCAGGTCCGCGATGGCCTTGTCGAGATCGGCGGCCACCTTTGCGCGCATCTCTTCGGACAGGCCGCGCGCCGATTGTCCCTTGCCGAAACTGTCGCGCGCCTTCTTGAGCGCGTTCAGGCGGGCCGCCCTGTTTTCGGCCGTGTCGCCGCACTGGATCATCACGATCCGCTGGCGCTTGTTGCCGTCGACTTCCTCGCGATTGACCACCGGCGCCGTCTTCGTGCCGTCGCCGCATTTGTGGACGATCATCGCCTTGCCATCCATCGTGCCCCAGGCGGCGTGCGGCATCGCGGCCATCGGCGGCATGGACGGCATCGGGGGCATCGGCGGCATCGGCGCCATTGCCGTGCGGATGCGTTCCTTGCGCCGTGCCTCCAGCTTGTCGGCGATCGCCTCGGCCTTTGCGCCAGTGATGCCCTGTTCCTTCAGCGTCGCGATCACATCGTCGCGCGACAGGCCGCCGGGGGTCCGGATTTCGATCCGGCGCGCCTTGCCGTCCTTGTTGTCGCCGGGTGCGAACAGCATCGCCGGATGCCCCTCACCCTCGCCGTCGCGGCGGATCACGATGCGGTGGACCTCGCGCTTCTTGCCATCCTTGGCGGCGGCATCGCCGTCCTGCCGTTCGGTGAAGATCATGAAGCCGGGCGCTTCGGGCGGCGTCGGCGCATCGGGCGGGGTCGGCGCATCCGGAGCGGACGGCGGCGCGGGCGGCGCGATGTCGGCCTGCACACTTGCCGTGGCCGCCGGCACCAGCGTCGCGGTCGTCGCCAGCACCGCCAGCGTCGCGCCGCCGACCAGCAGCTTGCCGATCAGGCCGCGCTTCTTCGAAATATCCTCCCTCGTCAGCATCGTCAGTCTCTCCTGCAGATTGTCGTGGACCGCCATCGGCGCCGCCAGCGACAGCCGCGATCCGACCGCCGCCTTGGCAATGGCCGTGGCATAGCGGGCGGTACGCAGGTCGCGGGGGGCCTCGTCGGCCATGGTCAGGACGCGGGCGTCGCACGCCGCCTCCTGGTCGAAACGAAAGGCGCGGATCGCCCGCCAGGCAAAGGGGTTGAACCATTGCGACGCGAGCAGCAGCAGCGCGGCGGCATTCGCCCACAGGTCGCCGTGGCGATGGTGCGCCAGCTCGTGATCGATCGCGAGGGCGCGCTCCTCGGCGGCATAGCGGGCGAAAAAGTCGTGCGGCACGGCGACGAAACGCCGCCATAGGCCGAATGCTACCGGGCCGTCGACCGCGCCGGTCATCACCAGCCGGACCTTGCCGATCGGCTCCAGCTCGACCGCGCCGCCCAGCACCTCGCGGCGGAAACGCCGGTGCGATACCCAGGCCGAGACGAGCACGAAGGCGACGCCCGCGACCCACAGCGCGAAAACATAGGGCAAAAGGTCGGCGAACGACCACAGCGGTTCGGCGGTCGTCGTTACCGTCTCGGTCATCGCGTCGACCGGTACCAGGTACAGCGCGTCGCTCAGCCCTGGCGCGCTGGCGGCGGGAACCGGGTCGGCAAAGGGCAGCGGCGGCAGGAAAAGCCGCAACGCGGGCACCAGCCACAGCATATAAGTGAGCTGCGGGCCGAAATGGCGGGCAAAGGGCTTGCGGATCAGAAGCACCGCAAGGACGAGCGCGGCGGTGGTGATCATCGTGTCACCCCACACCTGCATGATCATGTCGGCGCTCATGACTTGAGCTTCCGGAGCAGCGCCTCGATCTCGGCGATGTCGCTGTCGGACAGGGCCTCGCGCTCAGCCAGGTGGGCGATCAGCGGGCTCACCCGGCCGCCGAAGAGGCGGTCGACGAAGCGCTGCGATTCCTCACCGACGGCGTCGGCGCGCTCGACCGCGGGGCGATAGAGGTATCGGCGGCCGTCGGCCTCTGCCGTCACCGCGCCCTTCTGGACCAGCCGCGCCAGCAACGTCTTCACCGTCGCCTGCGTCCAGCCGTTGATCTTGCCGATGCGTTGGGTCAGGTCGGCCGCGGTCTGCGGGGCTTCCTCCCACAGCGCCGACAGCACCTGCATCTCGGACTCGCTTGCTCGCTCCGCCATGTCGGAAACCCCTCCCTTCGGCGCTGATCTGCAATACGACTACAAATGTAGTCAATCGGCTGAACGCTCCCTGAACGAAACGGAACGGGGGAGTGTCGGGAATTTTGACAGGGTCGCGGGCCGGTAAGGAATCGCTAACCAGCGTCCCCCGCCGGAAACCGCGAAGCCCGCGAATTGGCACGCACCTTGTATGGTATTCATCGTTCCCGAGTGTTCCGCTCAATGGAGCGGTGGGGGACATCAGTCTGGTCCCTGATGTCCCCTGCCCCCACTCAGGAAATCCCCACTTGCCCCCGACGCAAACGGGGGGCGGAGCGGCCCGATGGCCCCGCCCCCCGGATGCATTTCCATCGCCTCGCCAGGAATTTGACGCCGCGCATGAAAAAGGGCGGCACGCGGCCGCCCTTTTGTCTCAGCCTTGAGGGGCCGCCCTTATTCCGCGCGCGTCGGGATGCCGTCGACGAGCTGGTGCAGCTCGCCGGCTTCCCACATCTCCATCATGATGTCGCTGCCGCCGACGAATTCGCCCTTCACATAAAGCTGGGGGATCGTCGGCCAGTCGGAGAATTCCTTGATGCCCTGGCGGATTTCCATGTCCTGCAGCACGTCGACGCTGTCATATTCGACGCCCAGGCGGTCGAGCATCGCGATCGCGCGCGACGAGAATCCGCACTGCGGAAAAAGCGGCGTGCCCTTCATGAAGAGCAGCACGGGGTGATCGGCGACCAGCTTGGCAATGCGGTCGTGGGTGGCGGGATCGCTCATTATTCGTCTCCGGTGGCGCGTCGCGCCGAAAATGTTTCGCTTCTCGTCCCTATGAAGGAACGGCGGTCGTCAATTGCAAGGCATGAAGTTCGCCGCCCATGCGTCCGCCGAGCGCGGCATAGACCGCCTTGTGCTGCGCGACGCGCGTCATGCCGCGAAAGGATTCGCTGACGACATGCGCCGAATAATGGTCGTTGTCGCCCGCCAGGTCGGTGATCGAGACGATGGCGCCCGGAAACGCCGCCTCGATCATCGCCTTCAGATCGTCTTCGCGCATGCCCATGTCGACCGCCTCAGTTCTGGCTGTCCATGAACTGGCGCCGCGCCTCGGCGGTCTTGTCGTTCAGGACCCCGCGAATCTCGGCATCGCTGATCTCGACCTGCGCGGCGGTCAGGTCGCCGGCCAGCTTGCGGATGACGTCCTCGTCGCCCGCTTCCTCGAAATCGGCCTGCACGACCGCCTTGGCATAGGCGTCGGTTTCTTCGGGGGTCAGCCCCATGCGCGCGGCCGCCCATTCGCCGACCAGCCGGTTGCGGCGGGCCGTGATGCGGAACTGCACTTCCTGGTCGCGGGCGAACTTTGCCTCGAATGCCCGTTCACGATCGTCGAATCCGCTCATTTTTGTCCTCGCAGGAAATATGGTGTCCCCGTCCAGATAGGTCCCCGCGCCGAAGGGCGCAAGGCGGTGTGCCGCAGATCACTTCCCTTTTTCAAACGATGGAGTTAGGGTCCGCGCCGACGGGAATGGGTCGTACCGCAGCATTGAAGACTGCGCCTTGCCGCCGACATCGCCGGCAGGGCGCCTCTAGGCTTGGCTTTGGGGGATTGGTAATGACCGCTCGACGTCCGTATTTTGCGCCGATTCTGGCTGCGCTGGTGCCCATGTTGGCGCTGGCCGTGCCGGGAAGCGCGCAGGCGCAGGTCAGCGACCCGACGCTCCGCAACAGTTTTTCGATCGGCGATCAGGGCGGCTCGCTGTGCGAGGTGCAGGCGACCGTTCGCGATTCCGTGATCAAGGGCATGTTCGACCGCGCGTGGCTGATCGTCTGCCGCGACGCGAGCCAGCCGGTCGGCTATGTCCGCATGCTTCGCGCCGACGCGGCCGATGCGCGCGCGCGGATCGACCAGGGGCGCAGCGGCACGATCGTCTGCACCGCCCCCGACGCGTGCACGGTCAAGGACGGCAATATCGGCTGGACGACGCGAATCGAGGTCGACGGCAACACCGCTTATGCGGTCGAGGGCTTCACCGCTTATAATGACGCGCTCAACATCGCGCTCGAATCGATCCGCCAGCGCAAGGTCGTGCCCGGACAGATCAAGGTCGCGACGACATCGGTCGGCGGCAACGACGGTTTCGCCCGCACCCTCGCCGGCACCATCGACGTCGACAAGGCGCTGGCCGAGGGATATCGCCGCAACCACAGCGGCGACTATGCCGAGGCCGCCGAGTTTTTCGAGGCACTGTCGCGCCGCGCGGTCGAGGAACAGGCCGCAGCCGACCTCGATCCCACCGAATTCACGCTGAACCGCGCGCTGCAACGTTCGAACCTGGGCGAATTCGCCGAGGCCGAGCGCCTGTTCGCAGAGGTCGAGGCGATCCCCACCAGCGATCCGGTCCAGCTTCGCCTGCGCCGCAATTTCCGCGCCATCCACGCGCTCAACCAGCGCGACTATGACGGCGCGGCGGCGCTGCTGCAGACGCCGATCCCGCCGCTGACCAACGCCGTGACGATCGAGCAAGGCGCGGTCACGCTGACGCCGGAGATCGTCGCCGGCGTCAACAGCGGCAGCAGCGCCCGCGCGGTACGCCAGACCGGCGATCGCGAACGGCTGACCCCGCTCGAGCGCGCGCAGATCATCGACGCGCAGGCGGTCCATCTGCTCGGTACGGTCGAACGGCTGCGCGGCAATCCCCAGGCGGCGAAGGCGGCCCAGATCAAGGGGCTCGGCGATGCGCTGGCGGTCCGCGAAGGCCGCGTCACCTCGATCGTCCGCCTGCGGTCGCAGATGCTCGGCGAACTGGCGCTTGCCGAAGAAGCGCTTGGCGACACCGCCTCCGCCGACGCGCGCTTCCAGGAATCGATCAACGCGCTTGCGGTCGAATATCCCGAAACCAATGCCCTCGCCTCGGCCCGTGCGCGCTACGCCGCCTTTCTCACGCGGCATGGCCAGGACGACAAGGCACTCGGCATCTACCGCGATGT
The DNA here is from genome assembly GCA_017309275.1 of Sphingomonadales bacterium. GTDB lineage: Bacteria > Pseudomonadota > Alphaproteobacteria > Sphingomonadales > Sphingomonadaceae > Sphingopyxis. The sequence continues at coordinate 57,635 of JAFKLT010000037.1, read as the reverse complement.
CGTGACCGCGCTCGCGGGGTCGCAGCGTTCGACCACCGGCATGGCGAACATGATGGCGCCCTATTACCGGCTGCTCGCCAGCCGCGCCGCGACCGATCCGTCGGCGGTGAGCGACTTCTTCGTCGCCAGCCAGCTTCAGGTTCGCCCCGGCGTCGCCGATACGCAGGCGGTGCTGGCACGCGAACTGTCGGCGGGCAGCGACGATGGCGCGCGCCTCTTCCGCCAGGCGACGACGCTCAATCGCGACATCGAACGCGCGCGGATCGAGGATGCCCGCCTGGCGCAGCTTCCCGTTTCGCCCGAAGTCAACGCGCTGCGCGCCGACCTCAAGACCCAGCTCGACAATCTGTCGTTCCAGCAGTCCGAAACCGTGGTGAAGCTGTCAGCCTATCCGCAATATCGCGTCGTTGCGCCGGGCAAGCTCGACCTCGCCGAACTGCAGCAGGTGCTAAAACCCGACGAGGCCTATCTGAAGATGCTCGTCGTCGGCGATTCGGTGTACGGCATGTTGATCGGCAACAAGGATGCGCAGCTCTGGCGCGCCGACGTCAGCAACCAGGGCCTTGAAAATGCGGTCGACAGCATCCGGTCGACCATCTCGATCGTCGAGAACGGCCGCCGCGTCACCTATCCCTTCGACGCCGCGACCGCGCGCAAACTCTATACGCAGCTTTTCGCCCCCGTCGCCGACCGCCTGCCGTCGGTGCCGCACCTGATCTTCGAACCCGACGGCGCGATGCTGCGTCTGCCGATCAACCTGCTGATCACCTCGGACGCGGGGCTCGCCGAATATGAGCAGCGGATCACCGATCCGAATGCCGACGCCTTCGACATGCGCAACATCGCCTGGCTCGGCCGGGCGACGCGGCCGAGCACCGCAGTGTCGGCACTGTCGTTCCGCAACGCGCGCCAGACGGCGCCGTCGACCGGAACCCGCGAATATTTCGGCCTGGGCCAGAACCTGCCCGTCGTCGGCGGCGTCCTGCCGTCGACCGGCACGCGCGGCGCCGTTACCGGCGGCGTCGATGGCAATTGCCACTGGGACGTCAGCCAGTGGAGCCGTCCGATCTCCGCCGACGAACTGGTCACCGCCAGCCGCACGATGAACCGCGACGCGGCGACGCTGCTGACCGGCGGGGCGTTCACCGACACGGCGGTCAAGAATCGGACCGACCTGTCCGACTATCGCATCATCCATTTCGCGACCCACGGCCTGGTCACCGCGCCGCGCCCGTCGTGCCCGGCCCGCCCGGCCCTCGTCACCTCGTTCGGCGATCAGGATTCGGACGGTCTGCTGACCTTCCAGGAAATCTTCGACCTCAAGATCAACGCCGATCTGGTCATCCTGTCGGCCTGCGACACCGCCGGCGCAGCCTCGGTCGCCGCAACGCGCGAAGCCGGCGTCGCCAGCGGCGGCGGCAATGCGCTCGACGGGCTGGTGCGCAGCTTCATCGGCGCGGGCGGCCGTTCGGTCATCGCCAGCCACTGGCCGGCGCCCGACGATTTCGACGCGACCACGCGCCTGATCGGCGGGCTGTTCGAGGCCCGGCAGGGGGAAAGCATCGCCGACGCGCTGTGGGCGACGCAGACCAAGCTGATGGACGAAAAGCAGACGTCGCATCCATATTATTGGGCGGGCTTCGCGATCATCGGCGATGGCGGCCAGGCGCTGCTGCATGGCGCGACCGCGACCGCGCAAACCGGAGAGACAGCAGGCCGCGCGGCTCGCTGATCTGATGGCGACGAAGGCAATCGATATCGCGCCGGACACCGCGACGTCCGACGGGCGGCCCGCCGCCGTTCCGCTGCGCAAGCGGTTGCGCCGGCTGGTGATGCAGCTTGGGCCGTCGCGCATGGCCGCGACGATCCTGTTCCTGATCGTCGCGACGCTGATCGCACGTTTCAGCTGGCAGATGCCGCTCGTCGGCGATGCCGAACGCGCGCTCTACGACGCACGCGCGATGGTGATGGCGCCGCATGTCGGACAGGACAAGCGCATCATCATGATCACCTATAACGACGAAACGCTGTTCAATACCGGCATCCGCTCGCCGCTGGACCGCACGCTGCTGACCAATGCGCTCGCCAACCTCGACCAGATGGGGGCAAAGGCGATCGGGATCGATATTCTGCTCGACTCGCCGCGTCCCGACGACGACCTGCTGAAGGCGCAGTTGCGCGCGATGCAGACGCCGACCTGGCTCGCCTATGTCGAACAGGCGAGCAATCCGAACACCATCTTCTTCGAACAGCAGAAATATCTGGAATCCTATCTGGCCGAGGTGACGACGGCCAAGACGAAGCCGACCTCGGTCCGCTTCAGCACCGATTCCGATAGCGTGATCCGAAGCTGGCCCGACCGGCCCAAGAATCTGCCGCCGCTGATGGCCAATGCGATGGCGCCGGTCGATCCCGCGCACGCCGCCTATCAGGGCAATATCCGTTTCCTGCTCCCCGCCCGCGCGGCGAAGGGACAGGAGGAACCCGTGTTCGCCAATATTCCGATCGATACCTTCGCGGTGCCGATGGATGCGGAAATGCGCGCGGGCTTCGCCGACCTGATCAAGGACCGCTATGTCCTGATCGGCGGCGACATCATCGACACCGACCAGTTCAATACGCCGCTCAGCCGCTTCGTCGACGCGATCACCGGCCAGCATGAAACGATGATCGGGCTGGAAGTGCACGCCAATATGCTGGCGCAGCAGCTCGACAAGGATTGGTCGACCAAGCTTCCCGGTCCGTCGCTGTGGCTGCTCGCCGCGCTCGTCGTGCTGGCGGGCGGGCTGACCAGCCTGGTCGACATGCGCGCGCGCTGGGTCGCGGTCGCCTTTCTCGGCCAGATGGCCTTCTTCGTCGCCTTCCCCTTCTGGCTGCAGGGGCATGGCGTCGACACGACGACGCTTCCGGCGTTCGGATGGGCGCTCGGCTGGCTGCTCGGCTATGCGGCGGTGGGCACCGCGGCGCGCACGGTCGGGTCGCGCCAGCGCGCCTTTGCCCAGTCGGCGCTCGGCAAATATCTGCCCGCCGACGTCGCCGCGCAGATCATGCGCGATCCCGACCAGCTTTCGCTCCACGGCGAACGGCGCAACATCTTCTGCGTCTTCACCGACCTGGAGGGGTTCACGAAGCTCAGCCATGCGACGACGCCGGAAACCGTCGCGCGCCTGCTCAACGAATATCTCGACCGTCTGTCCGACGTCGTGCTCGAACATGGCGGGACGATCGACAAATTCGTCGGCGACGCGGTCGTCGCCTTTTGGGGCGCGCCGCTCAGCCGGCCGAACGACGGCCCGCAGGCCGCCGCCGCCGCACTCGCCATGTACGAAGCCGGCGAGAAGTTCCGGGTCGATCTGGCCGGCGAGGATGTACCGCCGCTGGGCATGACGCGCGTCGGCCTGCATGTCGGCGATGCGATCGTCGGCAATTTCGGCGGCGAGGATCGCATTCAATATACCGCGCTCGGCGACAGCATGAACACCGCCTCGCGCCTGGAATCGGCGAACAAGAGCCTCAAGACCGGCGTCCTGATTTCGGCCGAGGCGGCCGCCCGTGCCGAGCGCGACGACCTGGTCCAGATGGGCCGCGTCACGCTGCGCGGCCGCGCGCAGCCGGTCGACGTCCTGACGCCGCGCCCCGACCTCTCGCCCGAACAGCGCGCGCGGGTCGCGGACCTTGTCGCCGTGCACGCATCAGGCGATAAAAAGGCCTATGTGACCTGCGCCACAGCGCTGGGCAAAGAATTCAGTCAGGAACCATCCATAATGTTTCTGATAGAACGACTGAACGAGACCGAAAGTGGAGAAAGCTATGTCCTTTCCTGATATCTCGATGCGCCGCATCAGCCTGACCGCCGCCGCTGCCGTCATGGCGATCGCCGTAACCGGAACCGCCGCCGCCCAATCCATGGTGGTTCGTTCAACCGGACCGTCGGCCAGCAAATATCCGACCGGCACCAAGCTGAAGTCGACCGACAAGCTCACCTTGGCGGCCGGCGACCGTGTGATCCTGATGCAGGCGGGCAAGACCCGCACGCTGTCGGGGCCCGGCACCTTTGGCGCGACCGGTACGATCCAGGCCAGCAACACGATGGGTGCCACCGTTACGCGGATGCTCTCGCCCAGCCCGATGCGTCCCCGCGGCGGGGCCACCCGCGGCCCCGGCGACCTGCCGGTCGACGCGCGCGCGCCGAACATCTGGCTGCTCGACTATCGCGAAGGCGGCACCTTCTGCGTCGCCAATCCCGCGACGCTGATGCTGTGGCGCCCTGACATGGAGAGCAAGGAGATCCTGCGCATCGATCAGGGTTCGAAAAGCGCCTATGCCGACATTCCCGACGGCGCGAACTTCCGCAAATGGCCGACCGACACGCTGGCCCTGCAATATGGCGTAGACTACCGGCTTTCGGGCGCGGGCCTGGCCGGTCCGATCACCGTTCGCTTCACCGAAATGGGCGCGATCCCGGACACGGTCGAGGGGTCGGTCGACATGCTGATGGCAAAGGGCTGCACGGCGCAGATCAACCGTCTGGCCGAGTCGATGTCCGAAGCTGAAACAAGTGGTGGCTAATGCCGATTAATGGTGGTTAACAAAATTGGGCGGGCATTGAACCCACTCTGACCATCTGATAACAATTGTAAGAAAAGCTGCCGCAAGAAAGCGGTAGCTCCTTTCCTTGGGTCGAAAATTCGCATCGCCGGACCAGCGGCGGGCACCGGATTTTTTGTGCGTCAGCGGTTGCGGACGTGCGCGTACACAAGGGGTGGTAATGATCAAGATGGGGTTTTTCGACGCTATCGGTTGCGCGGCGCGCACGCGAGTGGCGATCCGTACGACGCTTGGCTGCTCGGTCGGACTCGCCGCCCTGTCGCTCTCCGCCGTCGCCCAGGCCCAGGTCGTTCCGACCCGCGAGGAAATCCAGCGCCCGAATCTGCCGCCCGCCAGCCCGCCCGGCGAACAGGTGGTCACCGCTGACGATAGCATCGAACGCGCGCCCTGCCCGCTCGCCAATCCCGAATTCGCCAATGTCCGCGTGACCGTCCGCGACGTCCGGTTCACCCCGGTCGAGGGGATCGACACGTCGATGCTGACCGCCAGCTGGTCGGACAAGGTCGGCCAGGACCTGCCGATCTCGGTCGTCTGCGACATTCGCGACCGCGCGGCGACCATGCTGCGCGCAAAGGGCTATCTCGCCGCCGTCCGCGTCCCGCCGCAGACGATCGGCAGCGACGGCGTCGTCCAGCTCGAAATCCTCTCGGCGCGCATGACTCGCATCGAAGTGCGCGGCAATGCGGGTGCAAACGAACGACTTTTGCAACGCTACCTCTCGCGGCTCGATGACCAGCCGGTGTTCAACATCGTCGACGCCGAACGCTATCTCCTTCTCGCGCGGGACATTCCCGGCATGGACGCCCGCCTGACGCTCCGCCCCGGCGCGGTTCCAGGAGAGGTCGTTGGCGAAATAACCATAACCCAAACCCCCCTCCTCCTCGACACCAACATCCAGAACTTCGGGTCGAAGGATGTCGGCCGTTGGGGCGGGGTCGCGCGGGTTCGCTTTGCGGGGCTGACCGGCATGGGCGACCTGACGACCGCCAGCTTCTATTCGACCCCCGATTTCGACGAGCAGAATGTGCTGCAACTCGCGCATGAGGTTCGCGTGGGCGGCGAAGGGCTGCGGCTCGGCGCCAGCTATACCTATGCCTGGACGCGGCCCGACATTGCCAATTTTCCGGTCAAGTCGAACACCCAGATCGTCAGCCTGTTCGCCTCTTATCCGCTGGTTCTGACCCAGGCGCGGCGCCTGACGGTAGGAGGCGGGCTCGACATCATCGACCAGGATATCAAGCTTGGCGGCGTGCCGCTGAACCGCGACCGCATCCGCGTCTTCAACCTGCGCGCCGATGCAAGCTGGGTCGACCCGGCCTCAGTCGCGGGCAAGGGCGGGTACAGCCCGTCCGAACCCCGCTGGGGCATCGCGACCTCGATCGAGGCGCGTCAGGGCGTGAACTTCCTTGGCGCCAGCGACGATTGCGGCCCGGGCGGCGCAAGCTGCTTCCTGCCCGGCGCGGTCCCGCTGACCCGCATCGAGGCCAAGCCCGACGCCTTCCTTGTCCGCGCGCAGGCGCAGGCGGAATGGCGGCCGCACAAGCTGTTCACCCTCGCCGTCGCGCCGCGCGCACAATGGGCCAGCGATCTGCTCGTCGCCTATGAAGAATTTTCGGGCGGCAACTTCACGGTCGGACGCGGTTTCGACCCCGGCACGATCATCGGCGACAGCGGCGTCGGCGTCGCGGTCGAGGCGCGTTATGGCTCGTTCGTTCCCGCCAATACCAAGGCATTCGCGGTCCAGCCCTTCGTCTTCTTCGATGCCGCGTGGGTGTGGAACAAGGATACGGCGTTCAACGGCATCAATCCGCAGAAACTCTATTCGGCGGGCGGCGGCCTGCGCGTCGCCTATGGCGACGTCGCGCGGCTCGACCTGACCGTTGCGGCCCCGCTCAACAAGGGCGGCTTCCTGGCCCAGAAACCCGACCCCCGCTTTCTGGTGTCGTTCACTACCCAATTCGGCGTGAAGGCGCGCTGACCCATGACTTTTGCATCGAGGACCCTTGCCATGCGTGCCACCGCCACACCCTCGCTCGTCCGCAAAGGCAAACAGCGGCTGCTGAACGGCTGCGCGATAACCGCCGGCATGATGGCGCTCGCCTATGGTGGCCCGGCGCTGGCGCAGGTCGCGGCCAATCCGGTTTACGTCAGCGCCGGCGCGGGCACTTCGATCAACAGCAACGGCGGCACAAAGACGACGACGGTCAACGTCACGGCGGCGCAAACCATCATCAACTGGATCCCGACCGACACGGCGGCGACCGGCGGCGATATCAACGTCCTGCCCTCCGACAGCATTTGGAACTTCAACGGCAGCGGCAGTTACATCGTCCTCAACCGCTTCGTAAACGGCGCGGGCGGTGCGCTCAGCCGCCAGGTCGCGCTCAACGGCACGATCAACAGCACGAACACTGCCACTTCGGGTGGGCAGGGCGGCAGCATCTGGTTCTATAATGCCGGCGGCCTCCTGATCGGCAACACCGGCGTGATCAACGTCGGCAGCCTGGTCCTGACCAGCAACGACATTCAAACGACCGGTGGCCTGCTCGACCCCACGACCGGCGCGATCCGCTTCCGCGGCGCGTCGGGCAGCAACTCGACCGTAACGGTCAACGGCGCGATCAACGCGGAACAGGCGCTCGCCCAGGCTGGCAGCAGCTACGTCGCGCTCGTCGCGCCGCGCATCGTCCAGGCAGGCGCGGTCAGCGTCAACGGATCGGCCGCCTATGTCGCGGCCGAACAGGCCGACATCCGCATCAACGGCGGCCTTTTCGACATCAACGTGCTTGTCGGGGCCGAGGGCGGAAACGTCATCACGCACACCGGGACGACGACCGGCCCCGAACAACAGACGGGCGGCCTCGCGCAGCGCATCTACATGGTCGCCATTCCGAAGAATGTCGCGGTCGGCATGCTGGTGTCGGGCCAGGTCGGCTATCAGGATGGCGCCACCACTGCCATCACCAATTCCGACGGCTCGATCGTCCTTTCAGCCGGTTACAATGTCAGCGCCGGCGCGATCAACACGACGCCGGTCAACGCAACCGCCGCGAACATCACGATCAACGACATCATCCTGCGCAGCAACACGCTGGCCCACGCAAGCGGCGCTTTCCTGGCGCAACCGCTTGCGACATTGCCGGCGGTCGGCGGCCCGGTCACCGCGGTACCGCCACCGCACCTCGGCCGCTTCCTTGTCCAGGGCAACGGCACCTTCATCGGCGACGCAAGCTCGACGCTGAACATCACCGGTAATCGCCTTGCGGGGGCGAGCGGGGTGCTGACGATCCAGTCCGGCGGCCGCGGCGGCGTGCCCGGCAACGCCAGCGTCAACGTTGACGGCGGCCTGCTGCTGACGGTCGGCGGCCTGTCGGTGATCGCCGACGGGGCGGCCGACGCAACGACGGGCAATGGCCGCGGCGGCACCGCCGCGCTTACGGTCAGCGGCGGCGCGACGGCGATCACCAACGCCCTGCTGGTTTCAGCGGTCGGCAACGGCGGCGTTTCAGCGACGGGCGCGGGCGGCACCGGCACCGGCGGCACCGCGCGGATCAACGTCAGCGGCACGGGTACCCAGCTCAGCGCGAGCTCGCTTTCGGTCGACGCGCGCGGCTTCGGCGGCGGCCTGACGACGGATGTGTCGGGCGTGACGACAGCGGCGGACAATGGCGGCGACGGGGTCGGCGGCACCGCGCTTCTGACGGTCGATACGGCCGGAAGCCTGAACGCATCGACAAGCGTCAACGTGGACGCCAGCGGCTTCGGCGAAATCGGCAATGTCCAGTCAGGCAACGGCACCGGCGGCACCGGCCGCGTCAGCATCAACGGTGCAGGCACCGCGTTCACTACGCCGAGCACGCTGATCAATGCCGCCGGCTATGGCGGCGGCGTATCGCAGCGCTCACCCAGCGGGCTTTTCTCGGCCAATGGCGGTGACGGGACCGGCGGCACCGCCGAACTGCTGATCAACACCAACGCGAGCACGTCGCTCAGCCTGGGCGACGTCGGGCTGAATGTCGTCGCGGCCGGTGGCGGCGCGGGCAATGCGGAAAACACGACCGCCGGCGACGCAGAGGCCGGCACGGCGAATGTCTCGATTGATGGCGGCGCGAATGTCCAGCTTACGGGGCTCGGTATCAACGCCCGCGCCGATGGCGGCAGCGCGACGAGTCCGACCGGGCTGACGGGACGCTCGGGCAATGGCATCGGCGGCAACGTCGATGTCACGGTACAGGGCGGATCGACGCTCCAGGTGGGCAACGCCGTCTTCATCGACGCCAGCGGCAACACGTCGAATGGAGAGAATAGCGGTAGCGGCGCCGGAGGGAACGTCGCGATCACCGCGACCGGCGGTTCGGCGATCACCATCAACGACGTGCTTTCGGTGAATGTCTTCGGCGGCAGCTTCGCTGCGGGCCTGCCCCAGTCCGCGGGCACCGGAACCGGCGGTAACGTCGATTTCCTTGCCGACCTCAGCGGAACGATCAGCGCCGCCAATTACAGCGTCGATGCGCGCGGCGGCGTCGCCAATGTCGTGGGCACCAACGGCGCCGCGCGCGGTGGCCGGATCACGCTGACCTCGCTCAACGGCGGCCTGATCGAATCGACCAGCGACGGAATCGACTTCTTCAGCGTCAGTGCTCAGACGGGCTACAGCAACACGGGCAGCTCGGCGAACGGTGGCGACATCACCATTTTCGCGAACGAAGGCAGCATCGCCCTTGCGAATCCCGATATCCAAGCCAGCGGCGTCTCGGGCGGCGCATTGGGTCCCAACGCGGCCATTCCGATCGGGACCGGCGGCAACATCATCATCCGAACCGGCTTCGATTCAAGCAGCCAGATCAGCTTCGGCAGCCTCAACGCGGAAGCCGACGGCCTGACCCAGGCCTTCGTCGAAGGCGCCGGCAACGAATTCGAACCCGCTGGCGACGGCCAGGGCGGCACCATCACGGTCGAGGCGAATGGCGGTGGCTTCACGGCCTTTGGCCCGATGAACCTGTCGGCCGACGGCACCGGCGGCATCGGACGCGGAACGACCGGCCGCGGCGGCACCGCGACCTTCACCCAGATCGGCGGCGCGGTGCAGGTCGGCGACCTGTCGATCAGCGCCAACGGCTATGGCGGCTTTGCGATGACGCAGTCCGGCGATGGCTTCGGCGGCACCGCGACGCTGACGCTGCAGGGCGGCACCTTCACCGGATCCGACGTCAGCGTGTCGGCAAGCGGCATCGGTGGTGACGGCTTCAACGGCGACGACTTCGATTCCGCCAATCCCCTGACGCCGGGCAGCGCGGGCAATGGCCAGGGCGGCACCGCCACGATCAACATCGATGGCGACGCGGTCGTCGATACGGCCGTTCTTGCCGCTTATGCCAGCGGCAACGGCGGCGTTGGCGGCAATTTCTTCAGCTTCAACGGCACGCCGGGCACCGGCGGAATCGGCGGTACGGGAACCGGCGGCACGGCGACGATCAACCTCATCGCGGGCGAACTCGACACCGACGCCGCCTTCGCCGATGCGGGCGGCTTCGGCGGTCGCGGCGGCAGCATCCTGGTTTCGAGCAGCTCGGGCTTCTCGACCGGCGCGGGGGTCGGCGGCAGCGGCGGCAACGGCCAGGGTGGCACTGCGACGGTGAACCTCGGCGGCACGCTGCTCAACGTCAGCGAAAGCCTGGGCAGCCGATCGGGCGCCAGCGGCGGCAACGGCGGTTCCGGCTCCGTCGGTGGAAACGGCGGCAATGCATTCGGTGGCGTGGCTCAGGCGATCGTCAACGATTATGATGCCGGCTCGCTCGCGCTGATACTCGACACCAGCGCATTCGGCGGCAATGGCGGCGACGGCTTCGATGGCGATGCCGGCGGCGGCGGCCTTGCACAAGGCGGACGCTCGCGGATCGAAGCGATCGGACCGAACGCATCGATCCGCGTCTCGCAATCGAACTTCGAAACCGGCGGCACCGGCGGCAACGGCGGCACGGCCTACACCGACTTCTTCTCCCGTCCCGCGGTCGGCGGCAGCGGCGGCAACGGCGGCGACGGCATCGGCGGCGAGATAGAGATCGTCGCGACCAACGGCGCGACGGTCGGCCTCGGCGAAGTCTCCAGCAGCGGCGGCACCTTCAACAGCATCGGCACGGGCGGCACCGGCGGTCGCGGCGCCGACAATCCGGGTACGATCACCCTGCCCGGCCCCGACGGCATCCCCGGCACCCCGGACGACGTGACCCAGGGCCTTCGCGGCGGTAACGGCGGCATCGGCGGCGGCGGCACCGGCGGTATCGTCTCGCTGATCGCCAACGGCGGCACGATCACGTCGAACGGCGCCCCGGTCAACATCGCGGTCAGCGGCGTTTCGGGCAATGGCGGCGATGGCGGCAGCGGACTTGCCGGCGCCGGCAACTGCTGCACCCGCTTCATCGACACCGGCGGACGCGTTGTTTTCCAGGCGCTTACGACGTCCGGCGGCACGGGCAGCATTCTGCTGGGCGATACGGTCATCCAGGCGAACGGCGGACTTGCCGGCCGGATCGACATGTTTGCGCAGGGCAACATCACGATGGCCAGCCTGGCGGCCGACGCCTTCGGCTTCGCCTTCGCGACGAACAACGACATCGACGTGCAGCCCGCCGGCATTTTCCTCAGCGCCAATGGCGGCACGATCCGCGCGACCGGCGACATGACGCTGCGGACGGGCAGCTCGGTCGGCGCCTATATGCAAGGCAGCGGACGTGTGAACGCCGGCGGCAACCTGACCATCGAAGCAGGCGACCAGGTCCACCTGCGGCATGACATGCGCGGCGACGCAGCGAACCCGACGCTTTATGCGACGGGCAACCTGTCGATTTCGGCCGCGAACAGCATCGTCGGCGGACAGGGCTCGCTGCTCGGCGCCGGCAACACGCTGACGCTCGCGACGACGACGCCGACCGGCCGCATTGCAGTCGACCGGCTCGACGGTACCGACATCAGCATAACGGCCGGCGGCAGCGTCAGCGTCGAACATTCCGAGGCGGTCAACGACTTCACCGCCAATGTCGGCAGCTTCCGGACCGGGCTCAATTCGATCATCACCGGCGGCGACATCGACATCACCTCGGTCGGCGCCGTGGACCTCGGCAATTCGACAGCGGGCGGATATGTCCGGGTCGACGGCCAGTCGATCGTCTTCAACAACATCAATGCGGGCTTCTTCGTCGACCTCACCGCAAACGGCACCGCCACCGGTGCCGAGGGTATTCGCGGCGCAGCGATAAACTCGGGAAGCAGCGTCTTCCTCAGCGGCAACAGCATCGATATCGACCTCGTCGACTCCGACGGCTTCCTGTCGGCGACCGCTAGCGGCGGCAATGTCGCCATCGATCAGGCGACGGCCAGGTTCGGTATCGGCGTCCAGGCGCAGGGCGACATTACCGGCAGTTATGCCGGCGGCGAGGATATCTTCCTCAGCGCGGGCGGCGACATCATCGCCAGCGCCGCCGCCATCGGCAACGGCAGCAGCAGCAGCAGCGGCTTCCCCACCACGGCCAGCGTGTACGCGACCGCCGGGGGCGACATCATCATGACGAACAGCCAGGCAACGGGCATGTTCGGCGTGAACGCGGGCGGATCGGTCGATATCGACGGCGCGGCCGTCGGCGAGGATATGTTGATCCTGTCGCAGGGCACGGCGACGCTCGCCAACGTCTCGGTCGGCGACGATCTCGACGTTCGGGCCGTCGGCAACATAACCGCGACGAACGTGCGCACGACCGGTTCGGGGCCCGACACCCATATCCTCAGCTATCTGCCGGCAAGCGGCTTCACGATCTCGCAGGGCGAAGGCAACTCCGCCATCAACGGATCCGACCTGACGCTGACCTCTTCGGCCGGCTCGATCGACGCCACCGGCCTCTCGGCGGGCGATGACATCCTGTTGAGCGCGAACGGAACGATCGGCGTCAACGGCGCAACGACGCTCGGCTTCGGAACGACCGGCGGCGACAGCAGCATCCGCACCACCGGCGGCGACACGACGCTGGCGAACCTCGACGCCTTTTCCGACGTCGTGGTCAACTCGACCGGCACGGCAAATATCGCGGGCACGGTCGATGCGGGCCGCGACGTCACGATCGACGCCAACGACGTGACGATCGCCGACATCGTCGTGAGCAGCCAGGTGTTCGACACGATCGCCGCCGGCGGCAGCATCGCGATCACTTCGGCCAACGACATCACCGGCGGCGCGCTCACAGCCGGGGGCGACCTGACGCTGACCGCCGACGGCATGATCGCGATCAACCAGGGCGAATCCGGCGACGGCGCCTCGATGACCCTGACCGGCGCGACGGGCATATCCGCCGACCAACTATACAGCCGCGGCGTCACCACATTGACCGCCAACGACGGCGCCATTCAGGTCAATAACCTGAATTCGCTCGGTAATGTCAGCGTCATCGCAGACAGCCTGAACATCGGGACCAACGGCCCGATCGAATTCGCCAGCATCGTCACCGATGTCGGCGATGCCGTCATCCGATCAAACAACCGTCTCATCGTCGACAGCGCCAGCATCGCCGGCACGGCACGCTTCAGCAACACCGGCGAACATATGATCATCGTCAGCCTCAATGCGGCGAATGTCGATTTCGACGCGAACGAGATGATCACGATGACCAACGTCACCGCGACGAACAATATCGATGCGGATGCGGGCGGGATGATCCTGGTCAACGGCGTCGTCACCGGCCAGAATATTTCTCTGGCATCGGGTGACATCACGATCGCCTCGAACGGCCGCGTCGGGACCGCGGGCGTGACGCAGGCGCTGTCGATCGAAAACAACGACAATGACAACCAGACCTTTGTCGGCGGGACCGGCACGCGCAACGGCTTCCATATCGACGCCGACGAACTGACGCGCATCTTCGGCCGCGACGTCCAGATCTTCGCGCCCGAAGTCAGCGCGATCCAGCCGGCGTCGCTGGGCGGCAGCGCGCTGCCCGACGTCGTCGTCGACACCTTCACAATGACGGGCGGCAGTTCGGGGTCGAACATCGGCGCGAACGGTTCGCTGACCATCTCGACGCCCGGCAAGATGCGCGTGATCGGCAATGTCCAGCTTACCGGCCTGACCGACACGAACGCCCTGAACCTGGTCGCCGACAATGCGCTGGAGGTCATTCTGGGCCAGGGCACGATACGCCTGCTCGGCGCCAACAACGCACCGGGCGGCGTGCTCACGATGGAATCGGACGATATCATCGTCGCAACCACCGCCGCGATCACCGATGTCGCCAACGCGACCTCGATCGATGCGATCAGCAGCCGCCTTGCCCAGAACGACGGCGTCGTACTGGACGAGGGTGCGCTGTTCGCTCGCCGTATCGCGTTCGACGTCGTCGGCGGCGTCTATGTCCAGAACAGCGGCGCGGGCACCGATTTCGGCCAGCGCCGCGGCCTGACCTTCGGTGCCGGCGGGCTCGATGTGCTGACGGAGGGGCCGTCGCGGATCGTTCTGAACGGCGTCCATCTTGGCGCCAACGGCCAGGTGACCGGGATCGACACGATCTCGCTGCTGACGATCGGCGGCAGCCCGGTGCCGACCGGCGCGACGGGTTCGCTCGGCTTTGATCCGCGATCGACGCTGAACGGCTGCTTCATCGCCAATGTCACCTCCTGCAGCATGTCGTCGGTCGAGATCGACCGCATGTTCCCCGTTCAGGATGTGATCGAGGACGAGGACAGCGACGACAGCGGCGACGGCACGACGCTGCCCACCGCGCTGATCACCATGCGCGACCTAGATCCGCTGACCGGCGAGCCCTTGCTCGACGATCCGGTGACGGGCGCGGGCAACGACGACCTGTGGACCCCGACCACCGACAGTCAGACGCCCTGACCCTTTCGGTTGACGGATTACCCCGGCGCAAGGCATGGGCGCGGTCATGACTGACGCCCATGCCCCGACGCCGCTGAAGCTGTTCAACAGCCTGACGCGCAGCCTGGAAGAATTCCAGCCCGTCCACCCTGGCGAGGCGCGCGTCTACAGCTGCGGGCCGACGGTCTATAATTACTCGCATATCGGCAATATGCGCGCCTATGTCTTTGCCGACACGCTCGGGCGGACGCTGTCGTACAAGGGGTACAGGCTCACCCACGTCATCAACATCACCGACGTCGGCCACCTGACCGACGACGCCGACGCCGGCGAGGACAAGCTGGAAAAGGCGGCGGCGGAACGCGCCCAGTCGATCTGGGACATCGCGCGCCATTATACCGAGGCCTATTGGGCCGACATCAAGGCGCTCGGCATTCGCCAGCCGGCGCACTGGTCGATCGCGACCGACTATGTCCCGCAGATGATCGAATTTGCGAAGGCGATCGCCGACGAGCATTGCTACGAACTGGAAAGCGGTCTCTATTTCGACACGACGACGGTCACCGATTACGGCCGCCTCGCGCGCCACGGCACCGACGAGGGCGAAAGCCGCATCGACCCCGTCGACGGCAAGCGCCACCCCGCCGACTTCGCCATCTGGCGCAGGACGCCGCCGGGCGAAAAGCGCCAGATGGAGTGGGACTCGCCCTGGGGCCGCGGCGCGCCGGGCTGGCACCTCGAATGCTCGGTCATGTCGGAGGCGTTGCTTGGCTTCCCCTTCGACATTCACACCGGCGGCATCGATCACCGCGAGATTCACCATCCGAACGAGATCGCGCAAAACCAGGCGCATAGCTGCTCGACCGACAGTGGCGCGCGCATGTGGATGCACAACAACTTCCTGGTCGAACGCAGCGGCAAGATGTCGAAGTCGAGCGGGAATTTCCTGCGCGTCCAGTTGCTGATCGACGGGGGCTATCACCCGCTCGCCTATCGCCTGATGTGCCTGCAGGCGCATTATCGCAGCGAGCTGGAGTTCAATTGGGACGGTCTGGGCGCGGCGCTGACGCGGCTGAAGCGTCTGGTGATGGCCGCCGCATCGGTGTGCGACGCCGCCTCCGCCGCCGTCGTCGACGACCGCCGCCTTGCCGACTTGCTGGGGAAATTCGACGCCGCCATGTCGGACGACCTCAACACGCCGATCGCCCTCACCCTGCTCGAGGAAGCGGTGGCGATGAAAAAGGTCGACGCGGGCCAGAAGCGCGCGGCGATCGAGGCGATGGACGCGGTACTCGGCCTCCAGCTTCTCACGCTGTCGCGCCAGGATCTGCGCGTCCGGCCAAAGGCCGCGACGATCGATGCCGACGCGATCGAGGCGACGCTCGCCCGGCGCCGCGACGCGCGCGCGGCCAAGGATTTCGCCGCATCGGATGCCCTGCGGGACGAACTGATCGCTGCGGGGGTCGAGGTCATGGACGGCGACCCGCTCGGCTGGGATTGGCGGCCGGAAGGAAATTAGAGGCTTGCTCCGATGCCGCCGGCTGTTAGCTTCATTGCATGTCGCAACTGATCTGCTGGCTTCTCGTCGGTCTTGTCCATCTGGTCCCGGCGCTGGCGCTGTTCCGGCCCGGATTGATCACGCGGCTTTACGGCGTCGCGCCCGACAGCCCCGTCTTCCTTTTGATGCACCACCGCGCGGCGCTGTTCTTTGCCGTGCTCGTCGCGTGCCTGTGGGCCGCCTTCGACCCCGACGGACGCAAGTTGGCGACGCTGCTCGCGGCGATCAGCATGCTCAGTTTCCTGTTTCTCTATCACCGGAATCGGCGTCCGGCTTCGCTAAGCACGATCGCGCTTGCCGACACGATCGGCCTGGCGCCGCTCGCGTGGGCGGGCTGGCACGCTTTTCAACAATAGGAAGACCATGACAAAGACCATCACTGTCCTGTCCGGCATGATCCGCCCGCTGGTCGAAGGCCGCCTTCCCGACTGGGTCGAACCCCGTTTCTTCATGTCCAAGGAAGAGGCGATGGAGCTGGCGCCCGAGGCCGAGATCGGCTGGTTCGACATGTACGACAAGCGCGACATGGCGGCGGCGGTCACCGCGGCGACGCAGATGAAGTGGCTGAACTCCATCTACGCCGGGGTCGACGGCCTTCCGCTCGACTTGCTCCGCGAGCGCGGAACGGTGCTGACCAACGGCGCGGGGATCAATGCGATCACCATCGCCGAATATGTGGTGATGGGGATGCTGACCGTCGCCAAGGGGTATCGCGACGTCGTGCGCGCGCAGGAACGGCGCGAGTGGCTGATCGATTCGCCCGGCAAGGTCGAACTGTTCGGGTCGAAGGCGCTGCTGCTCGGCTATGGCGCGATCGGCAAGCTGATCGAGGAACGGCTGGCGGCCTTTGCCGTCGACGTGACCGTCGTGCGCCGTTCGCCCGGCGCGAACACGCTGACGCCCGACCAGTGGCGCGGCCGGCTGGGCGAGTTCGACTGGGTCATTCTGGCCGTGCCCGCGACGGCCGAGACCGACGGCATGATCGGGGCGGCAGAGCTTGCCGCGATGAAGCCGACTGCGACGCTGATCAACATCGCGCGCGGCGCCGTGGTCGACCAGGCGGCCTTGGTCAGCGCGCTCGACACGCAGCAGATCGCCGCGGCCTTTCTCGACGTGACGACGCCGGAGCCGCTCCCTTCCGACGATCCGCTTTGGAGCCTCGACAACGCGCATATCACGATGCACCTGTCGGGCCGCGCGCAGGACAAGATGTTCGTCCGCGCCGCCGCCCGCTTCCTGGAGAATCTGGATCGCTGGCGGCAAGGCGGCGACGTCGAGCCGCGCGTCGACCTGTCGCTGGGATATTAGGCCGGCCGTTCGGCCTTCAATTCGCGCACCAGCGGCTGCAGCCGCTCGTCATATTTGGCGAGCATCGTGTGCGCGCCGGCATGGTCATAGAAACTGACCAGTTCGCGCCCGTTCCAGCGGTGCAGCGCATAGGCGGGGTCTTCGGCGACGATCATCGGGCGGTCGTCGGGCTTGTTCTCGTCGATCGGGCGCAGGTCGAGCGAGACCTGCGGCGCGGTCGACGAACAGATGGCGACGGTGCGCCCTTCCCACGACACGGTGACGCTGCGGTGAAGATGACCGCAGATCAGGCCGCGCACTTGCGGATGGCGCCGGATGACCGCGGTAAAGGCGGCGACCCACGGTTCGTTGGGATCGGTGTTCATCCACTCGATGCCGCTTTCGACCGGCGGGTGGTGCATCACGATATAGGTCGGCTTCGTCGGATCCTTCGACAGCTCGGCATCCAGCCACGCCGACCTTTGCTCGCAGAACGCGCCGCCGTGCCGCCCTTCCTCCAGCGTGTCGACGGTGACCAGCCGTAGTTCGGGCAGTTCGATCACATATTGGATGAAGCCGTTGCCATCATCGAAGCCTGGGAATTGGGCGTGGAAATTGTCGCGCAGGTCATGATTGCCGACGCTGGGCCACACCGGGAAAGGGCAGCGCGAAAAGGCGGTCGACAAGCGCCGATAGCTGTCGGGATCGCCGCGGTCGGTGATATCGCCCGTCGCGAGCAACAAGTCGGGACGGTTCGGCCCCTCGATAAGCACGTCGAGGACGTCATCGAGCCGTTTGCGGTTATACTCCGCCGGATTGTCGGGATCGAACCCGATATGGATATCGGTGATCTGCGCGATCAGCATATCCGTTCCTGCTCCCCGCCGGCCGACCCGGTCCAAATAGCTAGCCGCCCCGCCGTGCCCCGTGCAGGGCGGGTGTGCGCCAAGTCACATCATAGAGGCCCCGCCCCTGCGAGCCTGTGACCATGCTCACACCATAGATAGCGCCAAGAGGTTTATTTGTGATTGCCGCGGCGTTTACCTTACGCTGACGCGCTGGCATCCACGGTTTGCCCCCATCCGAATGATATTCGTGACACATTGCGCAAGGCGATTCGGTCGCGGTCTTTACCTTTACCACCCGCGCCCCGCTCTCGCCCACGTGACAATCGCGGCACTGGCGAACGCCGGGGACCAGGAAATCGGTCGCCTGCTTGGAGCCGGGCGCTGCGGTGTGACAGTCGGCGCAATCGGTTTCCTTGTGCGCGTCATGGTCGAACCAGCCCTTCTGCAGGAACCGCGGCGTCTGGTCGACCGCCATCACGCGCCAGCTCTTGCCCGCCTGCGGCGCGAAGATCGTATGGCAATCGTAACAGGCCCCGCCCTTCGAAAAGACCGCGCGCACCGCATCCTCTGCACGGTTTGGGCGAACCGCGACCTCGCGGAAATAGATGTTATAGACCTGCCCCTCGGCATAGGCGCCCGGCCGCCGCCGTTCCATCCCGCCAAGCTGCAGCGGGCGCGACGGGGGTGTCGATCGATAATAGGCGGTCAGGTCGGCGACCACCTGGTCGGGCTCGCCGTGACGCAGCGTGCGCGTCACGCCGCCGACGGTCTCGAACGCCAGGCTGTGGCACATTGCGCAGTCGCGCTCCATCTCGACCGGCTTCACCCGCACGCCGTCAGATTCGACGCGGTGGCAATTCTCGCATTCCAGCTTGTTGCCGAAGTCATAGCGTCCGCGGAAACTCGCGGCCATGCGCGCGACGCCGCCTGTCGCCTGCAGGTGGATGTCGTGCGGGAATTTCAGCCCGTTATAATCCACCACTCCCTTGGTCAGCGTCGTGCGCACGGGCTTCGCACCGGGTGCCGCACGGACCAGCGGGCGGAATTCGGGGTGGCTGGTGCCGAAATCGGCGGCGTCGGCGACCGTCGACTTGAACCCGGCATCGAGCAACCGCGCGGACATGCCATCGTGGCAGTCGGCGCAGAATTTCTGCGGCGTCGCGGGCATCGGCCCCGCCCCCTCATGCTCGGTGTGGCAGTCGACGCAGCGCCCCTGCGGCCGGTTGAAGGTCTTGGCGAAACCCGCGAGCACCTTTTCGCCTATGCCCGGCGGATGCCGCGCGGCCAGCAGCATCGCCGCCGGCGCATTGGCATGCGCCGTGCTCATCGCCTTGTGCTCGCCGGTGTGACAGCCGACGCATGCCTTGTCGGTCACCGCGACGAAGGGTTCGACGTGGCACGACTGGCAATCGTTCTTGAGGTTCGCGTGCGCGCTCGACAACGGGCCGGAAAGCCACGCCGTGTCGGCATGATAGCCCTCGGGCCGCTCATCGACATTCTTGTAGCTGTACCACGCCCAGATCGGGCCGACGAGGAAGGCGAGCAGCATCAATATGCCGAACGTCCATGCCCCCACGCGCTTGCCGGGCATGACGCCCGCAAGCGAAAAGGCCTTCGCTTCGTCGACGTCCTTCGACGATTGCGACAGTTCGTCGATCCGTTCGACGAGCAGGATGATATTGTCGCCTTCGCGTGCGATCGTCAGGCGGTGCCCGCCAAAGCGCAGCTCGGCCCCCGCTGCGCTGTCGACGTCCGCTGCATCGACCGTGCGGCCGTTGATGTCGAAACCCAGCCCCTCGCTCGCCTGCACGCGGACATGACGCCCGTCGGCGCTGGTGATCGTCGCATGGTGCGGGTTCACCGCCAGGTCGGCGATGTGGATGACGTTGCTGCCCTCGCGGCCAAGCGTGATCGCGTCGCCGGGCAGCGCCTGGTCGCGGATGATCTGCTTGCCCGTCTTCGTCGTCGAGATTCGGCGCAGGATGAAGCTCATGGTCCCCTCTCCCGCCTTACCAGTAGAAGAAGACGCTGATGATGTGCGCCGACAGCGCCGCGATCAGCGCAAAGGTCAGCGGCACATGCACATAAAGCCAGATTTCGAGCAGCGCCCGGATACGAAGATGCTTGCGCAGCCTGGCAAGCGCCGCCTCCTTTTGTGACAGCAGGCCGATCACCTTTTCGCGCGCCTCCGCATCGCTGCTTCGCGACATGCCCAGCGTGCGGAGCGCCGCCGCGGTGGCGCACCGGGGGTAACGACCCGACAGGCGCGCGCCGATACCGCCCGCAAACGGATCCTCGTCGAGCGCCGCCAGCACCGGCGCGGTATCCTCCGGCGTCAGCGGCTGCGCGGCGGCGTGAAGCTGACGGTCGAACGCGCGGATCGCTTCGAGCATCTGCATCTGCGTCATCTCGTCGCGGTTGTTCGACAGCGCGGCGGGCAAGGTCGCATAGACGATGACGCCATAGAGCCCCGACAGGATCACCAATATCATCAGCGCCCAAGCGAGCGTGTGAACATTCCAGCCGAGCTGAAAGCCGGTGTGCCAGGTCCCGATGATGATCAGGCTGAGGCCCAGATAGACGTGCGCCGACGTCCAGGCCTTCAGCGACCAGTAATCGCTCGTCATCTTGCGCTTGCGATAGCCGAGCGCCGTCAGCCACAGGATCAGGCCCGCGCCGATCGTCCCCAGCGTATAGCCGTACCAGCTGCCGCCATTGTGCCGCGGCGTCACGTCGATCAGTGCATAGCTGACGATGATCAGCAGGCAGAGTCCGCCCGAAATCTTGGCCCAGCGGAAATTGGCGTAGCGGAGGAAACCCTCGTGCCGCCGTTCGCGGACGCGCTCGGTCTGGGTCGCCTTGCTGCGACGACGCTGGAAGAGACTGGCCATCAGCCGGCATCCTCCTCAAGCCGCGCGATCGACAGGAATTCTTCCGGCGAAACACGGATCGCGGCGCCGGTCGGGCAAGCGCGCACGCATGCGGGTCCGCCGGCGATGCCCTTGCACATGTCGCATTTGACCGCGATCTTCTTGGGCTTTTCCTCGCCCAGCTTTTTCTTGGTCCACTTGGGCGACGGTTCGCCCGGCCCTGGTCCAAAGCCGGTGAGCAACCAGCGCAGCAGACCCGGCTTCTCGGGCGGTGCTGCCTCCATGCGGATCACGCCATAGGGGCAGTTGCGCATGCAGTTGCCGCAGCCGATGCAGCCCGGCTCCATGAAGACTTCGCCGTCCGGGCCGCGGTGGATCACGTTCGGCGGACAGTCGGCCATGCAATGCGGATGCTCGCAGTGACGGCAACTCGTCGGCACATGCAAATGCGCAAAGGTCTTGCCGGCTTCGCGGTCGAGCCGCGACAGGCCTTCGTGGCTGTCGGCGCAGGCCTTTTCGCAATTGTCGCACCCGACGCACAGATTCTCGTCGATCAGCAGCGCGTCGGTCGCCTCGCCCAGGCCTTCCTTCATGATGAAGCCTGCGGTGTCCGAATAGAGATCGACCGCGCTCGAATAGCTTGCCTTGCGCGATTCGATGAAGCTGTTCATCGCCGCGCGTTCGGCCACCGCGGCTTCGGTCGCGGCGCGCACCTGCGGGCGCTTGGCCAGCATTTCCTTGAACTGCTGCCCCTTCAGCCGGATGACCTCGCTCGCCACCGCCGCCTTGACCGTCGCGTTGCGCGGCGCGCCGCTCAGCACCGCCATTTCGCCGAAATAGCTGCCGGCGGGCAGATAGCGGAGAAAGATCGACTTGCCGCCGATATCCTTCTCGACGACCATCGAGCCCGAACGCACGACATAGACGTCGTCGCCCTCGTCGCCTTCGGCAAGCACGACCTTGCCGGCCGGGACGCGCTCGATCGCGGGATCCTCGACGATCGGCTGGAGGTCCTCGACCGTCAGTCCGCCCTTGAAAATCTGCAGAAGCTGGCGTTCGAGCGAGATGCGGTTGATCACGCGCTTCGCGCCCGGAACCGCGGCCATCAGCTTCAGCGCCGCGGTGCGCGACACTTCGACGAAGATGCTGTCTTCACCCGCGCGGATCGTGGCGCCGCGCTTGCGGCCGGAGATCAGGCCGACCTCGCCAAAGATCGATCCCTGTTCGATCGGCACCGTCATCCCGCCGCCGATGTCGACGACCGCGCTGCCGTCGGCGATCGCGAAAAGCGAGGAACCCGGATCATCCTTTTCAAAGACCACTTCGCCCTTGGGATAATAGGCGACCTTCGAATCGAGCATGAACTCGCGCATCTGCAGCGGCGACACGTCGGCAAAGATGCGCACGCGCTCGCGGAAGAATTCCAGCCATTCGGAAACCGACTTCTTCTGCGGCAGGCCGGCAAAGATCGCCGCCAGATCCTTTTCGTCGGCCGGGGTCAGATTGGTGTTGCCGCCCAGGAACTCGACGACGTCATAGCCCTGGTTCATGCAATGCTTGATCAGCGGATAGCCCGCGAGCGCACCGATCACGAAGATGCCGGGGACGGTCGATTCAAAAGTCGGCGACAGCTTGGGAAAGGCTTCGCGGTCGGGACCGGTGAACTCGATCCCCATCGATTCGACGAAACCGCGCGGCGCGACCGAACCCAGGCGCGCGACGATCACGTCGCACTGGATCTTCTCGTCGCCCGTCGGCGTCTCCAGCGTCAGCCAGCCGGGTTCGACCTTCTTCGGCTGCGTCTCGGTGCGGATCGACATGAAGCCATTCTCGCCCGCCTCCATCATGTCGGAGACGTTCTTGGCCTTGGCGCGCGCGAAATCCTTTGACCGGTTGAGGATGGTCACGGTGTTTTCCAGCGCCTCTTCGGCCACGCCCAGCGCATTCTCGATCCCGGCGTCGCCCGATCCGACGACGGTGATGTGCTTGTCCTTGAAATCTTCCGGATCGTCGACCTGATAGATGATGTGCGGCAGGTCATAGCCTTCGCAGCGCATGCGGTTCGGGTTGCCCTGCGTGCCGATGGCAAGGACGATATTCTCGGCATGATAGACGTCGCCACGGGCGGTCTTGATTTCGAACGCGCCCTTTTGGCCGGTCACCTCGGTCACGTCGGCATGCTTGACGACATTGACCTTGTTGTTGACCGCATCCTCGTCCCAGTTGCCCAGGATATATTCGCGCGCGCCTTCGGCGAAGCGGCAGTCGGAACGCAGGTCGAGCCGTTCGGGCGTCGCCAGGACGCGCTTGCCCTTCTGATATTTATAGATGGTGTCGGACAGATGGTCCGTCTTTTCCAGCAGCACATGGCTGAGGCCGAGCTGTCCCGCGCGCGACGCCGCGCTCAGCCCCGCGGGCCCCGAACCGATGATCGCGACCTTGACGGGCTCGCTCATGCGCCCTCGCCCCCGCGATGCAGGCGATCATTCCCGGCCCTGAAGCTGAAGCACGCGCGAACGGGCATCCTATTCCCCCTAATCGCCTACCCCTAGACGACCACCAAAACTGGATGCGACCCGGACTTATGTCCTGGACGAAGAGCTATGCCCTTGAAAGCGGGAAAAGGTCAACCGGCGACACGGCAGATTCTGGCTGATGCGAGACGTTCGCAACAGCAGGGGATTCAGGCGAGTTCGAACATCGCCGCGATACGGTCCGACGTCGCCGGCTCAAAGCGCGTCCAGCCATCGGGGCCCAGCTTTTCCAGCGGGCGAAAGCGCGCCTTGTACGCCATGCGCGACGAACCCTCGATCCAATAGCCAAGATAGACGTACGGCAGTCCGGCGTTGGCGGCGCGCAACACATGGTCGGCGATGATATAAGTGCCCAACCCCTCGCGCAGCGGATGCGCCGCGTCGAAGAAGCTATAGATCATCGACAGCCCGTCGCCCTGCCGGTCGGTCAGGCAGCAACCGACCAGGCGCCCCTTCTCGCCATAGGCGGCGGGTTCGCGATATTCGATCATATAGCTGTCGACCGGGGTCTGTTCGACCATGTCGGCGAAATCCTGTTCGTCCATGTCGGCCATGCCGCCGTTCGGATGGCGCGACCCCAGATAGGAACGAAGCAGCGTATATTGCTCTTCGGTCGCCCACGGCTTGCACGCGGTGGCGACCAGGTCGCGGTTGCGGCGGATCGTGCGCTTCTGCGAATTGCTGGGTGCGAACTCGCTCGCGCAGACGCGCACCGACACACAGGCCGAACAGTCGGCACAGCTCGGGCGATAGGCGACCGACTGGCTGCGGCGAAATCCGATGCGGCCCAGCGCATCGTTCAGCTCGTTCGCATTGTTCCCGCTGAGTTCGGTAAACACCTTCCGCTCGGTCCTGCCCTCGATATAGGGGCATGGCGCCGGGCTCGTGACGAAAAAGCGCGGGAAACGGAACGGTGCGGACACGCGTGAAGAACCTCCGGATTTGCGTTGCGGAGCCCCCCGACGCGGGTCCGACGCGCTACATGCAGCGGTTATGCCGCGCGCCGTCAATGGTGCAAAGGGGATTTACCATTTTTGGTCGTCCCGTTCTGATTCAGCTTGGAAATTTTCTGAATCGCCCGGTAACTTTTGTGCCGATTTGAATCGATCAGACGTATCCGCGCAGCTCGTCGCCCGTCAGAGTCGCGACGTGCAGCACGTTCGTCGATCCCGGCGTGCCGAACGGGACGCCGGCCATCATAACCAGCTTTGCCCCCGCCCTGCAGATGCCGTGGCGCAGCGCCATGCGCTTGCCCTTGGCGATCATCTCTTCAAAGCTGCCGATGTCCTTGGTCGGCACCGCATGCGCGCCCCAGAGCAGCCCCATGCGCCGCGCGGCATCGCGCTTCGGCGTCAGGACGAGCAACGGCGCGCCCGGCCGTTCGCGCGCGACGCGGCGTGCGGTCGATCCCGAGGCGGTGAAACAGATGATCGCATCGGCGGCGATGGTCGAAATGATTCCGCCCGCCGCCTCGGCCAGCGCGTCGGCGGTCGTCGCATCGGGCGCGGTCTCGGTGAAATGCAGGCGGCGGAAATAATCGGGGTCGCTCTCGACCGAACGCGCGATCGAATCCATCATGGTGACAGCTTCCACCGGCCATGCGCCCGCCGCAGTCTCGGCCGACAGCATGATGGCGTCCGCCCCGTCGTACACCGCCGTGGCAACATCGGAAACTTCCGCCCGCGTCGGCGACGGCGACACGATCATCGATTCCAGCATCTGCGTCGCCACGACCACCGGCTTGCCCATGCGGCGCGCGGTCGCCACGATCCGCTTCTGCAACGGCGGCACCGCCTCGGGCGGCAGCTCGACGCCCAGGTCGCCGCGCGCGACCATCGCGGCGTCGGCGATCTCCAATATTTCTTCCAGACGCTGAACGCCTGAAGGCTTTTCGAACTTCACCAGCAACGCGGCCTTCCCGCCGATCAGTCGCCGTGCCTCGGCGACGTCTTCGGGACGCTGCACGAACGACAGCGCGATCCAGTCGACATGCTGCTCCAGCGCGAAGGCCAGGTCCTTTCGGTCCTTTTCGGTCAGCGCGGCCAGCGGCACGACGACGTCGGGGACATTGACGCCCTTGCGGTCCGAAATCTTGCCGCCGACCTCGACGATCGTCTCGATGCGGCCGGGCTCGACCGCCTTCACGCGCAGCACCAGCTTGCCATCGTCGACAAGCAGGCGCGTACCGGGTTCGAGCGCGGCGAAGAGTTCGGGGTGCGGCAAGTGGACGCGGCCGACATCGCCGGGTGCCTTGTCGGCATCGAGGACAAAGGGCTTGCCCTTGACCAGCTCGACCGGCCCGTCCTTGAAGGTGCCGACGCGCAGCTTCGGCCCCTGCAGATCGACGAGGATCGTCGTCGGGCGCCCGGTTTCCTTTTCCAGCGCGCGGATCGCCGCGATCACCTTCGCGTGTCCGGCATGGTCGCCATGGCTCATGTTGACGCGAAAGGCGTCGGCACCGGCGACATGAAGCGCCGCGATCATCTCCGGATTCGCACTTGCAGGGCCGAGGGTCGCCAAGATGCGCACCTTGCGCTGGCGGGGGGCAAAACTCTGGACCACAGATGCTCCGAACGGTTTGGGGGAAAATGCTGACCGCTTGCCTAGGCGCACTGTCCGCGCCAAGGCAAGCGGCGTATAGCTATTCATAGCTCAGCCGAAGGAATGCCGCCATGTCTTGCAGCGATGATCAGGCCATCTCGACCGACGCACTCGAAACCCTCGACGACGCCGTCGCGGCCGCGGCCTTCCGCCGCCTCGTCCGCCTGCTCCAGCATCGCGGCGACGCGGCGAACATCGACCTGATGGGACTCGCCGGGTTTTGCCGCAACTGCCTGGGCGACTGGATCGCCGAGGCCGGCGACATGGACAAGGAAACCGGCCGCGCCATCGTGCACGGCATGCCCACTGCCGATTGGAAAGCGCGCTTTCATACGCCGGCCACCCCGGAACAGCTTCGTCGCATGGAAGAAAGCATGGCCAAGAATCCCTGACGCCGCTAATCGGGCGCCGAGGCGATTCTCGCCACCCGATCATCCATCTCAGCGGAGTATAAAATGAGCGAAGCCACCGTGTCCGACGAACAACTGCGCCTTTTCATCGAGCGCATCGAACGGCTGGAAGAAGAAAAGAAGGGCATCGCCGACGATATTCGCGACGTCTATCTGGAATCGAAATCGCAGGGCTATGATCCCAAGATCATGCGCCAGATCGTGCGTCTGCGCAAAATGCCCATCCACGACCGCAAGGAAATGGAAGCGATCCTGGACGTCTATAAATCGGCGCTGGGCATCGCCTGACGCCAGCCATCAATTCTGGACCAAATCAGGGAGAGTGACGATGTTCAGCACGACGACCAACAATGTCGAAGGCCATCCGGTTCGCGAATATCTGGGCATCGTCACCGGCGAGGTGATCGTCGGCGCCAACCTGTTCCGCGACCTCTTCGCCAGCATCACCGACATCGTCGGCGGACGCTCGGGCAAATACGAGGATGTCCTCGCCCGCGCGCGGAAAGAAGCGATCCAGGAAATGGAGGCCGAGGCCGCGCGTCTGGGCGGGAATGCCGTGATCGGCGTCGACCTCGACTATGAAGTGCTCGGGCAGAACGGTTCGATGCTGATGGTTTCGGCCAGCGGAACCGCCGTGGTTGTCTGAAAGACGGCGCCGCGCTAGGGCGGCGCCACATTCAATTCCGATGGAGGGTGGCTGTGGCCGGCCATAGTAAATTCAAGAACATCATGCACCGCAAGGGTGCGCAGGACAAAAAGCGCAGCAGCCTCTTCTCGAAGCTCAGCCGCGAAATCACCGTCGCCGCAAAGATGGGCCTGCCCGATCCCGACGCCAACGCACGCCTGCGCGCAGCGGTGAACGCGGCCAAGGCGCAGTCGATGCCCAAGGACAATATCCAGCGCGCGATCGACAAGGCGGCGGGCAACGACGGCGATAATTACGAAGAAATCCGCTACGAAGGCTATGGCCCCGGCGGCGTTTCGCTGATCGTCGAGGCGCTGACCGACAACCGCAACCGCACCGCGACCAACGTCCGCACCGCCTTCAGCAAGAATGGCGGCAACCTGGGCACGTCGGGCAGCGTCAGCCACGGCTTCGACCGCCTGGGCCTGATCAACTACGGCGCCGGTGCCGGCGATGCCGACACGGTGTTCGAGGCCGCGCTCGATGCGGGGGCCGACGATGTCGAATCGTCCGAGGACGGCCACGACATCTGGACCAGCGTCGACAGCCTGCACGAAGTCGCCAAGGCGCTCGAGGCCAAGCTCGGCGAAGCCGAAGGCGTCAAGCTGGCGTGGAGACCCACGCTCAAGAGCGAAGTCGCCGACGAGGCGCTGGCGCAAACGCTGTTCAAGCTCATCGATACCCTCGACGACGACGACGACGTCCAGACCGTTTGGGGCAATTACGAAATCCCCGATGCGGTGATGGAGAAGCTCGGCTGATCATCCTCGGCCTCGATCCCTCGCTCAGCTGCACCGGCTGGGGCGTCATCCGCGTCGAGGGAAGCCGGATCAGCCACATCGCCAACGGGCAGGTGAAGACCGACGCAAAGATTCCCCTGCCCGATCGGCTCGCGCATCTCGATACCGTGCTCGCGGCGGTGATCGCGGATCATGCGCCTGCGTGCGCGGCGGTCGAGGAAGTTTTCGTCAACGACAATCCGCAGTCGACGCTGAAGCTGGCGCATGCCCGCGGCGTGGTGTTGCTCGGCTGCGCGCGCGGGGGCCTGACCGTCACCGAATATGCGCCGCGACTGGTCAAGAAAGCGATCGTCGGCACCGGCGGTGCGGCGAAGGAACAGGTGCAGGCGATGCTGCGCGTCCTGCTTCCCGGCGCGAAGGTCGCGGGCGCCGATGCAGCCGACGCGCTGGCCGTCGCGATCTGTCACGCGAACCATCGCCCGCGATAATTGATTCCCTTTTCGTTCTCCCCGCGCTAGGCACGGGTCATGATCGCGAAACTGACGGGACGGCTCGATTCAAGCGGCGCAGGGCATGCGGTGATCGACGTCGGCGGCGTCGGTTATCTGGTCGAGGCTTCCGCACGAACGCTCGACGCGCTCGGCCCTGTCGGCGGCGATGTCACCGTCCATACCGAAATGCTGGTCGGCGAGGATTTCATGCGTCTGCTGGGCTTCGCGCGCGCCGAAGAACGCGACTGGTTCCGCCTGCTGACCAGCGTGCAGGGTGTCGGCGCAAAGGTCGCGCTCGCGATCCTGTCGGCGCTGGAGATCGGCGACCTGCAACGCGCACTCGCGAGCAGCGACAGCGCGATGATCGCGCGCGCGAACGGCGTGGGGCCGAAACTGGCGCAGCGGATCACGCACGAGTTAAAGGACAAGGCCGGCGCGCTCGGCGGCATCGCCGGCTCGGGCCCCTCCCTGTCCGCCACGTCCGGCCCGGTCGGCGACGCCGTCGCCGCGCTCACCGGCCTCGGCTTCAAGCCGGCCGAGGCGAGTGCGGCCGTCGCGGCGGCAAGCGAAGAACTGGGAGCCGACGCCAGCCTCGACGCCCTCGTCCGCGCCGCGCTCAAAAAGGCCGCGAAATGACCGATCGGATACGCCGCGCCGCCTGTCGCTGTGGCCAGCTTCGCATCACCTGTACGGGCGAGCCGGTGCGCGTTTCGGT
This sequence comes from Sphingomonadales bacterium, assembly GCA_017309275.1. Classification (GTDB taxonomy): domain Bacteria; phylum Pseudomonadota; class Alphaproteobacteria; order Sphingomonadales; family Sphingomonadaceae; genus Sphingopyxis. The sequence goes on along the minus strand of JAFKLT010000037.1, from coordinate 28,429 downwards.
CTGCCATTGCCGCAACTGCAAGGCGCGCAGCGGCAGCGCCTTCGCGGTACAGGCGCGCTTCCCGGCCGAGTGCGTCCGCACCGAGGGTGAGGCGAAGATGTGGCAACAGGCGGGCGACAGCGGCAATGTCGCGGACTTTTTCTTTTGCGGCGAATGCGGTTCGACCCTCTGGTTCCGCAACCGCCCGCAGCTCGACACGTGCGCGGTGCCGCTCGGCAATTTCGAGCCCGGTCACGGCTTCGACCTGCAATTTTCGGTTTACGAAGAACGGCAGGAGCCTTGGGTTTCGATCATCGGCGATGCAGTAGAGCGCTATGACTGAGCCCGCCCTGACCACTCCCATCCGTACCCCCGAGGATGCCGACGCCGCGCTGCGCCCCAAATCGCTCGCCGAGTTTGTCGGGCAGGCGGCGGCGCGCGAGAATCTGCGCATATTCATCGAGGCGGCCAAAGCGCGGTCCGACGCGCTCGACCACGTACTCTTCTATGGGCCGCCAGGGCTCGGCAAGACGACGCTGGCGCAGATCGTCGCGCGCGAGCTGGGTGTCGGCTTTCGTTCGACCAGCGGTCCGGTGATCGCCAAGGCCGGCGACCTCGCCGCCCTGCTCACCAATCTCGAGGACGGCGACGTCCTGTTCATCGACGAAATTCATCGCCTGTCGCCCGCGGTCGAGGAAATCCTCTATCCCGCGATGGAGGACCGCGCGCTCGACATCATGATCGGCGAAGGGCCGTCGGCGCGCAGCGTCCGCATCGACCTGCCCAAATTCACGCTCGTCGGCGCGACGACGCGGCAAGGCCTGCTGACCACGCCGCTGCGCGACCGGTTCGGTATCCCGGTGCGGCTCAATTTCTATACGCATGGCGAGCTGGAACAGGTCATCACCCGCGCCGCCCGCCTGCTCGCACTGCCGATCGCGTCCGACGGGGCGCTGGAAATCGCCAAAAGGTCGCGCGGAACGCCGCGCATCGCCGGCCGCCTGCTACGCCGCGTGCGCGATTTCGCGACGGTGGCGGGACATGAGATCGTCGATGCCCGCGCGGCCGATACCGCGCTCAACCGGCTCGAGGTCGACGCCCTCGGGCTCGACGCGATGGACCGGCGTTATCTGACGATGATCGCCGATATCTATCGCGGCGGCCCCGTCGGCGTGGAGACGCTCGCCGCGGGGCTCAGCGAGCCGCGGGACACGATCGAGGATGTCATCGAGCCCTATCTGCTCCAGGTCGGCCTCATCGCCCGAACCGCCCGTGGACGCATGCTGAATGCCAGCGCCTGGAAGCATCTGGGGCTGAATCCGCCGCCCGGCGTTCAGGACGGACTTTTCGACCAGGGAAAATAGGCCGGATTTCTGCGCCTTTCATTCCACCAGCCGGCCCCAGGGTGCGATGAACCGTTGAAGAGGGGTTTGCGACGAGTCGTTGCGTCGCTATCGGTCTTAAAGATGGTTGATGCACCTCCCCCTTTCATCCCCGGCGCTTTCGTCGGGGCCGCGCACTATTATCGCGCGCGCATCTATTTCGAGGACACCGATCTGTCGGGCATCGTCTATCACGCCAATTATCTGCGCTATATGGAGCGCGCGCGCTCCGACATGCTGCGCCTGGCCGGCATCGACCAGCGCGCGGCGATGGAGGGCGGCGAAGGCGCGTGGGCGGTCACCGATCTGACCATCAAATACCGCAGTCCTGCCAAGCTCGACGACGATATCCTTGTCGTCAGCACCGTGGAGGCCGTGCGCGGCGCGAGCGTGATCATCGCGCAGCGCATCCTTCGCGGTCAGGATGAGTTAACGAACGGGCGTGTTACCGCGGCCTTCCTGTCACCCGAAGGCCGTCCGCGCCGCCAGCCCGCGGGCTGGGCCGAACGCTTTACCGCCATCATGAATGGAGAGATTATCCCTTGCTAGACAATATCAAGCTGGCCGCCGACGCGGCGACGCTGTCCCCGGTGGCGCTGTTCCTGCAGGCCGACTGGATCGTCAAAGGCGTCATGATCGGGCTTTTGCTCGCGTCCATCTATGTCTGGGCGGTGATCTTCACCCACGGCACCGGCGTCGGCCGGACGATGCGGGCGTCGGAACGGTTCGAACGCGACGTCTGGCGCGCGGACAACATCGACAAGTTCTTCGACAAGAATGGTGACGAAGACCTACCCAGCACAAAAGTTCTGGCAGCCGGGATCAGCGAGTGGCGCCGTTCGACGAAGGGCAAGAATGTCGATCGCGACGGCACGCGCGAGCGGCTGGGCATTGCGATGAATTCGGCGGTCGAGGGCGAAGTCGACCGGCTCGCCGAAAAGATCGGCACGCTCGCCACCATCGGTTCGGTTGCCCCCTTCGTCGGCTTGTTCGGCACCGTCTGGGGCATCATGCGAAGCTTCACGGCGATCGCGGCGGAGAATAACAGCAGCCTTGCCGTCGTTGCACCGGGCATTGCCGAGGCGCTGTTCGCGACCGCAATCGGCCTGTTCGCGGCCATCCCGGCGGTCATCGCATATAATGCCTTTTCGCAGCGCCTGAATCGCCTTGAATCGCGACTTGGCCGGTTTGCCGACGGGCTGCACGCGACGTTCAGCCGAGAGCTGGAGGTCGACGCCTGATGGCGATGTCCGGTCCCTCCGGCGGCACCAGCCGGCGGCGTGGCCGCGGCGCACGCCGCGCGCCAGTGTCCGAAATCAACGTCACGCCGCTTGTCGACGTGATGCTCGTGTTGCTGATCATCTTCATGATCACCGCACCGCTGCTCGCCTCCGCCGTGCCGATCGACCTGCCCGAAAGCCGGGCGAAGCCGGTCGAGACGGAGGAGCAGGAGCCGGTCCAGCTGTCGATCAACGCTGACGACACCATCTATCTCGGCGATCAGGTCGTCCCGGAGGCGGAATTGGCCGCGCGCCTGGATGTGATCGCGCGCGAGAACGAGGGTCAGGACCGGCCGCGCCAGATCATGCTGCGCGCCGACCGAGGCCTTGATTACGGACGCGTGATGTCGGTGATGGGAGAGCTCAATCGCGCGGGCCTGACGCGCATCGCGCTGGTAACGACCGGCGCCGACGGCAAGGCCCCGGCCCGAACAGCGGTCACCGACGGTTCAGATACCGGTCAATAGGCATAGGCAATGGTTGCGAACATCGCATCAGAAAGGACACCAACGGCAAACCAGAATGCCGGCATCGCCATCGCGGTGGTGCTGCACATTCTGGTGATCGGCCTGCTTTCGGTGCAATGGACCGCCGGCGACCGCCGTTTCGACAATCCGCCGATGGAGGTCGACCTGGTCGCCGAGACCGCGCCGCAATCGAGCGCGCCGGTCATTACGGAGACGCCGCCGGCGGCCCGACTGGGCGACGAATATTCGGAGGATATCGCCGCGCCCGAACCTGTTCCGACGCCGCCGCGGCCCGAACCCGTCGTGCGCCCGACCCCGGCACCAGCACCGAAACAGGTGGCGCGTCCGGTCGTGACGCCGAAGGCGAGCCCTCCCGCCGCTCAAAAGGCGGTGCCCAAGGCGACGCCGAAGGCGACCACCCCGACGAAGACGACCCCGACGCGCCCCACCGGGCGCCTCGACGGGATCGTCGATGGTCTGAGTAGGGCGCCCACGAAATCGACGCAGACAAGGGGAGCGCCCGCCGCCGTGTCCGCCGCGGAGGTCAAGCGCTCGATCGACGTGGCGATCGACGGGAAGATCCTGCCCTATTGGCGACGCAACGTTCCCTCGGGTGTCGATATCGACCAGTTGCGCGTCGTCCTGCGCATCCAGCTCAGTCGTGAAGGCCGCGTAACGAGCGTCGATCAGGTCGGCGAATTGTCGGGCAAGACCGAGAGTAACGCGCCGCAGCAGAAACTGTTCGTCGAACGCGCGGAACGCTCCATCCGCCAGGCGGCGCCCTTCGATTTGCCCGATGAATATTATGATCAATGGAAGGTCTGGGATGTGACCTTCCGAGCGAAAGGAATGTGATGAAACCCTCGCTGCCTCTCCGGCTCGCCTTGCTCGCTTCGGCACTTGGCGCGCTCTCGACGGTCTCCGTCAGCGCGCAGACGCCGCCCGCCACGACGGGTGAAGGCCCGCGCACCGCCGAAGTCGTTGCCGAGGTTTCGACCGAGCGCACCGTCATCGCCGTTCCGGCACTGGCAACTCCCGCAGTAACCAATGTCGCGGGCCTCCGTACCGACAGCCTGGGTCGCCAGATCGCCGAAGTCATCGCCGCCGACCTCGAGCGCAGCGGCCTTTACGCCCCGCTCGGCCCGGGCAGCGTTCGCGCCATCACGATGGCAGAGGTGCGCGCGCCGCTGTTCGCGGACTGGCAGGCGAAGAACGCTGACAATGTCGTCCACGGCTTCGTGCAGGCGAACAGCACCGGCGGGCTCGTCGTCGGCTGCTATCTCTACGACACCGCGCTCGGCACCGAGCTGGTGCGTCAGGGCTTCGAAATCCAGCCGGGCGACTGGCGCCGCGCCGCGCATAAATGCGCCGACGCCATCTATTCACGCCTGTCGGGGGAATCGCCCTTCTTCGACAGCCGCGTCGCCTACATCGCGGAGAGCGGCCCGAAGGGGAACCGTATCAAGCGGCTGGCAATCATGGACAGCGATGGCGGAAACCACCGCTTCATCACCAATGGTCAGGCGCTCGCGATCAGCCCCCGCTTTTCGCCCGATTACAAAAGGATCGTCTACGTCAGCTATTTGAACAACCGCGTTCGCGTCTTCATCTATGACGTGACGACCGGTTCGCAAAAGCTGGTCACCGAAAGTCCCAATGCCACCTTCGCGCCGCGCTGGTCGCCCGACGGACGGCAGATCCTCTATTCGATGGCGGTTGGCGGCAACACCGACATCTATCGCATCTCGACGGAGGGCGGCACGCCTGTACGACTGACGAGCACGCCGGGCATCGATGTCGGCGGCAGCTTCTCGCCCGACGGCAAGAAGATCGTGTTCGAAAGCGACCGCTCGGGCAGCCAGCAAATCTACACGATGAACATCGACGGATCGAACCAGCAGCGGATCAGCTTTGGCGGCGGACGCTTCGCCACCCCCGAATGGTCGCCGCGCGGCGACCTGATCGCCTTCACTAAAATGGGCGGCGGCGAGTTCCGTATCGGCGTGATGACGCCATCGGGCGGCGGCGCGCGCCTGCTCACCAATAGCTGGCAGGACGAAGCGCCGACCTGGTCGCCGAATGGCCGCGTCATCCAGTTCTTCCGCACCTCGCCGGGCAAGGATGGCAAGTCGCAGCTGTGGCAGGTCGACCTGACGGGCGTGAACCTGCGCCGTCTGCCGACACCGCAGGACGGATCGGACCCGAGCTGGGGCCCGATCCTGCCCTGATCACGGGCGGAACCAAAGGAAATCGGCGGGGTTCAACTTATGTTCATCCCCTACGCTCACGACTGAAATCGCAACAACAAGAGGACAGAAATCATGACGATACGTAAAACAACCGCGATGATCGCGGCGATCACCATGCTGACTGTTGGGGCTTGTGCAAAAAAAGCTCCCGATACGCTTCCGCCGGCACCCGAGGGAACGGGCACCGATACTGGTTCGAATACCGGCGGCGTGGTCCCCGGATCGCAGCAAGACTTTATCGCCAATGTTTCGTCGGACCGGATTTTCTTCGATCTCGACCAATATAATGTCGATGCGCAGGATCAGGCGACGCTGCAGAGCCAGGCTCAATGGCTTGCCCGCTATCCGGCGGTGCGCGTCACGCTTGAAGGCCACGCCGACGAGCGCGGTACGCGTGACTACAACATTGCGCTCGGCGAGCGTCGTGCGAACGCCGCGAAGAACTATCTCGCTTCGATCGGCGTCGATCCGAACCGGATTCAGGTAATCAGCTACGGCAAGGAACGGCCCGCGGCGCTCGGTTCGAACGAGGAAGCCTGGGCGCAGAACCGCCGCGCGGTGACCGTCGTTATCGGGAACTGATAAGCAGCCATAAAGGCACCGCGGCCCATGCCGCGATGCAGGCAAAGAAACCGAAGGGGACCCGCCGCTCGCCGAGCGTCTGGTCCCCTTTTCGTTGGCCGATAAACGCCCAGACGATTCCGCCAAGGCTTGCAAGGAGCAGCATCAGCGGCAGCGCCTGCCATCCGATCCAGGCGCCGATCGCCGCGACCAGCTTCGGGTCGCCGCCGCCCATCCCGTCCCGCAACCTTATCTTGCGATACAAGGCCGCAATCGCGGCAAGCGTCAGCCCGCAGATGACGGCGCCGACCCATCGGTCGATCAACCTCGTGTCCAGCATCGGTCCCGCGACGATCAGGCCTGTAATCGCAAGCATGGCATTCAGGCGATCGGGCAACCAGAAATGCCGCACGTCGAGAAGCGCTAGCGGCAGCAGCAGCCAACCGAACAACGCCCAAAGCCAGCCCTGAACGCCGGGCATCGATACGAGCGCGGTAGCACCGATCAATGCGGAACCGAGCTCTACCCGCCAATGGAAGCTATCGATCGGCTGATCGCATATGCGACATCGGCCCCGCGACAGGAGCGCGGAAACCAGCGGAACCAGATCGAGCGGACCAAGTGTACGCCCGCAACCATCGCATTGTGATCGCCCCAGCACCGAACGCCCTGCCGGCCAGCGAAGGACCAACGTCGCGATGAAGCTGCCGGCGACCAGGCCGACGACCACCGCGAGGAAAACGCCCGCGCCGATCGGCAAGGCGTCGATGGCGGCCACGTCAGAAGCGGCCCGAGGTCGCCAGCACGAACCCGTTCGACCCGGCCTTGAATCCAAGCACCGCGAGCGCCGCCGCCATCGCCGGATCGCGATCGACATTGATCGCGAACTGCGCGCGATAATTGCCCTGCCCGTCGAATGCGAGCGTCAGCCGCTCCATCCCCGACTGGCTTGCCAGCGCGGCCTGCGCGCGGCCGTTGGCGCAGCTAAGCGGCCCCGAAAGCCCCTGCGACAGATCCAGTCCCGCAATCGGCGCCGCGACCGAAAGCTGAAGACGTCCCGCCGCCTCGACGCATTTTCCATCGCCCCCGAACCGCACCGTTGCGCCCTCGAAGCGGATCGTGTCGGCGGGGATCAGCCCGAGGCCACCCGATAGCGAGGTCGTTCCGTTGACGTCCGAAATGCCCCGCGGGTTGCTGCCTTGCAGCCTGCCCGCCAACGCCCCGAGCCGCTCGTCGGCGCGCTCGAACGTCAGTTCGGTGTTGCCGCCAAGCAGCGCGATCGGCGACAGGCTCGCGCGCACCGTGCCGAGCGGCAATGCCCCGAGACGCGCGTCGACCAAGGCCCCCGACCAAACCGATCCCCGAACCTCGCGCGCCGAGACGCCCGCATCGGCCGCACCCGAAAGCGAAAGCGCGAGCCGCATGGGAAAAGTCGCCACAATCAGCGCCAAAGCGAGTGCGGCGACCCCGATGATCCAGCGCCGACGGCCGCTCATTGCCCACCCTTCCGAAGTTCGGCCGTCATGCCGACGGTTCCATCGGCGGCCGGCGTGATGGTAAGCTGGTCGACGACGAAACCTCGCGCTTCGAGCGAAGCCAGCCAATCGGTCAGCGTCGGGGCCTTGGCTTTCGCGATGGCGATCGTCGCCTGTCGGTCGCCGCGCGGTTCGTTGCGATCGAGCGTCAGGCCGATCTCGCCCGCCGACTGCGCCAGATACTGGTCCATCGCGACGGCATCGACCGCCGCCGCAACCGCCTTCGCCGGACGCTGACTCAGAAGCTGCGCCTTTGCCGCAACCCGCCCCTCGCGTTCGACGGCAGCGCGGTGCCGGCTCTCAAGGTCCAGAAATGCCGCCACCGTGGGCCGTCCGAGCGCCCATCCGAGCACGGCCACCGCCAAAGCGCCCGCCACACCTACGAGCCAGCGCTCGCGCATCGACAGCCCGCCCCACCAATTCTTCACCGCATCCATCATGGCACCGCCCGGATCGTCACATTGGCCATCTGCTGCCCGTCGGTTCCGGCCATCGGCTGCGCCGTGATGCGATAGCCCCGCGCCTGGAGCGCGAGCAACACCTTGTTGACATCGTCGATGCGCGGCGCCGCCAGGGTCGTGCTCAACGTTCCGTCGACGCGGTGCGACAACGACTTCAGCGACACGCCGGGCGTGTCGCGCATCGCGTCGTACAAGGCCGAAGCCGGCACCGAAAAGGCAAGCGGACCGCCCCCGGCCGTCGCGAGCCGCCGGTCGAGTTCTGTTTCCGCCGCTTCCGCATCGGCGGCCGTGATGCCGGCCCTTTTCGCAATGGCTACAGACGTTTCGTCGGCGCGGTTCGTATCGGCGATCAGGCGCACCGCGTAAATGACCGGGATCATCACGCTCACGATGACGAGCGCGATCAGCAGGCGCTTGGCGAGCGTGACCAACCCCGCATCGATCGACCAGCTACGCTTCGGCTTCCACGCGCCGCTCAAAAGATCGAGCGGCGGCGCCACCAGCGACAGCAGCAGAGACTGGCGCATCCGTTCCGCGTCGAGCGGCGCGATCGTCCGATCGCCGGCGATCAGCGGGTTGAGGTCGGGATCCGACAAGAATGCGCGGTCCGCCGTGCGAACGATGGCTTCGCCGCCGACCTCCGCCAGCCACAGCGCCTCGGGTTCGGGCGGCGGCACCGTCGCAGCCGACGGGATAATCGCCGCCGCGCTCAATCCGCGCATTTTAAGCCAGCCGGTCCAGGCCTCCATGGCGGCGTGCGTCGTTACCGCGACCGGAACCGATTGCCCAGCCTCGGCCGGTTGCCCCGCGACGATATGCAACGCCGCGGCATCGCCCAAGCTGTCGCGCAACGCATCGAGCCGCGCCGCAGCGGCGGCCTGCGCCGGTGCAGCGTCGGGATAGTGATGCCAGCGCACCGGAACATCGGTGGCAGGGGCCAGAGCCAGGGGGGGATTTTCCCATGCCTCGTCCCAGATGTCGTCCTGGCCGGAGTCGACGATCACGCCATCGTCGACGAGCAGCCACGGCGGACGATGGTCCGCGTCTTCATTCGCGAGCGCGGCCAGCGAGGGCAGCCAGACAAGCAGTGTTCGCGCCATGTCAGTCGCTGTCGCCCCAATCGCGGCGGACGATCATCGGCGCGGCTTGGCCGGCACCGGCTGCGCCGCCGTTCGCGTCGATGAGCGATCTAGCCGTCAAAACCCCGTCCCCCATCGTCACATTCGTCGTCAGCGCGAGCCAGCGGCTGGTCACGCCGGCCTGTTCGGCGATGTCCTGCGGCGGATCGAGCCCTTCGAACGCCCGCGCCTCCCAGAATCGCATGCTGCTGCCATAGCCGCCCGCAGGCCGTGCCGCCAGCGCCGCCCGCGCGTCGGCGATAGTGATTTGCCCTGGAATCAGCATCGCAATCAGTGGTGCCTGTTCGGGGGTCAGCGTGTTGACGTTGAGCTTGACCGGCTCGGCGACCGGAAGCACGCAAATCCAGGGCTTGAGCTGCGCATATATCTTTGGCGTCACCCCACGCACCGCGCGAAGTTCGCTGACGTCGACCATCTTGCGATTCGCCGCGAGATAACTGGTCTGCATCCCGCGATACACATTGTCCTCGGCACCGAGTGGACCGTCATTGCTATCACTGTCGATCCAATCGGCGGCGGCGCCCGCGATCTGTTGCGCCTGATTGTCGGCAATGCCGGTCAGCGTCATCAGCGCGACGAATTGCGCCATCGCACCCGCACGCTGGCTGATCTTGCCCGGCGCGGTTTCGGCACCCAGGCTGTTGAGGTTGAAGCAGTTATTGGCGTCGGTCAGCCGCGCTCGTCCTTGTCCTCCGGGCAGCGGCAGGGTGAAATCGCGCCCAAGCCACCCGCCGTCGAGCGTCAGGCGCGTCGCATCGCGCGACATCAGGCTGTTCACCCGCCGCAGCGCGATCTGTTCGGCGGCGAAGGTATAGGCGCGTCCCTGGTCGACCGTCGCCGCGCTACCCGCGATGCGCGTCGCGAGCGTCAGCCGGTCGAGCGCGGTCGCGGCGATCACCGCCATGACCGCGACAAGCAGCAGCACGCTGAGCAGCGCCGCACCGCGTTCATCCTCGGGGCGTTTCATCATGCCGGGGGCGCCCCCGGCGGCGCGGGCGGCGGCGGAGGCGTCGGCCCGGTCAGAAAGAGCATCGTCAACGGCGCGCGGCCGCTGCGCGTCAGCCGCACCTCGACCGCGCGCGGAAGGCGGTCGCCTGGATCGCTGGTCCAGCTTTCGGCCCAATTGCCGCGATCGTCGCGATAGCGCACCGCCGCACCGGTCACATCGCCGATCAGCCGGTCGCCGTCGGAAAGCGCCGTCCCGTCGAGCATCGGCTGCGTCGCCCGTCGCCACTCGCCGCCGGTCAGGGCATAGCCGACGCGCTCGACGCCCGGACGCGGACTGCCGTCGAGCGCCGCCGCACCCGCATGGACGAAGGCAAAGCCGGTCGAGGAGCCGATGAAGGCTGGCACCGCTTCCCCCGCCTGTCCGCGCGTCGACCGCTGGACCGCCTGCGCGAGGTCGTTCGCCATCACCGCACGCAGGCGGTTGATCCCGCTCATTCCCTTCAGCCGCTGTTGCACGGCATCCTGCGTATCGACGCTGGAGCGAAGCAGGCCGACGCCCATCGCCGCGATCACGGCAAAGATCGACAGCGCGACAAGCATCTCGACCAAGGTGAAGCCGCGCTCATCCCTCATCGCGACGGCCTGATGATCGTCAGCGCCGCCTGCCCATTGCCGCTTTCGGGGCGAACGATCAGGTCGATGCGCAGCAGACTGTCGTCCGCGGTCTTCGACACGCGCTGTTCGATGCGCCAGTTGCGTCCGGCGTTGGCGACGTCGCCCGCGCTGTTGCCGATCGTCGGCGGCGACGGATCGGTCCAGATTTCGACGGCGCGGTTCTGCGCGACGATCCCCGCCATGGTGCTTTCGTCGAGGTCGCCCGCGGTCCGCACCGCATAGGCGTCGAGCCGCACCAGCGTGAGCGCCGCAATGCTGATGATGCTGAGCGCGACCAGCATTTCGAGCAGGGTAAAGCCGCGCTGGTCACTCGCCACGGCTGACCTCCCCAGTCGCCGAGATGCGTACGATCTCGCGCGCGTCACCGCCCGACAGCGCGACGGACTGCGGGTTCGGGCTTGTCCCGACGCGGTCGAACAGGATGCGCGCGGTCGCTTGGCCGTCGCCGGCGGTGAATCGGATGTCGGCGGGCCAGTTGCGCTGTTCGAAAGCGCGGCCCGGCAGCGGTTGCCACACCCCCTCGACGCGCCGCTCGAAGCCATAGCCCGATGGCGCGAAATTGACCGAGACGCTGCGCCCCTCGATCACCGCGACGTCGCGCGCGGCGGCAAGACGCGCGGCAAGCCGGTCGGCTTCGCTCCGCACGTTGCGTTCTTCACCCGGAATGGTCAGCACGACGACGGTCGCCGCGAGCGCCATGATGGCGAGCACGACCATGAGTTCGACGAGAGTAAAACCGCGTTCGCCCTTCGGCGCGCGTCCCGCGGCGAAAGCGGGCATCTCAGCCGTCCGAGCGAATATCCGCATTGTCGTCGGTCCCACCGGGCGCGCCGTCGGCACCCATCGACCAGACATCGAACGCCTTTCCGTTCGCACCGGGCGCCTGATAATTATAGGGGCGGCCCCATGGGTCCTGCGGCAGTTTCTTGATGTAGCCGCCACGGCGATAGCGTTCGGGCTGCGCCAGCGCCGGCGGCGCGGTGACGAGCGCGTTCAGTCCGTCGGTCGACGCCGGATAGGTAAGATTGTCGAGCCGATATTGTTCGAGCGCGCTTTCCAGCGTCGCGATATCGGCCCTTGCCTTCGTCACCATCGCCTTGTCCTGGCTGGGCAGAACGTTGATCATCACCACCGTCGCGAGCAGACCGATGATGAAGATCACGACCATCAGTTCGGTGAGCGTAAAGCCTCTCTCATCCCCCTTGCGTCCTCGCGCGGCGGGGCGCGCCTGGTTGGAAAAGGACGGATCGAGCATCAGGCGGAAAAAGAGCTTCATGAGCGACATATTATTATAGCCCTGCAAGGTTCTGCAACTGGAGGATCGGGAGCAGGATGGAAAGAATGATGAGTGCGACGCAAGACCCCATAACGACAATTATGACAGGTTCGAGAAGGGCCATGGACGCGGCGGTAAAACGGTCGAACTCGCGCTCCAGATAGTCGGCGGCGCGTTCCAGCATCTGTTCCAGCCGGCCCGCGCTTTCGCCGCTGGCGGTCATGTAGACGAGCAGGGGCGGAAAGACGCCGGCATCGCGGAGCGCGGCCGACAGGCTGCCCCCGGCGCGGACCTGATCGACGATCGCGGCCGTCGCGCCGGCGAGCGCGGCGTTGCGGATCGTCGGGAGGGTCAGCCGAAGACCCTCGACGAGCGGCAGGCGGCTCGACACCATCGTCGACAACGTGCGCGCGAAGCGCGCGGCATAAAGATCGCGAAGCAGACGGCCGAGAAGCGGCAGGCGCAGCAGGCGCGCATCGACCGCCGCCTTGAATGCCGGACGACGCATCGCCGTCACCCAGCCAAAGATGCCCGCTGCGATCAGCAGGGCAATGAGCCACCACCATGACGCGGCAAAGCCGGAAATCGCGATGACCGCGCGGGTCAGAAAGGGAAGCTGTTGTCCGACATCGGTGAATTGTTCGACGACGCGCGGGACGACGAAGATCATCAGCGCCGCGACGACCCCGATCGCGACGACCGCGAGCACCACTGGATAGGCCAGCGCCGCGATCAGCTTGCCGCGCACTTCCGCCTGGCGTTCCAGCAGGTCGGCAAGCCGCGCGAGGATGACGGTCAGGCTGCCGGTCGTTTCGCCCGCCGCGACCATCGCGCGATAGAGCGGCGGAAAGCTGTCGGGCTGGCGCGCCATCGCGTCGGCGAGCCGGCGCCCCTCGAGCAGCCCGGCGTGGACGTCGCCGATCACGGCGCGTGCGCTTTCGGCCTCGCTTTGGCGGGTCAGCGTGCGCAGCGCCTCCTCCAGCGGTGCCACCTCGACCAGCGTCGCGAGCTGGCGGGTGAAGAGAGCAAGTTCCTTGTGCCCCAACCTACCCTTGCGAAACGCCAACAACGATCGGCCGGGGGCGGGCCGCGCCCCCGCTTCCTCGACCGCGACGATATGAAACTTGCGGCGGACCAGGTCGGCGCGGGCGGCATCGTCGTTGGCGGCGGTCAGCCGCCCCTTGCGCTCGCGGCCCTGCGGATCGATCGCCACATAGCGATAATCAGGCATCGACATCCTCGCGCCGCGCGATGCGGATCGCCTCCTCGGGCGTCGTCAGCCCCTTCGCGACCATCGTCCGCGCGGCGGACGCAAGCGTCGGCGCCTTCAGAAAGGCATGTTTGGCGATCATCGCTTCGTCGCCGCCGGCATAAATGTAGCGGCGCACGGTCTCGTCGACCTTGATCGCCTCGAACACCCCGACGCGGCCCTTGTAGCCGGTGCCACCGCACTGATCGCAACCCTTTGGCCGCCAGACCACGGTACCGATGTCGAGCCCCAACATCGCCGCGACGCCATTGTCGGCCTGAACCGGTTCGCGGCAATTGTCGCAAAGCTTGCGCACCAGCCGCTGCGCCAGCACCGCGCGAAGCGTCGAGGCGAGAAGAAAGGGTTCGACCTTCAGATCCTTCAGGCGCGTGATGGCCCCGACGGCATCGTTGGTATGGACCGTCGACAGGACCAGGTGGCCGGTCAGCGAGGCCTGCACCGCGATGTCGGCGGTTTCGCGATCGCGGATTTCGCCGACCATCACCACGTCGGGATCCTGGCGCAGGATCGCGCGCAGCCCCGCGGCGAAATCCAGCCCGACCTTGGCATTCACCTGCGTCTGGCCGATGCCGTCGACGGCATATTCGACCGGATCCTCGACGGTCAGGATATTGCGCTGTCCGTCGTTCAACTGCTTCAGCGCGGCATAGAGCGTCGTCGTCTTGCCCGACCCCGTCGGACCGGTGACGAGGATGATGCCGTTCGGTTCGGCCAGCGCCTCGCGCAGGATACGATCGGCCTCGCCCGACAGGCCGAGCACGTCGAAGTCGATCCCCGCCGTATCCTTGTCGAGAATACGCATCACGACGCGCTCGCCCGCGCGGCTGGGCAGTGTCGAAACGCGGACGTCGACTGCCTTGCCCGCCAGCGTCAGCCCAATGCGGCCGTCCTGCGGTACGCGGCGTTCGGCGATGTCGAGGCGCGCCATCACCTTGATGCGGCTGACGACGACCGGCGCGACGTGCGGCGGCATGCGCAAATGTTCGCGCAACACGCCATCGGTGCGCATCCGCACCACGAGCCCGCTTTCATATGGTTCGATATGAATGTCGCTGACACCTTGGCGCACCGCCTCTGCGATGATCGCGTTGATCAGGCGGATCGCGGGGGCATCGTCGGCGCTGTCGAGCAGGTCCTCCGCACTGGGGATGCCGAGTTCCAGGTCGCTGCCATCGAGCGAACCCGCCATCGCCGCCGCCGAGGCGTCGACGGCATAATGATCGGAAAGCAGCCGATCGAAATCGGCCACGCTGGCGGTCGCGACACGGATCGGCTGGGCCAGATAGCGCTTTACCTCGATCAGCACGGCAGGGTCAGCGCCTTCGCGCAGCGTTGCGAGCCAGCGCGCTTCGCCGTCGGGCGCGATAACGACGCCGTGCAACCGGGCGAAGGCATAAGGAATATCAACCGGCGCCGGGAGAGGCGCGGCCGGTTCGATGTCGGTCACGGATAATCTCCGGGCGGGGGTGCGGGCGCCTGCGAAACCGAGGGCGGCACGTCGGTCGAAATGACGCTGCCGTCGGGGCTGCGCAGCGCAGGCAGGTTCACCGGGCCGACCGTCACGTCGGCCGCGGTCGGCGGCGACGGCGGGGTCGTGCCCATATAGTCGCGCACCAGCGTGTCGATCGCCGGTTCCTCATCCGGATTCCGCCGAAGCTGGAAATCGCGGATATAGCCATAGCGACGCGCGGTGAGCGCGGCATTGTCCTCGCGGCTTTTCAGTACGGTCGGGCGGATGAAGACCATCAGGTTGGTTTTCGACCGGCTGCGGCTGCGCGACTTGAACAACTCACCGATCAGCGGAATGTCGCTGAGCAGCGGAATGCGTTCGATCGTCTTGCGCTCGTCATCGTTGAGCAGGCCGCCGATCGCCAGGATCTCGCCGTCGTCGACTGTCAGGACCGTTTCGAACGACCGCTTGTTGAGGATGAGGTCGCTGTTGCGCGACGAGACCGGACCGGCGACGCTGGACACTTCCTGGCGGAGGAACAGCTTGACCTCACCCGCGCCGTTGACCTGCGGCGTCACCTCCAGCTTGATACCAACCTCTTCGCGCTGGACGGTGCGGAAGGCATTGTCGAAATTCTTCGAAAGCGCCTCCCCCGTCGTGATCGGGACTTCCTGTCCGACCAGGAATTTCGCAGCCTGGTTGTCGAGCGTCACGATATGCGGCGTCGCGAGCAGGTTCGACGTCGTGTCGGACTTCACCGCGTTGATGATCGCGCCGAAGATGGTGTTCTTGCCGATGTCGCCCGCGAAACCGGCGAAGCCGCCCGTCGCCTGAAGCAGCGATGCCGCCGCCGCTTCCTGCAGCGTGCTGCCGAGTGCGCTCGACGTCTGGGTGACGACGGTGGTGCCATCGACGGTGGTCGTGTCCTGCGTCAGCTTCGTCGCCGCGTAAGCGCCGCCAAGCGTGAAGATGTTCGGCTGAGCATTGCTGTAATTGGTCGCGACGAACGGGATGTTCTTGCCGCCGAGCAGGAACTGGACGCCCAGCCGCTTGGCCGCATCGTCGCCGATCTCGACCACGATCGCCTCGACCAGCACCTGCTGGCGGCGGCTGTCGAGCTGGCGGATCAGCTCGCCGAGCATGCGCTGCACCTCGCTGTTCGCAGCGACGATGATCGCATTTGCGCCTTCGTAGCGGGTGACGATCGCGGGGCCGCGCGTCGCGATGCTGCCGCCCGATCCGCTGACCGAGGTCGGCGTCGTGGCAGCCGCCGCGGCGGGTGCGGGCGTGCTGCCGCCCGAGGTCGACGAGGACGAGGTCGCCGCAGGCAGCGCCGCCTTCTGCGCGGGATCGCTGCCGCCGCCGACGAGCTGCTGCAGCGTGGGGAGCAGCGTTTCGGCGTTGGCGTGTTCGAGCCAGTAGACGCGCAGTTCGGTTCCGCCCGCCGCCTTTGCATCAAGGTCGTTCGCCATCGACACAAAGCGCGCGACCAGCGCCTGGTCGCCGCGCAACGCGATCGCGTTGCTGCTGTCGATCGGTACGATGGCGAGCGGCGCGCGCGCGCCCTCACCCGCCGCCGGGACCAGCGCAGTCAGCGCAGCGGCGATCTCGCGGGCGCCCGCATTCTTCAGCGTCACGATCTGGCTGGTCGAACTGTCGCGGTCGATGCTGGCGGCCAGCGCGCGGATGCGGCGAATATTGTCGGCGAAATCGGCGACGACCAAGCTGTTGGCGTTGCGGTTCGCGGTCAGCGATCCCTGCGCGCTGACCAGCGGGCGCAGCGTTTCGACCGCTGCGACGGCGTCGATATGCCGCAGGCGGATGATCTCGGTCACGAACTGATTCTGCGCGGCGCGATCGCTGCCGATCCGTCCCGGCTGCGCCGCGGCACCGTCGATCGGCTGGATGCGATAGGCACCGTTGGGGCCAGGCACTGCGACCAGCCCGTTCGACCGGAGCGTGGACAGGAAGATTTCGAAATACTCGCTCCGCGAAAGCGGCCGATCTGTGACCACCGACACCTTGCCGTTGACGCGCCCGTCGATGACGAAGGTGCGCCCGGTGATCCGCGCCGCATCCTGGATGAAGGCACGGATATCGGCATCGCGGACGTTCAGCGTATATTGCGCAAAGGCAGGCGCGGGCGCCGCGGAAACGAGTGCGGCGGCGAGCATCAGGGACAGTTTGAAGCGCATAAAACCTATTGTTTCGACAGGAAAATGGCGATGGGAACGACGCTGGCGCCGCGTTCGACTTCAAGCGAGATGCGGGCACCAGGCGAAAGCTGGCTGGCCAGCGAAGCGGCGTCGCCCGCCGAACCGATGGGACGGCCGTTGACCGAGCGGATGACATCGCCGGGGCGCAGGCCCGCGGCACGGAACGTTGCACCGTCGCCCTGCGGCTGGACGGTCAGGCCGGTGACCTTCCCTCCCTCGGCTCGCGGCGCGAAGCCGACCCCCGCTTTCAGCGCATCGGGCGCCAGTTCCCCGCTTGGCGCCGCGCCAGGCTCGGCCGTGGGCGGTGGCAGCGCGGCCGGCGTCGCTACGGCAGGTGCCGCGCCGCTCTGATCGAGGAACAATGTTTCGCGCGTTCCGCCCCGATCGAGCAGCACATGGTCGAAGGCGACACCGACGAGCCTCAGCCCCGGCGCCACCTCATCGCCGACGGCATAGCTGTTCTGGATGCCGTCCTCGGCCGCGAGGATCGCCGATCCGCCGCCGGTCGCCTCGTTGATGTTGACGCCGAACAGCGTCAGCCCCGCCGAGGTCACCGTGGCGGTTGCCGGCCCCTGCCCCGCGCCGCGGAAAAAGGGGTCGATGCTGGAGAAGAGCGCGCGGCGTTCCGCCGGGGACGCGATCACCGCGGTCTGCGGCTGCCATGCGCCGAGCGGCGACAGCGGCACGATCAGCGTCCAGAGCAGGCTGACACATTGCCAGACGAGGGCGATGCCGAGCAGGCCGACGAGCAGCATCGGCGCGACGTTGCGCGGCGATCGCTCGACACGCAGCCACGACGGCAGCGCACGCGGCAGCCGAACAGCCGATCCGGACATCAGCGTCGCCATGAATTCCTACCTGTCCCCCAACTGAAAAAGCGGTCTCGCGAATCGCCTAGGGGCGATTGGTGACAATCAGTTGACGGGAAGATTACAGTTTTTTGTCAGAGGGGCGAGTCCGCCCGCAATCGGCTCGGCGCAACGCCATCCCGGGGATGACCGGGATGGCGTGCAAGGGACCTCTTAGAATTTCAGCGACCCGCCGAGCGAGAAGGTCGTGCCGGTCTTGTACAGATTGTAATAGATGGTGTTGTCGCCGCTCTGCTGCATTTCCTTGTACTTCGTACCGAAAATGTTGCGCGCCTCGAACTTCAGCTCCAGCTCCTTGCCAAAGAGCGGGATGCCCTGGCGGGCGACGAAATCGACCTGGATGCCCGGCCGTTCGAAGATATCGGGCTGACCCGACGGACCGCGCCGCGTGATGCGATCCGAGGCATAGGAGATCAGGATCGTTTGCTGCGACAGCTTTTCGGTGTTTTCGAGCCCGAATTCGACGTTGACGAGATGGTCCGACTGGCCGGTCAGCGGCGCCCCGTCGCGGAAGAACTGGCTGGCCAGCGTTGCGCCCGTGAAGGGGAAGGCCTGGACCGGATCGGTCGGACCGACCTTCAGCTTCGATTTCGAATAGGTGTAGTTGCCGATGAACACGCCGCGGCGCGTGGCGAAAAGGCCGCCCCAACCGCTGAGGTCGAAATATTTCTGGACCTCCAGTTCGGCGCCATAGAGCGTGGCTTCGGGGGCGTTGGCGAAGCGGGTCGTCACGCTGTTACCGTCGAAGCTGGCATAGGTTTCGATCGGATTTTTGATCTTTTTCCAGAAGCCGCCGATCGACACGCGCTGTTCGGGCGCGAAATACCATTCGAAGCGACCTTCCGCATTGTAGAGCTGGCTGTCGACAAGCTGCGGGTTGCCCTGGAAGGTCCGGTTGGTGTCCGGGTCGTAATAGGATTGGAACACCAGCTCGCGGAACTGCGGCCGGGCAATCGTCTTCGACGCGCTGAGGCGAACCTGCATCTGCGGCTCGATCTCATAGGTCAGCGTCGCGGCGGGCAGCAGATAGTTGCGCGACAGGTTGGTCGAGGGCGGCAAGGTCGGGGTGACGTTATAGACCTGGACCGCGTCGACCCGCTGCACCGCGGTTTCATAGCGTGCGCCGACATTCAGGTTGAGCCCGTCGAACACGTCCGCCTGAATCTGGAAATAGCCGGCATGGTTGCGCAGGATCGCACGGAAGGTCGGGTTCGACCCGGTGCTGTCGACCAGCGAAATGCCGGTCGGGCTGGGGTTGGCGGGGCAGTTCGGATTGACCGGCGGATTGAGCGGCGGGAAACAGATCACCGTCTGCGACAGCAGCAGGTCGGGGCGCAGGATCGAAATCGCCAGCGGGATATTGTTGTTGCCCTGGAACAGGAAGTCGCGTCGTTCGGTGACGCGGTTCGTGTCGCTATAGGCATAGCCGTAGACCGCCTTCACCGTAGGCGAAATCTCGTAGGTGAAGTCGATGCCCCCCGAATAGAGATTTTCGTTGAGGTCCGAAAAGGCGATCGTCGCGCTGCCCGGCCGCTGGCCGGTGTTCAGCGTGTTGGTGTAGAATTGCCCATAGGGATCGGTCGGGCTGTTCGAACGGCTGTAGAGAAAGCTGAGTTCGAACGGCGCCTCGCGCTGCGAATTGGCGTAGCCTGCACGGATATCGACGTCGAGATTGTCGAACAGCTGGAATTCGCCGACAAACTGGGTGTTGAAGAGCTGGCGCGCGAACCAGGCGGTGTCCTGGTACATGAAGCTGACGCCCGGGCTGGCGTCAGAAGTCAGCGGACGGTCCTCTGCCCCCAGGCGTGCCTGCTTGATCGTGTCGCGGATATAAAGGTTGGTCCAGCGGATCTTGTTCTCGCCGAATTCCGCGCTGAGCCCGATCAGGCCGTTCACGACGATGCGGTTGTCGGTGATCACGCGGTTGATGTCGGTGTTGAGCGTCGACAGGTCGAGCGCGTTCGCGGTCTGCTGCGTCACGTCGCGGACGCGCCAGCGGTTCGTGTAACCCGCGGTCGCGATCAGGCCGATTTCGGTGTCGCCAAGCGTCCAGGACTTGCCACCGGTGACGTTGACGCCCCAGTTGACCGGCATGTTGTCGTTGCGCTGAACGATCCCGTTGCGCGCGGTCACGAACTGACCGGCGATCGCTTGCTGGTTCACGCTGGGGTCGTTGATGCGCAGGCCCGACGCGCGCCAGGCCTTATAGGCGGGCGGCAGGTTGCGTTCGCCGTCGCCGAAGCCGGTCCAGTCGGTGCTGGACCCGTAATAGGTATAGCCGAGCTGGCCGGTCGTTTCCGAATTGCCGCCGATGCTGCCGCCGATCTGAAGGAAGGGATCGCGCGGGACCGCCTTGGTCGTCAGGTTGATCACGCCGCCGCCGAATTCGCCGGGGAAGTTCGCCGAATAGCTTTTCTGGACGAGCGACGAGGCGATGATGCCGCTGGGGAAGATATCGAGCGGTACGACGCGCTTCAGCGGCTCGGGGCTGGGAAGCGGCGAGCCGTTGAGCAGCGCGAGCGAATAGCGATCGCCGAGGCCGCGCACATAGACGAAACCGTTGCCGACGACGCTGAGGCCCGTGACGCGGCCCAATGCGCCCGCGATATTGCCTTCGCCGGTGCGCGCGATGTCGGCGGCGCCCAGCACCGAGACGACCTGCGGCGCGGTGCGCTCGACATTGGCGTTGCGGCGACCGGTCACCACGATCTCGCCGCCGGGGATCGAGACATCCATCTCATCGTCCGCGGGTGCCTCCGCAACGGGCTCCGCCGGGGTATCAGCGGCCGGGTCGACAGCGGGCGGCGCGGGCGTTTCCGCGGCGGGATCCGATTGCGCCATCGCCGTGGCGGGCGCGACAAGCGCCGTGGAAATCAACAACAGGCTGGCGAGCCGGATCGGCTTGGACATGACAGTCACCCCTCAGGAACCCGAAAAATATGCGAGAGGGAGCGGCACCACACCGCTCCCTCCCATTGGAAGCAAAGGCCTCAGGTGGTCGGCAGCGAGGTGCAGAGACCCGTGTTGCCGGTACCGAAGTTGGCGGTCGCGCTGTTGCAGGTCCAACCCTGGAACCAGGTGTCGGCCGCATCCTTGACCGCACCGATGTAGGTCGTGCTGTCGAAGAAGCCTGCGCGGGTCTGTTCGATGCCGTTGAACGTCGTGCCGTTCAGCGTCGACACGTTGAACGGGGTGACCGCGGTTTCGGTCGCGCCGTTGATGTAGAGGCTGGTCAGCGTCGGCGTGTAGGCATCGTTGTTGCCGTTCGAACCCGAACCGAAGATCGCCTGGACGTCGGCGGCGGTCACGCTGTTGCTGCCGATATATTTGGTACCCGAGCACTGCATCAGGACCGAGCGGAAGATCGGCGCGCCGAATTCGTCGATCGCGGCATTCTGCGTACCCGAAGCGGTCTGCGCGCGGCTGATGCGCAGGCAGGGGTTGTTCGGGCTGACGACGACCGAGTTGTAGAGGCCATAGTCGGTGCCGCCGCGCAGCAGGATCGAGGCCTGGTCCGACGAGGCGTTCTGTGCGTTCTGATAGAAGACATAGTTCGCGACGCGGGTGTTCTGGCGCGGATTGTCGCCGTCGAGCGCATCGTCCGAGTCCGCCTCGATCAGTGCGTCGCCGATGTTCGGACGCTGTACGACGATGCCATATTGCCAGTTCGACTTGGTGCCGACGTCGGTGTCGAGATTGTCGTCCTCGGCGCCGACAGCAATGAAGTGCTTCACATGGGCGTGGCCGCCGAACACTTCGATCGCGTCGTCCGAGCTGTTGTACGACATGATATGGTCGATCTGCGTGCCCGACCCGATGCCCTGCAGCGTCAGCGACTGGAGCTCGCTGTTGCCCGACAGGATATAGCCCGAGAAGCGGATCTGGACGTAGCTCATCCGGCCGCTGCTTTCGGTGTTGTTCGCGCCGCCGTAGAGCGCCGGGTCGACCGAACCTTCGGTCTGGCGTTCGCAGGCGGTGGTGCCGGGGGTCGCGGTGCCGCTGGCGCAGTTCGTGATCTGGCTGCGACCGCTGAGCACGACGCCGCCCCACTGGCCCGACGAGCTTTCGGTGTTCAGGCCCTGGACGTTGTCGCGGCTGGTGAAGATGATCGGGCGGGTCGGCGTACCGACGGCCTGGATCGAGTTGCCGCGATTGACGTGAAGCCACGACGGACCCGATTCACCGTACAGGATGACGCCCGGTTCGATCGTCAGCACGACGTTGGTCGTGCCCGTCGTCGTCGGACCCTGGTCGGTGCCGACATCGACGCGGCCGTTCATGCGATAGACGAGGCCGGCGATCTTCGGCAGCGTGATGCTGCCCGTGATGCGCGACGGCAGGGTGCAGACGCGGAAGCTGCCGACCGAGGCGTTGCTGATCGTGCCGCTGTCGGTCAGGGCGCCGGCCGAGATGGTCGGGCAGCCGGCGGCGGGGGTCACCGACGGCGGGGTCGGCGTGGGGGTCGGGGTCGGCGTGGGGGTCGGGGTCGGATTGATGATGATGGTGCCGCCTTCACCGGGCGACGCGATGTCGTCGGCGCCGCAGGCTGCGAGGGTGGAACAGGCCACGCTGGTGAGCATGATCAAACGAACGCGTGCAAAGGCCGCCATGAAATTCTCCGTTCCCGGTGTGCGCCCCGGGGGCGCTGTGAAAAACCACCGGCAAACGAGATGAGGAATCGCCGCCTCGCCCCCGGTGCCGCCGCCACTAGGGTGATTCGATGACGGTCTGACGCCAGAGCGATGACAGAGAGGTGACTCTTTTGAGTCGTTTCGATGACAACGGCCAAAGCCGCCGAGGCGCGCGTTCGCAGCTGCAAAAAATAAAAGCGGTCGATGCTCGCTTGCATCACCCCAAAAGCTTTGCTAGGCGCCCGCTCCTACCTGGTGCCGGACCCGTCCGGACCATCATGATGTGCGGTCGTGGCGGAACTGGTAGACGCGCAACGTTGAGGTCGTTGTGGCCGAAAGGCCGTGGAAGTTCGAGTCTTCTCGACCGCACCATGAACATTGATTTTATTGAGTTTTTTCGGGAATTTGGCGCAATTTGAGTCGGATTCACCAATTACCGCACCAAACTCCCGATTTTCAGCCCCGATAAAGGCAATTTGGCACGGCTCCGCTGAGCGATCTAGCGGGCAATGCGTAGCTGCGATCCGAACGTGACTGGTTTCGAGACGGCAGGCAGACAGCAGGCCAGTTGGAATCGCTGAATTGCGCACCAAATGCCGGATTTTCTAAATTTGGCGGATGCCGCTTGAAGCGCTGGCCATCTTCATCTGACCGCTAACGGACGGGCGGCTTTTAGACGTGATCTGGAAAAACCGGACATGCGCGTCGCATTACAACGCCCTGATCGCCGAACGGTTTATCTGCGCACTGTCGGCTCGCTAGAACCGCAAACACGGAATTCCCCGCCCATTAGGTCAGGATGGCTTGGCTCCTGGTGGATCTTCCGACAGGTCGTCTAGATGCGCCGCCGTGAAATTGTCATGCAGCCCGCGCAAGAATTCCATGCGGGACTTCAGGGCATTCAGGCGAAGCGGAAAGCGCGCGTCCCAATATCGCCAGTGGAGCATTTCCGCGCGATCGATGAACATTTCTTCGGCCGTCAAATGGGCTTGGGCGGCGCTCCGCGCACTGTCCCACAGCTCGACGGTGCCGGACCATTGCCATTCGGCGCCCCTGATCTCGCGATCCACAATCGCTTCGAGCGCGGCCAAGTCTTCTCTAAGATTGTCGAGCGGATCCAAAGGATAGGAGCTTTCATCGAGCTTGTTCGGAAACCCCTTCGGAAGGACGCGAGCGAATACGGCCTCGATCCCTTGAATGACCGACGCGACCATCCTACCAGCCCAAATGGCCTCTTCGGGATTCCAGTTCTCGCGGATGTTGAAATGACCCATCACATTGCTTCCGATTTCGTGCACGAGACCGTTGCGAAAGGTGAAGAGATACTCGAGCTCCTCGATATTTGAGGGCTGGACCCAGCAGGTGGTCGCGCCGTCCGCGGCTCCCGTCAACCAGTCGCCGACGCTGGCCCGAACGCCGAAATGCCCAAGGATGCGCGCCATGATCGAGAAGTAGCGATCGAGGCTGGGTACGTTGATCGAGGCTCCGACCAAGTGGCTAACCGAAGCCTTCTGACCCAGCATCTCGATGATCAGCTTGTCACTGATCTGCCCTCGAAAGTCGTCGAACCGGACGCCCGGATCAAAGGTCAGAAGGTCGACGACGCGCGAGCGGGCGTGCCACTCCAGGCAGGTCACATAGCCGACAGCATAATAGGAAACGATCTCGGCGCCAAACCACGGCATCCAGCGTTGCTCAGGCGGATGCTCCTTACTCAGCACCGCATTCACCGTCTCGGCATCCTCAAGGAGCGAATTGGCCCGCTGCAGCGCCATATAGGCCGTCAGATAGGATTGGGTCGGATCCGCATAGCGGCTGGCAAAGGAAGCATAGGGATGGCTGCTATTCTGGTTCATCCCGGTCCTCCGCGACTGCTGGCTGCTACGGCTATGGGGTCAGCCGTGCCATCGTCAATGTCAACGGGTTGGAGAATGCCGTTCGCATCTGGCTTCGCAATCCGGACGCTGCCGGCTCGGAGGGTGCCGTGCGGCGCATAGGTCAGGTCGAAAACCAATATCTCCTCTTCTCCGTCGCCGTCGAGGTCGGCCCTGAATAGCTCGCTGATCGACACCGCAAAGCCCTTTGCGGGCTCAATGGCGACCCGCCACTCGTCCTGGTGGGTGAGAGCACAAACACCCTCCGCCATGAGATCGGCAACGGTCGCGCAACGATTGAACATCGCACTGTCCTCCGGATCATCGAATTCGATCCAGTTCTGGCGCACCCAAGCGGAGGACCAGCGATCAAGATTGCGACAGGTGACGCGCGGATAGCGCAGTACAGATTCAGGCGCGAAGCTGGCCGTCTCGATCGCCGTTAGCATGCCGCAGTTACGGTCTGCCATACTGTAACAGTTGATGTCGAACTGCGTCAGTGGCCAAAGGCCCGCCTCCCGCGCCGCGATAAATTCGACGCAGTTCGCGCAGATCGTCTGCTCATCGGCATCATTCTGAACGACCACCTCGGTAATGTGCCCGCCCCCCAGCGCGAAGGGCTTGAGCATCAGTTCGCGCGCCAACTCGGCATTGAGAAGGGTCACGTCCTCGCTGCCATCGAGTTCAGGAATATGGCGCAACCGCGTCATTCCTTCCTGCTGACGATGAATATCGATGATATCCTCGACATTGAGGGAGTTGTTTTCCGCCTTCGCCTTCAATTGAAGATAGGCAGTCAGCAATTTCCCGTCCTCGAGTGAAGCGGACAGCCTTTGCTCGATCGCGGCGCGGCTATGCTCCGCTAGGTCTAGGAAATGAACGAGGACATTGTTGCTGCGAACGCGAGAGCCCTTGCTGCCGTTCGGGAAACGCTTCGTCGGAAGCAGATTGCCGAGCCCGTTGAGATTGAAGTCCGCGGCGATGATCTTCTCTTCGACAAGCCGCGCAAGCTCCGCCGATGAAACAGTGACCGGGATGACGTGATCGATCTCGAGCTCCGCAAAGGCAAGCATGTCGCCCGTATAGGCGCAGCGCTTCTTGTGCGCCTCCCATATCGCAGCGCGAAGCTCGCTCGAAAGCGCTTTGCGCTGCCCATTGTTGGTCAAGCCTGAGGCTGTTTCCTCGCTCATGCTATCTCGATGGGAGACACCGAAGAAATTTTCCAGTCCCTTTCATACGGATCAAAGCGCACCTGCGGAAATAGACCCGATGGTGTGGCCGAAAGCCGCCATTCGCTAGTACCACAATACTACTCTTAGCGATTTACCACGAATACGCCTATAATCTTGAGGCGGATTGGTTATCGCTAAGCGCTCAGCACCTTGATTTTCTCGAGATGCCTCAGTGCTTCGACATCCAGTCCGTTCTTGAAGGCAAAGCGCTTGCCCTTCACATCGCCGAAGAACTTTTTGTAGCGATCAATTGTTGCGTCGGCATCCCTGCCGCCTGTGATAACAGTGATATTGGGCCGGTCGCCTTCGGTCAATTGCACCCGCTTAAGCAGATGCTTGAATTCGAAATCGGCGGCCGGCATCGAATAGCCGATGAAGACCCAGTCGGCCGTGCCTTTGAGATACCGCTCTGCTGTCCTCCAACTTGCCGAGTGCATCGGAAAATCGAGCGCCTTGCGATAGCTGAAGGTCGCGAACCGCGTACCCAGGCTCTGCGTATCGCAATGCGGGCAGGCAGGGGTCCGGATCGCAGGCAGTTTGGACTTTGGCTTTGGGAGCACCGCCCAGTCCTGCTGCCGGAAGAGCGTCTGTGCCACCCGATCGGTATCGCTCGGCGGCACCCAAAAAGTCTCGCGGCACGCGTCGCAATAGAGCCAGTTGACTGAGCCGTGTGGCTTGAGGATGTGCAGTGGTTCGCCCGTCAGCCGCCGACTGATAAGGCTGTTGCCATCGAACATTACCGCCCGCGCGTGACAGCCATATTCTACGCGCCGAAGCGTCTGCGCGCGTGCAACGCCGCGTTCGAATACCGTGTCCCAGTTCATGCTTAGGACCGCACTGATGTCGGCTCTGAACCCATCGAAGAAGGTCTCCAGCGCCCGCCATGCAGCGTCAGGCGAACGCTGTCGGCGCTTATATGCCTGGGACAGCATCCGGATCATTCTTACGATGATTGCACGACGCACCACGCGAAGATCGGCCGCTGAATAGTGCGGGCCAAGATGATGGCCGGTATTGGCGGACAGATCGACGAGCGTAAAAATATCCTCGAGATCAGGCCATTCATGCCGCGGTGCCCTCGGCCGACCTGGTCGTCGATGCCAACCAGGCGTGGTCCTTCGCGCGGCTCGTCGAACTCAGCCCCTATCTTGCCGAGATCGGCGTAAAGCTGATCGAACAGCCCCTCCCCGCGGAGGATGACGAGCAGCTCCGCGAATATGACGGACCGGTTCCGCTATGCGCCGACGAGGCTTGCAGCGACCGCCGATCGCTTGCGGCCGTCACGGGCAAATATGGCTTCATCAATATCAAGCTCGACAAGAGCGGGGGGCTGACCGAGGCGCTGCACCTCGCGCACGAGGCCCGCGCGCTGGGTCTGCGGCTCATGGTCGGATGCATGGAGGGGACCTCGCTGGGCATCGCGCCGGCGTTCCTCATCGGACAATTGTGCGAGGTGGTGGATCTCGATTGCCCGCTGCTTCTGAAAAAGGACATCGTCGATGGCATGCGGTATGACGGGCATATTCTCCATCCCTATGACAATGCGCTCTGGGGTTAGCGTCGCCAGGGCGGGCCTCGCCATCGGGCTGGCCGCGCTCGCGGCATCGCCTGTCGCAGCATCCCCCGCGCCCCAACAGTGGCAGGCCAAGGCCCGCGAAATCTACGCCGCGACGATGGCGATCCCCACCGTTGCGGGGCGCGGCGAAGTGCCCCGAATGGCGGCGTATCTGGCCGAACAATTTCGGACGGCGGGCTTCCCCAGCGAGGATATCCATATCCTTCCGCATGGGGAGACGGCGGCCTTCGTGGTTCGATATCGTGGTGACGGCTCGTCGGGGCGCAAGCCGATCCTGCTGCTCGCGCATATGGATGTGGTCGAGGCCAAGCGCGAGGATTGGTCCTATGAACCGTTCCGGCTCACCGAAGATAATGGCTATTTCTACGGTCGCGGTTCCGCGGACATCAAATCGGGGGTCGCACAGCTTTCGACTGCGCTGATCCGTCTGCGGGCGGAAGGCTTCGTGCCGGACCGCGACATCATCCTGGCATTTACCGGGGACGAAGAGACGACCACCGAATCCGCCCGCTTGCTGGCGACCCGCTGGCGGAGCCTGATCGACGCCGAATATGCGCTCAACAGCGACGGCGGCGGTGGCGCGTTCCAGATGAGCGACGGCAAATCGCTGGGTTTCACCTTCGAACCCTCCGAAAAGACATCGGCGGTCTACACCCTCACCGCGATCAACGCCGGCGGCCACGCCTCGCGCCCCCGGTCCGACAACGCGATCTACGACCTCGCATCCGCGCTTTCCCGGCTCGCGGCCCATCGCTTCGCGCCGCAGGCCGACGATATCACCCGAACCTATTTCCGCACCGCCGCACCCTATCGCGCGCCAGAGGTCGCGGCCGCGATGCGCCGGTTCGCGGACGATCCGAACGACGCCGCGGCCGGGGCCCTCCTCGCGTCGCACCTCGACGAGGATGTCATGACGCGGACGACCTGCGTCGCGACGCGGCTAGATGCCGGCCACGCCTTCAATGCCCTGCCGCAACGCGCGGTCGCGACGGTCAACTGCCGCATCTTTCCCGGCACCGCCCCCGAAGCCGTGCGCGAAGAACTGGCAAAGGTCGTGGGCGACAATATCCGGGTCGAGATGGACGGCCGCGCCGTCGCGGCGGCGGCGTCGCCGCTGCAGATGGACATTCTGCGCGCGTACACCCAGGCGGTGCAAAGCCGGTTTCCCGGGGTGCCGGTCATCCCGTCGATGATGGTCGGATACACCGACGGGCGCGAATTCAGGGCGGCCGGGATTCCGACCTACGGCGTGTCCGGCGACTGGCTTCGCCTGCCCGACGACGATCGCATCCACGGCCGCGACGAGCGGCTTGCGGTCGAGGCCTTTTATGGCGGCCTCGATCATTGGGACAGCATGAT
>JAFKLT010000112.1 GCA_017309275.1 Sphingomonadales bacterium | reverse complement strand
TAAGCCACACCTTTCCGCGCGGCGTGTCGAGGACCAGGTTGATCGCCGCCTTGTTGCTGCGCAGCACGGGCGTATCGACGCCGATGCCCCGATAGATCGCGGCGAGTTCGTCGGCGCGCGGGTGCGCGACGGTGAACGAGGCGATCGTCGCGCCCTTCGGCGAGCTTTCCGACGGATGCGGCGACGACCCCAGCCAGTCGATGAAGAACGGCAGCGCCTCGTCCAGCGGCGTGCCCGAAACATTGAGCAGTTCCCAGTTCACCGCACCGCCGTCGGGCCGGACGCGGCCCATCGCGCGCGGCCCGGTAAAGCCATATCCCGCCGCCTCGATCGCGGGCTTCAGCCTGGCGAACCGGTCCTTCACGCCCAGCGCATAGCTGACGATGCGCGGCTGGCCATCCTCGATGACCTTGCCCCAGCGGCCGCCGCCGCCCGCCCGCGCGGGCGAGAATATCTCCAGATAGGCGCCGTCGCCCAGGCTGATCAGCGCATTGTGGCTCTGCTCGCGCCCGGGTGCCTTGCCGCCCGAGACCGGCTCGATCCCGGTCAGGTCGGCAATGGTGCGAATGCCCGCGTCCAGATCGGGCACCGCCCACACGATATGGTCGAGCGGCAGCAGCCGGTCGGCGCCCGCGACGCGCGTCTTCGCCGATGCCGGCGCGGCGCCGGCGACCGTCGCGCCGCCCAAAAGGCCCGCACCCAGGCCCAGTCCGCCGAGGCGCGACACATCGCGCCGCGAATAATTGGTCATCGTCATTCTCCTTGCTTGTCGGTGTAATCGAGCGCCGGCTTGCGGTCGCCGGCGAGAGAGACATAGGTAAAGTCGGCGCCGCGACGGGCCTCGAACTCGGCCTTCGCCGCCTGGATCGCCTCGGGGCTCAGGAACAGCTCGGCGGCGGTCAGCGCCATCGTCTTGGCCGCGACCAGCGCGCCCTTTTCGCCGATCGGCGTGCCGCTGGTCGCCGCCGCCTGCCAGCTATGCGGCGAGGTGCCGCGCACGAAGGTCGCGGTGGACAGCGACGCGGTCGGCGTGACCCAGCTCACGTCGCCGACGTCGGAAGAGGCCGATCCCTTGCGTTCGGGGCCGAGCGGCTCGATCTGCGACGGATCGCTCTCCTTGATCCCCCGGTCGGGATAGGTCGCGATGATCGCCTTGGCGAACGCGGCATCCTCGGGCGAATAGCTGTAACCGCCGACCGTGGTCAGATTGCGGTGGACGATCCGGTTCAGCGTCAGGTTCGGCAGCGTGTCATAAGCGCCGGAGATCAACTCGACCTCGACCTTCGTTCCCGTCGCTAGCGCCGCGCCCTCCGCCGCATTCACGACGCGCTGCCAGATATCCTTCACGATCGCCGCGTCATGGTGCCGCACGAAATAGAAGCTTTCGGCATTGGCGGGGACGATGTTCGGCTGTCCGCCGCCGTTGGTGATGACATATTGGATGCGCGCCTCCTGCGGCACATGTTCGCGCAGGAAATTTGCGGCGACGTTCATGACCTCGACCCCGTCGAGCGCGGAGCGGCCGCGCTCGGGCGCCGCGGCGGCGTGCGACGCGATTCCCTTGAAGCGAAACTTGCCGGAAATCATCGCCAGCGACCGGCCCGGCGTCGCGCCGTTGCGATCGCCGGGGTGCCAGGTCAGCGTGACGTCGACATCCTTGAAAAAGCCGTCGCGGACGAAATAGACCTTCGAAAATCCGCCCTCCTCCGCCGGCGTGCCGTACAGGCGGACGGTGCCCGCGACGCCATTCTTCTGCAGCCATTCCTTGATCGCGATCGCCGCCGTCACCGACGCCGCGCCCAGAAGATTATGGCCGCACGCCTGGCCGGCCACCTGCCCCTCGATCGGATCGACATGGGGAACCGCGCGCTGGGCCAGCCCAGGAAGCGCGTCATATTCGGCGAGCAGCGCGATGACGGGGCCGCCCGACCCCGCCTCCGCGATGAAGGCGGTGGGCATGCCGCCCGCGCCGGGGGTGATGCGGAAACCGGCGGCCTTCAGCTCCTGCTGCAACCGCGCGCTGCTCTTCACTTCCTTGAAGCCGATTTCGGACAGCGACCAGATGTCGCGCGACAGCTTGGTCAGCCGGGGTTCGAGCGCGGCGGCGAGGGGCACGACCGTCGCCGCCCGCTGCCGCGCCTGTTCGTTCGGTGCCACGACGGGCACGTCGACCGCCGGGCTTCCCTGCGCAAGGGCGGGGCTCGAAAGCCCCGCCAGCAACAGGGCCGCGGCTATTTTGGGTGTATAGCGCATGCTCGCCTCCTTCAGACGCCGAGTTTCAGGTTGAGCCCGACGGTGCGCGGCGTGATCGTCGTGACCTGTTCGATCGTGCCGCCCAGGACGTTGCCCGCCGTCGTCCGGCCCTTGACGTCGAAGATATTGGTCACGAACAGATAGGCGCCCCAGCGCTCGTTCCCGATGCCGGCGCGCGCGCCGACGGTCGTGTAATCGCCCAGGCGGCGATACGCCGACGAGGTCGGCCGGAAGTCGGCATAGGACCGGCCGACATAGCTGAGGTCGCCGCGCACCAGCGCCTTCAGCCCGCCGACATCCCATTCATATTGCCCGGCCACCGCATAGCTGATGTTCGGGATCTGCGGCACGCGGTCGCCCTTGCGGCCGCTCGCGATGACCAGGTCGTTGATCTGGTCCGACGTCAGCTTGGCCGACAGCAGGTTCACGTTCGCCGAGAATTGCACCCCGCGCGCGGGCACGGCGATCGCCTCGGCCTCGACACCCTTGACCCGTGCGTCGCCCGCATTGGTCAGGAAGGCGAAGGTGCCGCTGGTGCCGCTCACCTGCAGATTCTTCCAGTCGGTCACATAACCGGTCAGGTTGAAGAGGAACTGGCCGTTGAGCAGCGTCGACTTCGCGCCCGCCTCATAGGTCCACAGCTTGTCGGACTCATAGGGCGTGAACGAGGTCGGCAGGCCCAGCACCTGGTTCGCGCCGCCGGGACGAAAGCCCGAGGCGGCCTGCGCATAGACGAGCAGCTTCGGCGACACCTTGTACGCGACATTGGCCTTGTACAGCAGCCCGTCTTCCTGCGTCTCGCGCACCGTCCACGGCTGGACCGCGAAGTTGATCAGGTCGAAACCCTTTTGCGTGTCGCCCGCGACGATCCGTCGATAATCGTAATAGCGGATGCCGCCGGTGACGGTCAGCCCGTCGAAGGGACGGACCGACACCTCGCCGAAGCCCGCGACCTGGCGCAGGCGGTCCTTGACCTGCCGCGTATAGACCAGCGGCTGATCCTCGCGCAGATTGCCCGACGCATCGACGAGCACGCCGTTCGATCCGACCCACGAGTTGCGCCGCGACCAATAGGCGCCGACGGTCCAGGTCAGGAACCCGTCGCCCTTCGACTGCAGGCGCACTTCGCCGGTCGCGTTGTTCATCGTCTGCGGCGAGACATAGGCGACCGGCGTGACCGTATCGACATAGGTGTTGAAGTCGGCGATCCCCTGCGGCGTCGCGCATACCGCTGCGGTGAAGTGGCGCCGGCAAAAGGTCTGGTTGTTCTTCGCGCCGCGCAACAGATAGAAGGGATCGCGAATGAACAGGCTGTCGCGGTCCTGGTACGCGCCCGTCACGACCAGATTGGCAAAGCCCAGATCGGCGTTCGCCGTCCCCGTATACAGCCGGTTCTGGTCATAGAAGTCCAGGTTGACGCGGTTGGCGCCGACGAACTCGCCCAGCCCCGGCGCCCAGACCGGATTCGCGCCGGTCGCATCATAATAATGAAAGCCCAGATCCAGGGTCAGCCAGTCGGCGGGCTTGGCCCTGACCAGCAAGCGGACGCCCTCGGTCTCCTCGCGATTGACTTCTTCCTGGCCCAGCGCGGGATTGTCGATCCACCCGGCATTCTTGCGGCGGAAATAGACGGCGCGAACGCCCAGCTTGTCGCCGATGATCGGCACGTTGACCATCGCGTTGACCTGGTAATTCTCGCCCGCATGGCTCGTCGTCGAACCGACCAGATCGACGGCGGCCGCGAATTCGTCGGTCGGCTTCTGATAGATGATGCGGATCGTCCCGCCCATCGAGCTTGCCCCGTACAGCGTGCCCTGCGGTCCGCGCAGCACCTCGACGCGCGACACGTCGAACAGTTGCAGATCGCCCTGGTTGCCGCCGGAATCGCTCGTCGTGCCGGGGGCGCCCGCCAGCGGCGCCTCGTCATAATAGACCGCGACCTGCGGTTCGCCCGACGAACGAATGCCGCGCAGCGAGATGCGCCGCTGTCCGGGGCCGGCATCGGTCACGACAAGACCGGGGGCCACCTTCGCCAGATCGTTGAGGCCATAGATCGACGCGTTTTCAAGGGTCGAACCGGTGACGGCCTGGATGCTCGCCGGCGTATCCTGCAGGCGCGTTTCGCGTTTCTGCGCGGTCACGACGATATCGGCGTAACCGCTTTCGCCCGTATTGGCGACGGCCGCGACGGCCGTATCGGCTTCATCGGTCTCGGCTGCGAACACCGGCGCTGCGGCCAGGATGGCGAACGCGGATACGGCGAGGCGGAAAGGCCCCGCATAGTCTTTGATGGTCATTCAACTTCCCTGTCGATTATCGAGGGGGTCCGCGAAGGCGAACCGGCTTGCATGGGCGTGCGGGATCGGCGCGCAGGCGCACAGGCCCGCGCCCCCGCCGAAGACGCCGGGACCGCAAGCATGCGCGCGAGCAACCGCGCGGGCGGGAAAGGAAACGCCGATGATGGAAACCGGACTTCGGGGTCCGGTCGGACGACGGAGCTAGATCCGACGATTACGCATATGCATTGCCATACCCCTTGTTCTGGAGGGGGAACGCAATGCCTGGCGCTGTCGCCCCAGCATCACGCGCTTTAGCCGTTGGTAACGCGGAGCAAGCTGCTTCCCGGTCAAAAGCCGCGGGTCGAAGGGAGAGCCGTCACTCGTCTCGACCAGCCCCGAGTGACAAACTCAACTTAATCGATTGAATTTTGATTCGTCAAGCCATCTGACGGTAAATCTTTACGAAAGATCGCGGGGAACAGGACCGGAAATACGGAAAAACCGTCTAAAACCAGCACTATGGGTGCTGATCGAGCCTTAACCGCCTATGTAAAGAAAAAGCGCGGGCCAGGCACCGCCGGATTCAGAACCGGGGGAGCGAAAGCAGCGCGATCGGCGGGAATCCTCCGCCTTCGGTGGTGAGATAATAGCGCCGCGACGAGACTTGTTGCCGAACGACGACATCGACCTCCTTGTCCTGGAACCATATCCAGAAACGATGCGTCCCCGCGGCTATCCAGTCGACGATCTGATCGGTCAGGAAAAGACTGTTCCCGACCTTTACGGCGTCGATGAGGTGCGTGCTGCCTTCGCTGCCCCGTTGGCGGACGGCGGTAATTTCATAAGCGGCCATAACCGGATGCTCCACCTTCGTTAACCGGGATCGCTAGTAACGGACAGGCACGACACGGATGCGGTCGATTGCGCCGGGCGACATGCGCGAGCGGGCGATGGCGGCGGAGCGCAATATGTCGAGGGTGACCGCGTCATATCCGGTCTCGTCAGGCTGCATGGGCAGGTCGGTTTCGATGACCAGGATCACCTTTCGGACCAGGCCGTCGATCTCCCACTCGAACCAGCTCCGCACGATATGGCTTTCGCCC
Source organism: Sphingomonadales bacterium (assembly GCA_017309275.1). GTDB lineage: Bacteria > Pseudomonadota > Alphaproteobacteria > Sphingomonadales > Sphingomonadaceae > Sphingopyxis. The sequence continues at coordinate 1,067 of JAFKLT010000112.1, read as the reverse complement.
TCGTCGCGGTCATCCGCCATGTTGCGCATCCGGCAAGGCCGATCGCGACCGAATGTCCCGTTCGACCGTCGCATAGCCCGCGCTGCTGCGCGTCGCGATCGCGATGGGCCTGCCGCCCAATGCCAGATTTTCGGTGTTGAGGAATTCGACCGCGGCGTCGCGGCCGCCGAGCAACAGAAAGGCGAGCGCGCTGATGGCGCCCTGTCGACGCGCCTCCTCGATCGCGAGGGGCACAAGTTTCCGCTTTTTGCGAAACGGGTTCGTGCGCGTGGGCTGCGGCACCACCATCGGCTTTTCGGGGTCAGACGTCATTGGCCTGCCCTCCGGCCTGGCCGATGCCGATGCGCAGCCGCAGGAGCCCGGCGCGGGCGTCCTCGATATTCGAATATCGAAACGGTCCGACCCTGAATTGCTCGGTATAGATGTGCTCGATGCCTTCCTCCGACTGCGATCGGAATGGCGTCATCCGAACCGCTTCATCGCCGGAAGCGCTCGACGAAAACGACACATCTTCCGCGAGCGCCGCAAGTCCGTCGCCGTCCAGCTCGAGGGCCTGATATATGTCATGGCCGATGACCCACAGCTCTTCCTGCATCTCGGCCAAACGATCGACGATGCCGTCCAGCGCGGCGGCCGTGCGCTCCTCCGGAGTCAGGCTCAGCACCTTGCTGACGAGGATTGCGGCGATCAGCGTGTCGCCGATGAAGGCAGGATATCCGGTGACCGGTTCCGACGTCGCGGGATCGGCCTTCGGGCCCACCGGCACCTCGTCCGTCACGGCGGAATATGTGTCGTCCAGTCCGCGCTTCGCCCGATACTCGCTGATCCGCTTCGCATAATAGCGCGGCAGGTCGAAGTTGGGCAACGGCTCGCCATCGCGTCGCGCCTGGTTCGCCGCCATCAGGGCCATCTGGTGATGATATAGGAGTTGATTTAGATCCACGGCCGCCTCCCGAATGCGGGAGCGCGATGGTCTCTCAGTCACCGGCATGCGAAACGAAGCCAGCGATCTCCTTGATATGGGGTGGGCGGGCATCCTTTTCAAGGGCGACGCAGCATAAAGGGGA